>JAJYBG010000153.1 GCA_021779075.1 Actinomycetes bacterium | reverse complement strand
GTCGGCGGCCGGCGACCTCGCCCTGGCGCGCGAGGTCACGGCGATGGCGCGCATCATGCTCGCGGGCGCCATCGACCACATCCAGGCGACCTGGCCGCGCCTCGGGATCGAGGCGGCGCTCCCCCTGCTCGAGGCCGGAGCCGATGACCTCGGCGGCACGATCGGCCGGGTGTCGCCCGCCGAGTTCGCGGCCATCGCCGCCGCCGCAGGCCGGCCCGTCCGGCAACGGACGACGCGCTATGCCTGAACTCGTCATCGTCGGAGCCGGCTTCGCGGGGCTCGGCCTGGGCATCCGGCTCAAGCGGGCCGGGTTCGACGACTTCGTCATCCTCGAGCGGGCCGGCGACGTCGGCGGCACCTGGCGCGACAACGTCTACCCGGGCGTGGCCTGCGACATCCCCTCCCATCTCTACTCGTACTCGTTCCGCCCGAAGCCGGACTGGTCGCGGGTCTTCGCGCCGGGGGCCGAGATCCAGGACTACCTGCGCGAGGCCGCCCGCGAGGAGGGGCTGCTGCGGCACATCCGGTTCGACGACGAGCTGGTGAAGGCCGCCTGGGTCGAGTCCGAAGGCAACTGGACCGTGCACTCGACCGGCGGGTCGATCACCGCCCGGGTCCTCGTCATGGCCGTCGGCCGCCTCAGCGAGCCGCAGGTGCCCGGCATCCCCGGCCTCGACGCGTTCCCGGGCCGCGCCTTCCATTCGGCGCGCTGGCAGGACGAATCCCTCGAGGCCTTACGCGTCGGCGTCGTCGGCACCGGCGCGAGCGCCGTGCAGCTCGTGCCCGAGCTCGCGGGCCGCGCGGGCCGGCTCGTCGTCTTCCAGCGCCACCCGGCGTGGGTGCTGCCGCGGCAGGACCACGCCTTCACCCCGGCGGAGCAGGCCGCGTTCGCGCGGGGGTCCAGCGGGGCCTCGCGTCACCGTGGTCTCGACACCGGGCCGCGGCGCGGACTCGATTCGCCCGGCTATCGCCAAGCGCTCTTCGACGAGGCCGAGGCGCTCTTCCCGGCACGCATCGCAGGCTCGCCGCAGATCGCCGCGCTGCGCGAGCGGGCCGAAGCGCACCTCGCCTCCTCGGTCGCCGACCCGGCGCTCCGCGCCGCCCTCACCCCCGACTACGAGATCGGCTGCAAGCGCGCGGTGTTCTCCGACGACTACTTCCCCGCCCTGCAGCGCCCGGGCGTCGTGCTCGAGCCGAGTGCGCTCGCCGCGGTCGACGGCAGCACCGCGGTGGCGGAATCCGGTGCCCGCTACGACCTCGACGCCCTCGTGCTCGCCACCGGCTTCGAGACGACCAGGCCGCCGTTCGCGACGCGCGTCACCGGCCGCCACGGCACGCTCGCCGGCCACTGGGCGCACGGCATGACGAGCCACGCGTCCACCGTCGTCACCGGCTTCCCCAACCTGTTCGTGCTCGACGGGCCCAACGCCGGCCTCGGCCACAACTCGTCGATCGAGGTCATCGAGGCGCAGCTCGACTACGTGCTCGGCGCGCTCGACTGGCTGGGCGGGCATCCGGATTCCGTCCTCGACGTCACCCCCGAGGCGGAGGCCGCCTATACCGCGCTCCTGGACGAGGCCGCCGAGCGGACCGTCTGGGTGCAGGGCGAGTGCGCGAGCTGGTACACCGACCACGGTCGTCTCACCCTGCTCTGGCCGGGCACCGCGGCCGAGTTCCGGGAGCGCAACGCCGGCTTCGACGCGTCAGTTTTTGCGCAGCAGAGGCTTCGTGTAGCGGCCGGGGGTGACGTGGTCGAGGTGCTCGACTGAGTCGACGTCGTTGCGCAGCCCCGACTCGTCGGGGATGTCGAGCGCGGTGAATCCCGCCGCCGCGTGCGCGGCCGCCGAGCCCGGCCCGAACAACGGCCCCGCATCGACCCCCGGCGCGAGCGTGATCATCGTCGTGCCGGTTCCGGCGCGATCGGGCACATAGGACATCGGGTGCGCCTCGGCCTGGGCGAGCGCCTCGGCGAGCTCGGTCACGGTGAGCCCGGGCAGGTCGCCGAGCAGGGCGGCGATGTGGCCTGCCGCATGGGGGCCGGAGCGGTACTCGTCGATTCCGTACGCGATCGCCGCGTTGAGGCCGTCGCCCGGGTCGGGCAGAACCTCGACCCCGGCGAGCGACGAGTGCGGCGCGACGCATTCGCTCGAGCCGAGCGCCCGGTCGAGGCCGGGCTCGTTGCTCACGACGAGGATGGCGGCGACGTCGGGGACTTCGCGGGCCGCGCTGATGGTGTCGAAGAGGAAGCCGAGTGCGAGGCGTGCCCGGACATCGTCCTCGAACGCCCCGGCGAGGCGGCTCTTCGCGTCGGGAGCGCCCTTGAACGGGATGACGACGACCCAGCTCATCGCGACCCGCCCGCCGGCTGAGCGGCACCCGCAGGGTGCGCGTCGGAACCGGGCCTTGGTCGTGATGCGCCGCCTCCGGCGACTGCCCGGCCGTCGGCGAAGCCGGCCGCGTACGCCTCGTCCGTGCCGAGCCGGAACATGTCCGCCTCGCCGGTGCGCGGCAGCGTGCGCGCACCGGGGGTGTCGACCTCCGCGGTCACGAGCCGTCCCATTCCGCGCACCACAGCAACAGGATGCCCCGAAGCCTTGCCTTTCACCAGATCGCCGAGTCCGGCGATCTCGTCGGCGACGACCGGGATCGTCACCTGCAGCTCGCGGCCCGCGGAGTCGACGGAGCCGCGCAGGTCGTCGACGACGGCCATCCCCGCCGCACCGATGGCGATGTCGGTCTGACCGATGCGCCAGGCCCGGCCGAGGGTGTCCGAGACGAGGACGCCGAGCGGCACGCCGAACCTGGCCCGCAGCGCCGCGCACAGCGCCCGCGCCGAGGCGTCGGGGTCGAGGGGCAGGAGCAGCACCGTCCCGGCCGCGGTGTTCGAGGCGTCCACGCCCGCCGCCGCGCCGACGATGCCGAGCCGGTTCTCGACGATGCGCACGAGCGATCCGTCCGGTCCCGGCCGGGTCGCCACGACGCGGACGGTCTCGGCCGTGATGGCGTCCTCGCGGGTGCCGGCGTGCACGATGCGGCCCTCGGCCTTGGAGACGATCTTCGAGGTGACGACGAGGATGTCCCCCGCCGCGACCCCCGCCGCCGACGCGGCGAGCGCGTCGCCGATGACCGCGGCCAGCGCATCGCCGGGCACGATCTCGGGGATCCCGTCGAGCGCCCACGCGCTCACCGCCCCCCGCGAAGCCCCCACGGCCGGCGCCCTACCGGTGCA
>JAJYBG010000152.1 GCA_021779075.1 Actinomycetes bacterium | reverse complement strand
GTCGACTTTCATCCCTGGTCCAAGGCTGCCGCCGAGCACGGCTTTCGCTCCTCCATCGTGATCCCGGTCTTCGTCGACGGTGTCCTCGACGGGGCCTTCAGCGTCTACGCGACTGACAGCGGCGCCTTTGACGACGTGACCATCGCGACCCTCGAGGACCTGACGCTGCAGGTCGGCATCGGCCTGCAGCGACTAGCCGAGCAGGACCACCTCGCCCGGGCGCTGCACGAGAGCAACCTGCTGCGCACCGCCATCGACCAGGCCGCCGAGACGGTCTTCATCACCGATGCGGCGTCGCGAATCCTCTACGCCAATCCCGCGACCACGGCGACCAGCGGGTACCCAATCGACGAGCTGATCGGCGCAACGCCATCGATCTTCGAGAGCGGACTGCACGACGACGCCTTCTTCCGCAACCTGTGGGCCAGCCTTGAGCGCGGCGAGTCGTGGCACGGCATCTTCACCAACCGACATCGCAACGGCGAGCTCTACGACGAGGAGGCAACGATCTCGCCAGTCGTTGGCGCCACGGACGAGGTGATGGCTTACGTCGCCGTGAAGCGCGACCTCAGCATCGAGCGACAGCTCGAAGCGCACGTCAGCCGCGGGAATCGAGACGCGCACGACATCGCCAGCCTGATGCGCGAGGTCCGCCCCCACGGCACGTTCGAGGCCACCGCCAGCGGGTTCTGCGAAGCGGTGCTGCGACTCGACTTCATCGACGCCGCCGTCATCTTCGCCCTGCGCGGTGACGAGGTCGCGATCATCGGCTCGGCCGGGGTCACCCTCACCGAGCTCCAGACCGGCCAGCTCGTCGACATCGTCCGGCCGACTGCCTTCCTCAATCGCAGCGTCGACGGCGCCTGGTGGGTCGACCTCGCCGATTCCGGCCCGTTCAGCGACGAGCCGCTCGTACGCGCGATCCGCTCGACGGGCGTGGAGGCCGTGACCTTCGCCCCGGTGCGCTGGAACGGCCATGTCATCGGCCTGCTGGCGACGGGAACGCGCGACCGCGCGACCGTCGCCTTCACCGCGTTGCGCCTGCCGCTCTACGACGAGCTGGGGTCCTTCGCCGGGGGGCTCATTGGCGCCCAGGCCGAGACCGCCCAGCACCTCGAGGCCACGACCTCGACCATTCGCGCGATCATCGCCGAGCGGGCCTTCCACCCCGTCTTCCAGCCGGTCGTCGCTCTAAACGACGGCGCCGTCGTCGGTTTCGAGGCGCTCACGCGCTTTGACGACGGCCGGCCGCCCGACGAGCACTTCGCCATGGCCGCATCGGTCGCCATGGGCGTCGAGCTCGAGGAAGCCTGCGCGGCGTCCGCCATCACCGAGGCCAGCCGCCTGCCCGCCGGCACATGGGTCAGCCTCAACTTCTCGCCAAGAGCCGCCGTCGGCGCGGCGGTGCACGCAATCATCGCCGCCGCGGACCGAAACGTCGCCATCGAGATCACCGAACACGCACGCATCGACAATTTCGACGAGATCCGCGAGGCGGTGGCCTCGCTGGCGGACTGCCGCCTCTTCGTTGACGACGCCGGGGCGGGCTACGCAGGACTGCACCACATCCTCGAGCTGCGCCCCGACGTGGTCAAGCTCGACATCTCGCTCGTGCGCGACATCGACTGCGACCCGGCGCGCCAGGCACTGGTCTCGGGGATGCTCTACTTCGCCAACCTCACGGGCACCCAGCTGATCGGCGAAGGCGTCGAGACCCCAGCCGAAGCCGAGACCCTGCGCAAACTCGGCGTCCAGTTCGGACAGGGCTACCTCTTCGGGCGCCCGGCGCGCGCCGAGGACTTCGCCTAGTCCCGACGGGCGAGCACTTCGACGCTCGGCACGAGAAAGAGGCCGTTGGGCTCGAGGGCCCAGCGGCGAAAGGCGTCGGCGAATCGCTCCAGTTGGGCCACCGACGCCAGCCCGTCGTCGATCGCCTGGCCCGCGAAGTCACTCGACGTGACCCGCTCGGCCCAGAGTCCGCCCCACCAGGCCCGCTCCTCGGCCGTGGCGTAGGTCCAGTTCGACGAGCTCACCGTGAGATCGGCGAATCCTGCGGCGCGCACCCAGGACGGGAGGTGTCGCCCCCCGTCGGCCTCGGCGTCGTTGGCGCGCGTAACCCGGTGATAGAGCTCCAGCCACTCGTCGAGGGCGGGATCGGCCGGGAACCACGTGAAGGCCCCGTAGTCGGCGTCGCGCACCGCGAGCAGGCCGCCGGTTCGCAGCACCCGGCGCATCTCGCACAGCGCCGCGACCGGCTCGGTGAGGTGTTGAAGGATCTGATGCGCGTAGACCACGTCAAAGGACCCGTCGTCGAACTCGAGTCCGTAGACGTCGCCGCGGACGAAGCGCAGGTTGGGGTGCGCCGCCGGCGGGTAGGCGGCCTCGGCCTCGGCGACGACCATCGCCGCGCGATCGATCCCGACGACCGCACCGGGCTCGACCCAGCTCGCGAGGTCGGCGGTGATGGATCCCGGACCGCACCCCACGTCGAGCAGGGACTGACCGGGCGCGAGGTGGTCGAGCAGGAAGCCCGCCGAGTTCTCCGCCGTGCGCCAGCGATGGCTACGCAGCACCGAGTCGTGATGGCCGTGAGTGTAGCGGTCCGGGCTCATCGCGGCGAGTCGTCGCGCGCGGCGTGAGACGCGCGCGCCGTGTAGAGGTCGGTCCGGTAGGGGAAGTCGATCGGTTCGCCGAGTGGCTCGATCACCCGCGCGACGTCGGCGAGCAGCGAGCGCTGCTCGTCCTCGTCCATGATCGAGACGTAGCTCGTCGTGAGCACGCGGCGGTAGACCTGCTCGCGCGTGAGCAGCTGGCGGTGCTCGAACTGGTGTTGCGTGACGTCACAAAAGGGCCCGGCCGCCACGACCCGGGCATAGTCGACGTTGCTCGAATAGGGCCGGTGCACGTCCCAGCGCATCGCGCGCGTCAGGCCCGCCATCCAGTCGATCGACTCGTCGCGCTCGTTCCAGATGAGCGCGAGCCCGCCGCCGGGCACGAGCACCCGATGGATCTCGGCGAGTGCGCGCGGCGCGTTGAACCAGTGGAAGGCCTGGGCTACGACCACCACGTCCACGGAGCCGTCGGCGAGGGGTATGGCGTCGTCACGGCCGTCGAGCACGGTGATCCCCGTCGTCGTCGCGAGCATCGTCTCGCGCATCGAGCTCGATGGTTCGACCGCGGTGATCGTGCCGACGTGCGCGGCCAGCTGCCGGCTGAAGATGCCGGTGCCCGCGCCG
>JAJYBG010000151.1 GCA_021779075.1 Actinomycetes bacterium | reverse complement strand
GTCGGCGACCGTACCCGTGAACGGGCATTTCGAGTCCCGCGTGAAGCACCAGTGGAGATACGCGTTGAGGTTCGACTCGAAGCCCGCCGTCTGCTGGACGGTGAGCTCATCGCCGGTGGACGCCGGGTCGATGACCCCGTCGAGCACCATCCGCCCGACGTTGCCGGGGAACCGGTCGGCGTAGAGCGAGCCGATGAGCGTGCCGTAGGAGTACCCGAGGTAGCTGAGGCGGGTGTCGCCGACCACGCTGCGGAGCATGTCGAGATCGCTCACCGTGCTCCCGGTGTCGACGTGGCCGAGCAGCGCGCCGGTGCGGGCGAGGCACGCCTGCCCGAGGCTCTTCGTCGCGGCCTCCTGGGCGGCGATCCACGCCGCCGAACCGCGCACGCCCGGCGTCGGGTCGTAGAGGTAGTGATCCATCTGCCTGTCGGAGAGGCACTTCACCGCGCTCGAGGAGCCGACACCGCGCGGGTCGAATCCGACGATGTCGAAGTGGTCCTGCAGAGTCTGGTCGGCGCCGCCGATGCTGGAGCGGACGAAGTCGACCGCACTGCCCCCCGGGCCGCCCGGGTTGACGAACAGGGTGCCCAGCTTCGTGCCCTTCGCGGGCTGCTTGATGAGGCTCAGCGTGATCGTCTTGCCATCGGCCGGAGTGGACCAGTCGAGGGGCGCCGACGCCGTCGCGCAGACGAAGCCGGCGCCGCAATCCCGCCAGCCGAGCTTCTGCCCGTAGAAGGACTCGGCTCCCGCAGGCGCCCCGGTCGTCGGAGCCGTGCCGCCGGCCGCGGCCGTGGTCGGCGCGCCCGGCACGATGCCGGAGGTCGCGCCCGTGGTCGGCGTGCCGTTCGGGGCGAACGCCGTGCAGCCGGCGAGCAGCAGCGCCGCGACAACCCCGACGAATGCGCGGATGTGACGGCTCATGCTCTCCCCCTGGTGGCGCGGCCCGGTGCGGCGGCGGGCGCGGTGCGGATTGCGGTGACGAGCATGGCCTCGAGGGCGAGCGCCGGCGCGACATTGCCCGCGATGCGAGTGCGCGCCTCGGCGATGGCATCCAGGACGGCGAGCGTTCGCTCCGGACCCGCCGCCGCGGCGATCGCGGCGAGCTGGGCGGCGCGCTCGGCGTTGACGAGTTCGAGCGCCGAGCCGAGCTGGATCATGAGGACATCGCGGTACGCCGACAGGAGGTCGATGAGGATGCGGTCGAGACCGTCGCGCAGACTGCGCGTGGCCCGGCGCTTCTGGTCCTCCTCCAGCTGGCGGATCTGACCTCGCAGCTGCAGCGGCACGGTACCGCCGGGGGCGATGCCGAGCGATCGCAGCGCGTCCTCGCGCTCGCGCTCGTCGCGCTCCTCGGCCATGGCCTTGCCGTCGTCGCCGGCGATCTCGAGCAACCTCGCCGCCGCGTTCACCGCGGCTCCGACCGTCGAAACCCCGAGCACCAGGTCGAGCACCTCGTCGCGGCGCTCGCGCGCCTCGGCGTTGGTGGCGAGCCGCCTCGCCATGCCGATGTGGCTCTGCGCGTGACGAGCGGATTCCTCGGCGAGCGCCGCCGCGACGCCGTGGCGCCGCACCAGCAGCGCGGCGACATCCGCCACGGTCGGGGTCGTGAGGCGTACGGTGCGCACCCGCGACCGGATCGTCGGCAGCAGATCGGTGTCGCTCGGCGCGCAGAGCACCCACACCGTGCGCTCCGGCGGCTCTTCCAGCGCCTTGAGCAGGACGTTGGAGGTGCGCTCGGTCATGCGGTCGGCGTCCTCGACGACGAGGACGCGGTAGCGCCCCACCGATGGCGAGAACTGCGACTTGGCGACAAGCTCGCGCACCTCGTCGACGGTGATGATGACCCGGTCGGTGCTCAGGGCGGTGAGGTCGGGATGCGTGCGGGCAGCGACCTGACGTACGGTCGCGTCGTCGCCGTCCGGGTCGTCGCTGAGCAGCGCCGCCGCGAAGGCGTAGGCGAGATTGGACCGGCCGGAACCGGGCGGGCCGGTGAGGAGCCAGGCGTGGGTCATGGCGTCGTTGACGCCTCCGGCCGGGTCGACCTCGGCTGCCGCGCGCAGCGCGGCGATCGCCCCGGCCTGGCCGGTCAGCTCGCTCCACGCGCCCACAGGCTCAGGCTAGTCGTGGCGAGTGACAGCACCGAGCAGGGGCGCGATGCGCTCGCGGACGGCCGCGGCGAGGATGGCGGCGTCGGCCGCCCCGTCGAGGACGAGGAAGCGCCCGGGCTCGGCATCCGCCATCGCGAGGTACGCCTCGCGCACCCGCTCCTGGAAGCCGTCGGCCTCGCTCTCGAGGCGGTCGGCCTCGCCGCGCCCGCGCACGATGCGCTCGCGCGCGACCACCGGGTCGAGGTCGAAGAGCACGGTGAGGTCGGGGACGAGATCGCGGGTCGCCCAGAGCGACAGCCGGCGCACCTCGCCGGGGTCGAGCACGCGACCGGCGCCCTGGTAGGCGACGGAGGAGTCGATGTAGCGGTCCTGGACGACGACCGCGCCGCGCTCGAGCGCCGGCCGCACCACGGTCTGCACATGGTGGGCGCGGTCGGCGGCGAAGAGCAGCGCCTCGGCGCGCGGGTCGACCGCGCCCTTGTGGTGCAGCACGATGTCGCGGATGAGCCGGCCGACCTCGGTGCCGCCGGGCTCGCGGGTCTGGATGGCCTCGTAGCCGTCGTCCTCCAGCCACTCCAGCAGCAGCGCGGCCTGGGTCGACTTGCCCGACCCGTCGACGCCCTCGAGGGTGACGAAGAGGCCGGGGGCGTCGCTCACCGCGAGCTCACTTGGCCGTGGCGGCCCTGCGCGCCGGCGCCCGCTTGGCGCGCGGCTTGGCCGGACCCTTGGCCCGCTTGTCGGCGAGCAGCTGGACCGCACGAGCGAAGTCGACGTCGTCGACGCTCTCGCCGCGCGGGATGGTCGCGTTCGTCTCGCCGTCGGTGACGTAGGGCCCGAAGCGGCCGTCGCGCACCCTGATCGCCTTGCCGCTCACCGGGTCGGCATCGAACTCCTTGAGAGCGCTCGAGGCGCGGCGGGCGCCGTACTTCGGCTGGGCGAACAGCTCGAGGGCGCCGGCGAGGTCGATGGTGAAGATCGCGTCCTCGCCAGGCAGCGAGCGGGTGTCCGCGCCCTTGGTGAGGTACGGTCCGTAGCGGCCGTTCTGCGCCTTGATCTCCTCGCCGGATTCCGGGTCGAGGCCGACCGTGCGCGGCAGGTCGAGCAGTGTGAGGGCGGTGTCGAAGTCGACCGTGTCGAC
>JAJYBG010000150.1 GCA_021779075.1 Actinomycetes bacterium | reverse complement strand
GCTCCGGCGAGCCGCCCAGCGGGCAGCCGCGGCGAAGCCGGAGGCTCCGTCGCCCGCGCACCGCGCGCTCGCCGCCCTGCCGCACCGAAGCCGGCGCCCGCGGCCGCGCCGCCGGAATCCGCCGAGCCGCTGCTTCCGACGATGAGCTCGCTCGCCACGGCCGAGGTACCCGTCGCGAGGCCGGTCGCGGTCTCGATCCGCGGCCTCTTCAAGCGGTTCGGCGAGACGATCGCCGTCGACGGGTTGAGCCTCGACATCCCCGAAGGGTCGTTCGCCGGCATCGTCGGGCCGAACGGCGCCGGCAAGACGACGACGCTCTCGATGATCACCGGCCTGCTCAGACCGGACGCCGGCGAGATCCTCGTCCATGGTCAGAGCGTGTGGGCCGACCCCGACCGCGCCAAGCGCTCCATCGGCGCGCTGCCCGACCGCTTGCGCCTCTTCGACCGACTCACCGGGGCGCAGTTCCTCTATTACGCCGGGGCGCTGCGCGGCCTTCCCGCACCCACCGTCACGGAGCGCTCCGCCGACCTCGTCGCGGCGCTCGGTCTCGAGAGCGCGCTCGGCCGCCTCGTGGCGGATTACTCGGCGGGGATGACGAAGAAGATCGCGCTCGCCGCCGCTCTCATCCACTCGCCGCGCCTGCTTGTGCTCGACGAGCCCTTCGAGTCGGTCGACCCGGTGAGCGCCGCGAACGTCATCGAGATCCTGCAGCGCTACGTCGCCTCCGGCGGCACCGTGCTGCTCTCCAGCCATTCGATGGACCTCGTCCAGCGGGTCTGCGACCGGGTCGCGATCATCGTCGGGGGTGTGGTGCTCGACGCCGGCACCGCCGACGAGGTGCGCGCGGGCAAGACCCTGGAGGAGCGCTTCGTCGAGCTCGCGGGCGGTCGCAAGGCGCCAGAGGGGCTGGAATGGTTGCACGACTTCTCCGACTGAAGCTCGCGCTGCTGCGCGGCGAGTTCCGGCGCAGCGTCCTGCAGCTCATCGGGATGGTCATCGGCCTGGCCTACGGCCTCGGCCTCACCGTCTGGATCGTCGCCGCCCTCGTCGGCGCCCGCTTCGCCGCCGACGTTCCGCTGGTGCGCGACCTCGTCGTCGTCGCCGGGGTGGTCGTCACGCTCGGATTCCTCCTCCTTCCGCTCGTCTTCGGCGTCGACGACACCCTCGATCCGCGGGCATTCGCGCTGTTCGGGATTCCGCCGCGGCAGCTCGCCGCCGGCCTCGGGGCAGCCGGCGCGCTAACGATCCCCGGCGTCGCTCTCGTGCTGTGCGCGCTCGCCTCGATCGTGACCTGGTCGCACTCCGTCGGGGCGACGATCGTCGCCGTCATCGGGGCGGCGTTCGGCGTCGCAACCTGCGTGCTCGCCTCGCGCGTCGCGGCGGCGGCGGCGGGGATCCTGCTCGACACCCGGCGCTCGCGCGAGGTCACCGGCGTGCTCGGGCTGCTGCTCGTCATCATCGCCGGGCCGGCGCTCGTCGTCCTCCTGGGGCTCGTCCGCCATCAGGACCCGCGCGCGCTCGTCACCGCGGCGGCCGACGTGCTGCGCTGGACGCCCTTCGGCGCGCCCTGGGCCGCGCCCGCCGACGCCTCGCTCGGCCACTGGGGCGCAGCCATCGGCGAGCTGTTCCTCGCCGCTTCGACCGTCGTCCTGCTGCTGTGGGCATGGCAGGCGCTGGTCGCGCGCATCCTCGTCTCGCCCGGCCGCACCGCCGAGGTGCGGCTCTACGGGGGTCTCGGCTGGTTCTCGCGCCTGCCGCAGAACCGCTGGGGTGCCGTCGCCGCCCGCTCGCTCACCTACTGGGGGCGCGACCCGCGCTACTGGGTGGCGCTCATCGTCATCCCGATCATCCCCGGCATCGCGGTCGGGGGGCTCTGGCTGTCTCACGCGGTGCCGGGCCATATTCTCGCGCTGCTGCCGCTGCCGGTCATGGCGCTGTTCCTCGGCTGGTCGATGCACAACGATGTCGCCTACGACGGCACCGCGGTGTGGCTGCACCTCGCCGCGGGGGTGTCCGGCCGGGCCGACCGCATCGGCCGCGCCGTGCCGGTGCTCGGCGTCGGCATCATCCTCGTCGCGGTCGGGGCGGCCCTCACCGCCGTGGGCTACGGCGACCCCGGAATCCTGCCCGCTGCCGTCGGCGTTGCCCTCGTGCTGCTGCTCGCCGGGCTCGGCATCTCGTCGATCACCTCGGCGCTCGTGCCGTACCCGGTCGCCCAGCCGGGTCAGAGCCCGTTCCAGCAGCCCCAGTCGACCGGCTCCCTGGCGGCGCTCGTGCAATCCGTGAGTCTGTTCATCGTCCTGCTCGTCTCGATTCCGGCGATCGGGTTCGGGGTGCTCTTCGTGCTCTTCGGCGGAGGCTGGGCCTGGGCTTCGCTCGCCGCAGGCGCCGTGCTCGGGCTCGCCGCCGGGTGGGGAGGGATCGCGCTCGGCTCCCTCGTCTACGATCGCCGTGGCCCCGAGATCCTCGACGCGGCGATCACCGCGGCGTAGCCCGCCGCGCCCGCCGCGAACCGAGATCCGCCGAATCGACGTCATGACGGCACGGTGAGGTCGATTCGGGGGATTTCGACGAGGATTGTCCTATGCGCAGCATCGACGAACCGGGGACCGGCGGGAGCACCGATGTGCTCGACCGCGAACTCGAGGAACTGCTCCAGCAGAGCGAGCTCGACGAAGGCGACCACGACCGTTTCGCGCACTACGTGCGCAAGGAGGCGATCCTCGAGTCGGCGGTCACCGGCAAGCCCGTCAAGGCGCTCTGCGGCAAGGTGTGGGTGCCCGGCCGCGACCCCGAGAAGTTCCCCATCTGCCCCGACTGCACGCGCATCTACGAGCAGCTCGCGGACGAGTGAGGGCGGGTCACGCTACACGAACACCGTCGGCAGGGCGGGTTCACCCCTGCCGAGGCGGAAGGCGTCTTCGGGAAGCTCCTCGATGACGGCCGCGTGATGCTCGCGTGCGGCCACGGTGCCGACCGCTCCCGTGAACTCCGCCCAGGGCTCGCCGTCGACGAGCAGCGGCACCGTGAGCAGTCGGCCGCCCTGGGCCGCACCGCGGGCATCCTCGCCGTCGCCGGAGGCCACGTCGACGACCTCGGCCGTCGCCACCCCGCCCTCCAGCCGCCGGATGCCGGCCTTCCGGCCTGCGACCGACGCCTTGCCCGTCGACTTCTTGGCGACGCCGACCCACTCGCCCGACGCCCCCTCCCGGGCGACGAGCTTGTAGACCATGCCCGCCGCCGACGCCCCGGAGCCCGTGACGACGGAGGTGCCG
>JAJYBG010000149.1 GCA_021779075.1 Actinomycetes bacterium | reverse complement strand
GGGGCTGCCGTCGGCGTCGAGCGGGTACCAGACCGGGATCGGCACGCCGAAGAAGCGCTGGCGCGAGATGAGCCAGTCGCCCGAGAGCCCGCCGACCCAGTTCTCGTAGCGCACCCGCATGAAGTCGGGATGCCAGGCGATCTCCCGCCCGGCGTCGAGGAGCCGCTCGCGCAGCACGTCGTCGCGGGCGCCGTTGACGACGTACCACTGCCGGGTCGAAACGATCTCGAGCGGGCGATCGCCCTTCTCGAAGAACTTCACCGGATGCTGGATGGGCTGGGGCTCGCCGACGAGCTCGCCGGAGGCCTCGAGCGCCTTGACCACCGTCTGCTTCGCGGTGAAGACCGTCGCGCCGGCGATCGATTCGTAGAGCTCGCGGCCCGCAGGCGCCGTCAGCCACTCGGGCAGGACCGAGACGATGCGCCCGTCGAAGCCGATGATCGCGCGGTTCGGCAGGTTGAGCTCGCGCCACCACACCACGTCGGTGACGTCGCCGAAGGTGCAGATCATCGCGATGCCGGAGCCCTTGTCGGGCTGCGCGAGGTGGTGGGCGAGAACCGGCACCTCGACGCCGAAGATCGGGGTGCGCACTGTGCTGCCGAAGAGCTCCTGGTAGCGCTCGTCGTCCGGGTGCGCGACGAGGGCGACGCACGCCGGCAGCAGCTCAGGGCGGGTCGTCTCGACGAACACGTCGCCGCCCTCGCCGTGGAAGGCGAGCCGGTGGTAGGCGCCGGGCTGCTCGCGGTCTTCCAGCTCCGCCTGGGCGACCGCGGTGCGGAAGGTGACATCCCACAGCGTCGGCGCGAGCGCCTGGTAGGCCTCACCGCGCTCGAGATTGCGCAGGAACGCCAGCTGGGAGCTGAGCAGCGCCTCGCGCCCGATGGTGCGATAGGTCTGCGCCCAGTCGACAGAGAGCCCGAGCTGGCGGAAGAGCGACTCGAACTGCTTCTCGTCCTCCTCCGTCAGCCGCTCGCAGAGCTCGATGAAGTTGCGGCGCGAGATCGGCGCCTGGTCGGCCGCCTTCGAGCTTCTGTTGTCGCCGCCCTCGAACGGCGGTGCGAAGCCGGGGTCGTACGGCAGCGAGGGGTCGCAGCGGACGCCGTAGTAGTTCTGCACGCGGCGCTCGGTGGGCAATCCGTTGTCGTCCCAGCCCATGGGGTAGAACACGTGCTTGCCCTGCATGCGCTGGAAGCGCGCCATGACGTCGGTGTGCGTGAACGAGAACACGTGGCCGATGTGCAGCGAGCCGGATGCCGTGGGCGGGGGCGTGTCGATCGAGTAGACCGCGCCGCGGCCGGCTGCCAGAGCGGAGTCGCGATCGAACGAGAAGGTACCCTCGCGCTGCCAGGTGTCGCCCCACTTCGCCTCGAGGCCTTCGAGGGCGGGCTTCTCGGGGATCTGGGCAGCGCACATCTGCGGGGTCTCGATTCGATATATGCGGCACCGGGTCTGCGGGTGTCTGAGTGTGGGGATCACGGTCAGTGTACCGGCTAGAATCGAGGCAGCGACAGCGATCCGGCCATCACCGGGGAGTCTTCGGAAGAGCCGTGCGAGCGGGGTAGAGCCGAACGGGACGAGCCCGTCACAGCTCACGAGAAGCGGGCGCAGGACGCGCCAATCGAGGTGGTACCGCGGAGAGATCCGTCCTCGTCGAGTGAATCCGAGGAGCACCGTGCCGTACCCGAAATCCGAGCAGCCCGCTGTCGTTGCGAGCCCGCGTTTCCCCGCGATCGAGGAAGGCGTCCTCGCCTTCTGGAAGCAGGACGGCACGTTCCAGGCCTCCGTCGACAATCGCGACGGCTGCGCGGAGTGGGTGTTCAACGACGGGCCGCCGTTCGCGAACGGCCTGCCGCACTACGGCCACCTCCTCACCGGGTATGCGAAGGACGTCTTCCCCCGCTTCCAGACCATGCGCGGCAAGCGCGTGCCGCGCGTCTTCGGCTGGGACACCCACGGCCTGCCCGCCGAGCTCGAAGCCGAGCGCCAGCTCGGCATCAACAGCAAGGCCGAGATCGAGAAGATGGGCCTCGCCGCCTTCAACAAGGCGGCCAAGGAATCCGTGCTCAAGTACACCCGGGAGTGGGAGGAGTACGTCACCCGGCAGGCCCGCTGGGTCGATTTCGAGGGCGGCTACAAGACCCTCGACCTCGGCTACATGGAGTCGGTGATCTGGGCGTTCCAGCAGCTCTACGACAAGGGCCTCGCGTACGAGGGCTACCGGGTGCTGCCGTACTGCTGGCGCGACGAGACGCCATTGAGCAACCACGAACTGCGCATGGACGACGACGTCTACAAGATGCGCCAGGACCAGACGGTGACGGTGACGTTCCCGCTCGACGGCGAGAAGGCCGAGGCGCTGGGATTGACCGGCGTCAAGGCGCTCGCGTGGACGACGACCCCGTGGACACTGCCCACGAACCTCGCCCTCGCGGTCGGCCCCGGCATCGCCTACGCGGTCGTGCCCGCAGGCCCGCGCGGCGCGGCCGACTCGCCGGAGACGGCGGGGGGGTACCTGCTCGCCGCCGACCTCGTCGGGGCGTACGCGAACGACCTCGGCTACGACTCCGTCGACGAGGCGAAGGCCGCGATCGCGCGGACCATCGCCGGTCGCGATCTCGAGGGCGTGCAGTACGCGCGACTGTGGGATCACTACGCCGACACCGAGGTGTGGGGCACCGAGAACGCCTGGCGCATCCTCGTCGACGACTACGTCTCGACGACGGAGGGCACGGGCATCGTGCACCAGGCGCCCGCCTACGGCGAGGATGACCAGCGGGTCACCGAGTCGTACGGCATCCCCGTCATCGTCTCCGTCGACGACGGCGGCAGGTTCCTGCCGAACATCGCCGAGGTCGCCGGCCTTCAGGTCTTCGACGCGAACAAGCCGCTCATCCAGCTGCTGCGCTCGATGGGCCGCCTGCTGCGCCTGGCGAGCTACGAGCACTCGTACCCGCACTGCTGGCGCTGCCGCAACCCGCTCATCTACAAGGCGGTGAGCTCGTGGTTCATCTCGGTGCCCGACATCAAGCAGCGCATGCTCGAGCTCAACCAGCAGATCAACTGGGTGCCCGAGAACGTCAAGGACGGCCAGTTCGGCAAGTGGCTCGAGGGCGCGCGGGACTGGTCGATCAGCCGCAACCGGTTCTGGGGAAGCCCCATCCCGGTGTGGAAGAGCGACGACCCCGACTACCCGCGCATCGACGTGTACGGCTCGCTCGACGAGCTCGAGCGCGACTTCGGGGTGCGCCCCGACGATCTGCACCGCCCCTACATCGACGAGCTCACCCGGCCCA
>JAJYBG010000148.1 GCA_021779075.1 Actinomycetes bacterium | reverse complement strand
CGTCGCCGGGCAGCGCTGTCTGCGCGAGCAGAAGCACTGGCCAGTGCCAAAGGTAGAGGCCGTAGGAGCGCTCGCCGATCCAGCGCAGCGGCGCCCAGGCGAGCGCAGTCGAGACGGCGCCGGCCCCGCGCGACATCGCGGCGACGAGGGCCACCGCGAGCAGTGTCGCGAACGGGGTCGCAGTGGCGAGGCCGGCAGGGTCACCACCCGAGAGCACCGCGAGGGCGGCCAGCCCGGCGAGGGCGACGGGTGCGACGGCCGACCAGATCCAGCGCTCGGTGCGCGAGGCGTCATCGCGGCCGCTCAGCGCGAAGGCCAGGGCGCCGCCGGCGAGCAGGCCGAAAGCGTGGCTGTCCGAACCGTAGTAGGCGCGGCCCGAATCGCCGAGGACGAGCGCGTAGAGCAGCATCGCGCCGACGGAGGCGAGGGCGCCGGCCGTGACGACGCCGACTCGCGCCCCCCGGCGGCGCAGCAGCAGGATGGCGACGACGAGCAGCGGCCAGAGCAGGTAGAACTGCTCCTCGATGGCGAGCGACCAGAGGTTCTGGAAGAGCGGCGGAGCGCTCTGCGCGAAGTAGCCGTTGTCCTGGCCGATGAGGAGCCAGTTGCTGAAGAATCCGGCGGCGGCGAGCACCTGGTAGCCGAAGTGCACCGTCGGGTCGCCCGCGATGACGAGCGCCGCCGTGCCGCAGCACAGCACGAGCAGCCCGAGCGCGGGCAGGAGACGCCGGGCGCGGCGCACCCAGAACCGGCGCAGCGCGCCCGCGGCGAGCGCGCCGGGGCGCAGCAGACCGCCGGTGATGAGGAATCCGCTGAGGACGAAGAACACGTCGACGCCGATGAAGCCCGCGGGCAGCGCCTGAGGGGCGTAGTGGAAGGCGATGACCGCCATCACCGCCAGAGCTCGGATGCCGTCGAACGCGCCCACTCGGGCGGGGGAGGCGGCAGAACGTGGTGCGGTCATGGCAGGCGGAGCAGTTGTCGGAGGTGGGCGGTTTCCATCCCAGTCGCTTGTCGGGGCAGGGTCAAATCCGGCGCGGCGTGTTGCGGATCTTCCGTGGCAATTCGACCGCCGCCTGTCGCGGGGCGCGCGACCGGTCCACTGGATCGATCGCCTTGGCGCACCGCGCGCATACGATTCGACTATGCGCGCAGGAATCTTCGTCCCTCAGGGCTGGCGTCACGACCTCGTCGGCATCGACCCCGCCGAGCAGTGGCAGACGATGCACTCGCTCGCCGCCCGCGCCGACGCGAACCCGCTGTGGGAGTCCATCTGGGTCTACGACCACTTCCACACCGTGCCCGTGCCGAGCGACCAGGCGACCCACGAGGCGTGGACCCTCATGGCGGCCTTCGCCGCGTCCACTTCGCGGGTGCGGCTGGGGCAGATGTGCACCTGCATCCAGTACCGCGAGCCGACCTATCTTGCCAAGGTGGCGACCACCGTCGACATCGTCTCGGGCGGCCGCGTCGAGATGGGCATCGGGGCCGGCTGGTACGAGCACGAGTGGCGCGCCTACGGCTACGGGTTCCCCCAGGCGCCGGAGCGTCTCGTCGCGCTGCGCGAGGGCGTCGAGATCATGCACCAGGCCTGGACGACCGGAACCGCGACTTTCCACGGCACCCGCTACGACGTCGACGGCGCGCTGTTCTACCCGCAGCCGCTGCAGAAGCCCGGCATCCCGTTCTGGATCGCGGGCGGCGGCGAGAAGGTCACTCTGAAGATCGCCGCGAAGTATGCGAGCTACACCAACTTCGACGGCTCGCCCGAGGGCTTTGCGGCCAAGAGCGTGATCCTCAGGGCGCACTGCGACGCGCTCGGCACCGACTTCGACGCCATCGTGCGCAGCGCGAACTACAACGTGCTCGTCGTCGAGAAGGAATCCGATCTCGATGCCGCCCGCCAGCGCCTCGACGCCCGGGTGCGGCCCTATCTCGGCGACCGGGCGGACGGCTTCGTCGCCGAGTATCGGCCGGAGCGCTCGCTCGCCGTGGGCACCCCGGCGCAGATCGTCGACCGGTTGCAGCGCATGCAGGAGCTGGGCCTCGGCTACGGGATCTTCTACTTCCCGAACGCCGCCTACGACACCACCGAGATCGAGCTCTTCGAGCGCGAGGTGCTGCCGCAGCTCTCCTGAAGGGCCGACTTGTCCCGCGCGCGGAGCGCCAGCCCTAGACGAGCGCGGCGACGCGCTGAATCGCCTCGGTGAGCACCTCGGGCGCACAGGCGAGGTTGATGCGGACGTGGCCGCGGCCTTGGGCCCCGAAACCGCCGCCGGCCGAGAGGGCGATGCGCGCCTTCGAGAGGATGACCTTCGCCGGGTCGTCGGTGAGCTGCTCCTCGTAGGCGCCGAGGTCGACCCAGGCGAGGTAGCTCGCCTTCGGCTGACGGTACTTCGCCAGCGGCAGATGCTCCTCGAGCAGGGTCGTGAGCAGCAGACGGTTGTCCTCGATCGCCGCGACGACGCCCGCGAGATAGTCGTCGCCGTCGGCGTAGCCCGCCGCCGTCGCGAGCCGCCCGAAATGCCCGGTGCGGGAGCGCACCTCGCCCCACAGTCCGCGCACGACCGCGGTCATCCGATCGCCCTCGGTGACGAAGAGCGCGCACTTGAGCCCCGCGAGGTTGAACGCCTTGCTCGCCGAGTGCGCGGCGATGGCGTGCTCGGCGGCATCCGGCACGCTGAGGTAGGGAGTGAAGACCGCGTCGCCATGCACCAGCGGGGCGTGGATCTCATCGGAGACGACGAACGCGCCGTAGCGTTCCACGATCTCCGCGAGCGCGGTGAGCTGCTCGCGCGAGTGCACGAGGCCGAGGGGGTTGTGCGGATTGCACAGCAGCACGCCCTTCGCACCCCAGGCGATCGCGCGCTCGATGCCCTCGAGGTCGAGAGACCACCGGGTTCCGGAATCCACCAGCGGCACCTCGACGACTTTGCCGCCTGCCTCGGGGATGAGGTCGAAGAAGGGCGGGTAGACCGGCGGGGTGATGATGACGCCGTCGCCGGGCTCGATGAGCGCGCGCAGCGACTCCACGATGACGACGCTGACGTCGGTGGTGGTGAGGGTGCGGCGGGGGTTGACCTGCCAGCCCCAGTGCCGCGCGGTGAAGCCGGCGAACGCGTCGGCGACGTCGGCCGTGCGCCCGACGTAGCCGGTGTCGTTCCGGTCGATGGCGGCGTGCAGGGCGGAGGCGATGGCCGGGGCGAGCGGGTAGTCCGTCTCGGCGACCCAGAGGGGCAGGACATCCGGCGGGTACGTTGTCCACTTGGAGCTGCGGCGCTGCCGCAGCTTCTCCAA
>JAJYBG010000147.1 GCA_021779075.1 Actinomycetes bacterium | reverse complement strand
CTGGTCAGCCCGACCTCGACCGACGAAGAGCGCGAAGCCGCGCGCGTCGGCCTGCAGAAGCTGCCGCGCGACGCGTCGCCGGTGCGCCTGCGCCACCGCGATGCCATCGACGGCCGCCCCCGCGGTGTCCTCGCCAAGTTCGGCATTTCGCGCATCCGCTTCCGCGACATGGCCCACCGCGGCGAGCTGCCCGGCATCACCAAGTCGAGCTGGTAGTTCGACGGCGCGGCATCTCACGAAATCGGCTCCCGTTTCCGGGGGCCGATTTCTTTGCGTCGAGCGTCGAAAAGGCCCGGAATTCCGCGTGTTTCCGCGGAAACACTGCTAGTTTGTGGCGTGGCCAACCGGCCAGACACATCGGGCCATCGGCCCACAGAAAGGACCATCAATGGCTGACAAGTCCCTCAACAAGACCGAGCTCGTCGCCGCCGTCGCGGGATCGACCGGTCTGAGCCAGGCCGCCGTCGGCGGTGTCATCGACACTTTCTTCGAGACCATCGCATCGACCGTCTCCAAGGGCGGCAAGGTCACCATCCCGGGCTGGCTCGCCGCCGAGCGCACCGCCACTGCTGCGCGCACCGGCCGCAACCCGCAGACGGGCGCCGAGATCAAGATCGCCGCTGGCCACCGCGTCAAGCTGACCGCCGGCAGCAAGCTCAAGGCTGCTGTCAAGTAGCTCCAGCTGCTCTCCGGTGGGGCTCCCCGTTCGGGAGCCCCACTTTTTTCGCCATGGCCGTCCTCGGCGGTTTCGGCGTCAGTCGGCCAACGGCGAGCGAAATAGGCTGAGTCGGTGATCAGGGTGCAGCGCGTCGCCGGCCCGGTCGCGCTGGTCGTAGCCGCGCTCGCCGCGATCCTCGCCGCCCTCGCCATCGGCGGTGCGGCGGCCCCGCTCGCGCTCGGCGACCCCGGCCCGCTCGTGCGCTGGGGACTGCCGGTCGCCCGCATGCTCGTCGACCTCTCGGCGGCGGGCATGATCGGCTCGCTCGGGCTCGTCGTCTTCGCGCTCAGCCCCGCCAAGCCCGAATTCGGGAAGGCGCTCGACGTCACCGCGGCCTCAGCCGCGATCATGACGGTGGCATCCGGCGTCGTCACCGTGCTCACCTTCCTCGACGCATCCGGCACGGCGTTCTCGGCTGGGGAGGCCTTCACCCAGCAGTTCCTGCAGTTCATCACCCAGGTGCAGCTGGGCCAGGCGTGGCTCATCACCACGGCGACGGCCGCGGTCGTCACCGTGCTCGCCTTCGCCGTGCGCAACCACATCGCCCTCGTCTTCGTCACGGCGCTCGCCGTGTTCGCGCTCGTGCCCATCGCGCTGCAGGGACACGCGGCCGGCACCAGCGGCCACAACCTCGCCATCACCGCCCTCGGCCTGCACATCGTCGGCGCCGCGGTGTGGATCGGCGGGCTGCTCACGCTCGTCCTCATCCGCCGCACGATCGCGGGCGACCGGCTCGTCATCGTGCTGCGGCGGTACTCGAGCTTCGCGCTGCTGTGCTTCGTCGTCGTTGCATTCTCCGGCTACCTCAGCGCGCAGCTCAGGGTCGGCACGCTGGCCAACCTGCTCACGCCGTACGGCGTGCTCGTGCTCGCCAAGGTCGGGGCGCTCGTCGCGCTCGGCGTGGGCGGCGCGATGCAGCGCACCCGGCTCATCCGGCGGCTGGATGCCGGCGGCAAGCCGACTTCGTTCTGGTGGCTCGTCGTCGTCGAGCTCGCCGTCATGGGCATCGCCTCGGGTGTCGCGGCCGCCCTCGCGCGCACCGCACCGCCCGTGGATCAGACGGCCATCGGCACGTCGCCCGCCGAGATCCTCACCGGGCAGCCGCTGCCGCCGCCGGTCTCACTGCAGACGCTGCTCTTCGGCTTCAACATCGACCCGCTCTGGCTCGTCGCCGCCGGTCTCGCGCTGTTCTTCTACCTCGCGGGCGTCCGGCGGCTCGTGAGACGCGGCGACCGGTGGCCGATCCTCCGCACGGTGAGCTGGGTCGCCGGAATCCTCGTGCTCGCCTATGTCACCAACGGCGGCATCAACATGTACGAGACGTACTTGTTCTCGGCGCATATGACGATCCACATGCTGCTCGCCATGGCGGTGCCGCTGCTGCTCGTGCCCGGTGCCCCCGTCACCCTCGCGATGCGCGCCATCGACAAGCGCGACGACGGTTCGCGCGGCGGCCGCGAGTGGCTGCTGCTCGGCGTGCACTCCTGGTACGGCCGCCTGCTCGCCAACCCCGTCGTCTCGGCGGTGCTCTTCGTCGGCAGCCTCTGGGTGTTCTACTACTCGCCGCTGTTCCGGTGGGCGACGACGAACCACATCGGGCACGAGTGGATGGTCGTCCACTTCCTCATCACCGGATACCTCTTCGTGCAGTCTCTCGTCGGCATCGACCCGGTGCCGTACCGGCTGCCGTCGCCGATGCGCCTGCTGCTGCTGCTCGGCACGATGGTGTTCCATGCCTTCTTCGGCCTCTCCATCATCGAGAGCACCGGGATGTTCCTTCCCGACTGGTTCGGCGCGATGGGCCGCACCTGGGGCGACACCCCCATGGCCGACCAGCAACTTGCGGGCGGGATCGCCTGGAGCATCGGCGAGATCCCCACCGTTGTCCTCGCCATCACCGTCGCCATCCAGTGGAGCCGACTCGACGCCAAGGAGAGCAAACGCAAGGACCGCGCCTCCGACCGGTCGGGCGGCGCCGATGTCGAGGAGTACAACCGGATGCTGCAGCACCTGGCCGAGCGCGACAAGCCGCTCTAAGCGATGATCCAGCGGATCGTCACGCGGCGGCGTCGCCACCGATAGGCGGGTTACGCTCGGCCAGTGGGTTCTGTCCTCACTCCCGAACAGCAGGCGGTCTTCGACCGCATCGAGAAGACCCGTGACCACGTGTTCGTCACCGGCCGCGCCGGCACCGGCAAGTCGACCCTGCTGAACCACCTCGCATTCCACACCGAGAAGCAGATCGTGGTGTGCGCGCCCACCGGGGTCGCCGCCCTCAACGTCGGCGGCCAGACGATCCATTCGCTGTTCCGCCTGCCGATCGGGGTCATCGCGGGCCACCCTCTGGAGCAGCCCGACGAGCTCAAGAAGCTGCTCAACACCATCGACACCGTCGTCATCGACGAAGTCTCGATGGTCAACGCCGATCTCATGGACGCCATCGACCGGGCGCTTCGTCAGGCCCGCAAGCGGGACACCCCGTTTGGCGGCGTGCAGCTCGTGCTCTTCGGCGACCCGTACCAGCTCTCGCCCGTGCCCGGCTCGTCGCCGGAGGAGCGCCAGTACTACGCCGACACCTACA
>JAJYBG010000146.1 GCA_021779075.1 Actinomycetes bacterium | reverse complement strand
GCTCAGCGGGCGCGGGTTCGACGGCCGGAGTCTCGCTCATCGCGCCCAGACTAGCGTCTGTCATGAGGGAATCGGCCCATCCTCGTCGCCGTCTTCGCCGCGGCGCCGTCGCGCCGCGACGAGGAACGTGGCGCCGCCCGCGGTGAGAGCCATCGCCAGTGCGAGCCACGGCAGGATGTCGGAACCGGTCTGCGGCAGGCCGCCGGAGGGCGTGACTGGCGTGACCTGGCCGCCCGTCGGATGCGGGTGCCGTGCGGCCTCGCACAGCGTCTGGGAGGTCGAGCCGCCCGAGGGGTCGCTGAGGCCCACGATGAGGTGGGACGAGGCGAGGCCGTTCTGCGCCGCGGTGCCCGTGAGCGCCGCGGCGAGGCTGAGGCCGACCGTGACGAGCATCTCGCCGCCCGCGGCGATCGGCGCGCTCGTGACCAGCGTCGTGCAGCCTTTGGCCGTGGAGAGCGCCATGGCAGGCGAGGTCGTCGAGCCGGGGATGACGGCCCGAACGCTGAGGGAGTCGAGCACGATCCGGCTGCTCGAGCTGCTGTCGCCCAGCGCGACGGAGAGCAGCTGCCGGTTCGGCGAGTCGTTGCGCACCGTGAACTGCGACGAGATGCGATCGCCGGGGACGAGGTTGCGCGCCGCGGTGAAGAGGTCCTGCGTCGCGATCGGTGCGAAGGCGGAGCCGGCGACGCTGATCTCGAGCGTCGACTGCGCCGCCGTGGCCGTCGAGGCCTCGGCGGCGAACGCGGGCGCCGGCGGCAGCAGCAGCGGCCCCACCATGAGGAAGAGGACCGCGATGCGAGCGAGAATCGGTCTCATCAGTGCGCCAGTGACGTCTTCCAGGTGTTGGTCTGGCCGCCCGTGATGCCACCTGTCGCGGCGCTGAAGCCGTACTGGCCCGACGAGTTCGTCGCGAGCACGAACCAGGTGTCGCTGTTGCTCGCCTGCGTGTCGGTGCAGCCCGGCGCGGTGTTGTCGGTGCAGTGGATGATTGTCATGGCCGGCGACCCGAAGCCGGTGCTCTGGGTGCCGGGTCCGGTCGCGGTCAGCGTTCCGAAGCGGATCGAGCTCCGCCCCAGCAGCGTCGCCTTGTCGGAGGCGTTCAGCGACGAGGCGTTGACGAGCGCCGTCCAGTCGATGTCAAGCTCCCAGCCGATGTAGAAGTGCGGATAGAGCCCGCTGACGCTGGCGTAGAGGCAGGCGTCGCTGAGCGTCAGCGCGGGATTGGCCTGGTTGGCGCAGCTCTGGATGTTGACGGCGTCGATCGAGTAGGTACCGCTTCCGGCCGGGTAGACGCCGGGGTTGAGGTTCTGGTTCTCGCAGAAGATCACGTTTGTCGACTGCGGGTAGGTCAGCGGGGTGTTGGCGACACTGCCGGGATGGTTCGCCCAGTCGACGGCGTTGAGCGTCGTCCCGTTGGTGCCGACGGTCTCGGCGCCGACCAAGGTGTAGACGCCGTTCACCACCGATTGGATCTTCGCGGTGTAGGCGCCGTTCGACTCGAGCATGGCCGCGGTGAGTGTGAGGCCGTTGTAGGGAGGCTTCGTGGTGTCGATTGCGATCGACCAGCTGTGCGCCTGGCCGTCGTTCGGCACCGAGACTGTGATGACCGGGCAGAAGTAGTACGGAGTCGTCAGCGTGCCGTTGCCGGAGTCGATCGCGCTCGTCGAGGTCGGCGATGCGCCCTGGTTGATGGCGATGCCCGTGACGGTCGTCGTCGAGCTGTCCGGCGCGCTGATCGACGCCTCGGTCTCTGTCACTGTCGCCGCGCTCACGGCCGAGAGCGTGTATCCCGATGTCGCGATCGCCCCGGTGGTCCACGCGCTCTTGCTCGCCGTGATCGTGACCTGAGGAGTCAGTGTCGTGTTCGACACGCTCTGGGCGTTCGTCGAGGAGATGGACGTCGCGATGCAGTAATGAGCGGACGCGCCGACGGCGAGGGTGTCCTGGCCGCTGAGCCAGCTCGGCATCGCAGCCCAGGTTCCCGTATAGGCCGTCGTGCCGCTCGGCGCGGTCGTCGGGCAGGTCGCATTCGACGGGTTCGCCCAGATCGATACGGCGAGCTCGCCGGCGAGCGTGGCGGCGTCGCCCGAGGTCGGGACGGTCGTCGTGCTCGAGAACCCGGTGAGGGGGAGGGTCCCGGAGTTGGTCAGCGTGACGTTGGCGACGGAGGTCAGCGGGCTGGGGTACTGATACGTCGCGGTGAGCGCGTCGAACCCTGTGAGGGTGAGTCCGGTCGTCCCCGCGTTCGCGGTGACGGCGACGGTGTCCTTGGCGCTCCAGAGCGCCGATGCGCCCGCGGCGCCGAACGCGGCGAAGACCGCGACGGCCGCGCCGGCGGCGATGGCGAAGTAGCGTCGCTTCATCATGCCGTCGCCTGCACGCTGTCGAGGGTCATGGTGAAGCTCACTGCGAGGCCCTGGGCCGCCGACGGCGCGGTCGACGAGAGCGCGAGCACCAGGCACAGCACCCGGCTGTCGTTGCCGTTCGCGTCGCCCTGCGCGGCGAGTGTGAACATGCTGTTCGCCGCGTAGCCGTCGAGCGCGGCGGTGGGTGTGGCCGACGCCGTGGTGCACTCGGATGTCGGCGGCACGGTCACGAGCGCGGCCTTGAGCGCGCCGCTCAGCGCGCCCGCCGCCGTGCCGGTGCCGTTGTCACTTGCGGAGATCGCGGCGAGGCTCACGGTCTGGGGCGTCGAGCCGACGCTGTGGATCGTGAACGCGGTGGCGACGACGTCGCCCGGCCCGAGGTTCGAGGCGATGCTGCCGAGGCTCAGCGCGTGGGTGAGGGTCGGCTGCCCGTCCGAGCTCACCTCGATGTCCATCGAGGCGGTGGTGACGGTGCCGCCGGGCACCGTCACGGACGATGACCACATCGCGTAGGTGCCTCCGGTCCCGGTCAGGCCCGCCAGCGTCCCGATCGCCACGGCGGCGATGAGTGCGACGACGGGCACGCCGAATCGACGTCGGCGCTGAGCCGACGCCGATCCGGCGTGCTTTCCTGACATGGGGGAAACCTCTGGTCGCGACGCGCCGGGCTAGTTGCCCGTGTTGGTGGCGCCGGTCTGGGTCAGGTTGAGCGCGACCGTCGGGGCGGTGATCGTCTCGCCCTGGTCGTTGGTGCCGTTGTTGGCGCCGCTCAGGGTGACGTTATTGAACGTGAACGGGATGCTGACCTGGATGATTGCGCCGTCGGCGAGGCCGAGGTTGGCCGAGCCGGTGACGGTGTAGGAGCCGGCGGAGACGGTCGTGAGGCCGATCCCCGAGAGCGCGCCAGACGAGCCGCTCGTGGGCGTGCCCGTGTAGGTGGCGGTGCCGACGGTGAAGCCGCTGCCGGCCGTTCCATCCGTCTGGTACTTGAGCGAGCCCTTGGTCGGGG
>JAJYBG010000145.1 GCA_021779075.1 Actinomycetes bacterium | reverse complement strand
AACTCGACCGCGGGAGGTGCGTACGTCCCGGGCATGTGCGACTACGTCGTGATGGTTCGCAACCGTTCCAAGGTGTTCCTCGGGGGTCCGCCGCTGGTCAAGATGGCCACGGGCGAGGTCTCCGATGACGAGTCGCTCGGCGGCGCCGACATGCACGCCCGCACCTCCGGGCTGGCCGATTACATGGCCGAGGACGAGCAGGATGCGATCCGCATCGGCCGTCGCATCATGGCGCGGCTCAACTGGCGGAAGAACGGCCCCGGACCCAGCACGCCGCCGCGCCCGCCGGTGCACGACCCCGATCAGATGCTCGGCATCGCGTCGGTCGATCCGAAGGTGCCCTTCGACCCCCGCGACGTCATCGCCCGAGTGGTCGACGGCTCGGCCTTCGACGAGTTCAAACCTCTCTACGGCACGTCACTCGTCACCGGCTGGGCCGCGATCCACGGCTTCCCGGTCGGCATCCTCGCCAACGCACGGGGCATCCTGTTCAGTGAGGAGGCCGAGAAGGGTTCGCAGTTCATCCAACTGGCGAATCAGATCGACACCCCCCTCATCTTCCTGCAGAACACCACCGGTTTCATGGTCGGTGCCGAGTACGAGCAGGGCGGCATTATCAAGGACGGCGCCAAGATGATCAACGCCGTGTCCAACAGCACAGTTCCGCACGTGACCATCACCATGGGTGCGTCCTACGGTGCGGGGAACTACGGCATGTGCGGGCGGTCGTACTCACCGCGTTTCCTATTCGCTTGGCCTAACTCGAAGTCGGCCGTGATGGGTCCGGCGCAACTGGCCGGAGTGCTGTCCATCGTGGCGCGCGAGTCCGCCGCCGACCGCGGGCTGCCCTTCGACGAGGAGGCCGACGCCCAGATGCGCGCCGCCGTCGAGGAACAGATCGAGCGCGAATCCGTCGCACTGGCCAACAGCGGCCGCCTTTACGACGACGGGATCATCGATCCCCGCGATACGCGGACCGTTCTCGGGTTCTGCCTGTCGGTGATCCACAACGGCGAGGTCCGTGGCCAGCGTGGCTACGGCGTGTTCCGGATGTGATGGCGATGCCCAAGATCCGCAAGGTCCTGGTCGCCAACCGTGGCGAGATCGCGCGGCGGGTGTTCCGCACTTGCCGCGACCTCGGGATCGCCACCGTGGCGGTCTATTCCGACGCCGACGCCTACGCGTGGCACGTCGCCGACGCCGACGAGGCCGTGCACCTTCCTGGCTCGTCTGCCGCCGAGACCTACCTCGACATCCACCGGATCATCGCCGCTGCCTCGCTCACCGGCGCGGACGCAGTACACCCCGGCTACGGCTTCCTTTCGGAAAACGCCGGGTTCGCGCGCGCCTGTGCCGCCGCCGACCTCGTCTTCATCGGTCCGCCGCCCGGGGCGATCGACGCGATGGGCTCGAAGCTGCAGGCCAAGAAGACGATGTCCGACGCGGGGGTGCCTGTGCTGCCCGGTGGCGACACGACGGGGCTATCGGCCGAGCAGCTGGCGAAGCTGGCCGCCGACGTCGGCTACCCCGTGCTGGTCAAGGCCAGCGCCGGCGGCGGCGGCCGAGGCATGCGCATTGTCGCGTCGCCGGACGAGCTCGACGAAGCGGTCACCTCCGCTTCGCGTGAGGCCGCAGCCGCGTTCGCCGACGGCACCGTCTTCCTCGAGCGTTACGTCCAGCGCCCACGCCACGTCGAGATCCAGATCATGGCCGACACGCACGGAAACGTCGTCTCTCTGTTCGAGCGCGAGTGCTCCGTACAGCGTCGACACCAGAAGGTGATCGAGGAGGCGCCGTCACCGGTCGTCGACGACGCGTTGCGCGCTCGGATGAGCGAGGCCGCCATCGCCGCCGCGCGCGCCGTCGGCTACGTAGGCGCCGGGACGGTCGAGTTCGTCTACGACGCCGCTCAGGATGGCAAAGCCGACTCCTTCGCCTTCCTAGAGATGAACACCCGGCTGCAGGTCGAGCACCCGGTTACCGAGCTGATCACCGGCCTCGACCTGGTGCGTGCCCAGCTGCTCGTAGCCATGGGCCGCCCGCTGCCTGAGGAGATGCACAACCCGCGAATTCGCGGTCACGCGGTCGAGGCCCGTCTGTGCGCCGAGGATCCGGCCGATGACTACCGGCCCTGTACCGGCACCCTGCGCACCTTGGATGTCCCGGCGCTTGCCGGCGTGCGGGTTGACTCGGGTTTTCGTACCGGTTCGGTCATCAGTCATTACTACGATTCGCTGCTGGCCAAGGTCATCGCGTGGGCACCAACGCGCGACGAGGCACTTGCCAGCCTCTCGGCGGCGCTGGCCGGCGCCCGTATTCACGGCGTGACCACCAATCGCAACCTGCTTGTTCGCGTCCTGCGCCATGACGAGTTCGCCGGGCGGGGCACCGACACTGGTTTCCTTGACCGACACGACGTCGCCCAACTCGGCGCTGCCCTCCCAGACACGCAGTCCGAGCGCCTGCACGCCGTCGCGGCGACCGTGGCCGGGGTGGCCGCGCGGCGTGCCGTCGCAACTCTGCAGGCCACGTTGCCCGCTGGCTGGCGCAACAACCCTTCGCAGCCGCAGACCACAACCTGGCAGACCCAGGGCGGGCGCGAAGTGCGCGTCGGGTACACGTTAGGTTCGACAGGGACCTGCCTGCAGGTCGACGACGAGCCGTTGGCCGACGTCGAGGTTGTCGAGGGCAGTAGCGAGCGGGTGGTGCTGCGCGTCGACGGGGTGCGCCGCACTTATGATGTCGTCCTCGACGGCGATGTTGCCCACGTCGACTCGGTCGCCGGCTACTCCGCCCTGCGGCTGGCGCCACGCTTCGTCGACCCGAGCACTCTGAACCCGCCCGGGTCGCTCACCGCGCCGATGCCGGGCTCGGTGATCCGACTACCGGTCGCCGAGGGCGAGACGGTGTCAGCCGGTCAAACGCTCGTCGTCCTGGAGGCGATGAAGATGGAGCACACCGTCGCGAGCCCGATCGACGGGGTGCTGAGCGCCCTGCCGGTCCAGGTCGGCCATCAGGTCTCGAGCGGTGATGTACTCGCCGTGGTCGAGGCTGTGGGCGGCGGTGAAGTGGCGTCGGATGCCACGGAGCTCAAATGAACCTCGCGCGCTGCCGATCGGTGGCGCGTCGATACCGATGTGAGGAGTGTCATGGAATTGCACGAGACAGAGGAACGTCAGGACCTGCGCAAGGCGGTCGCCGAGATCGCCAAGGACTTCGGACACGACTACTACCTGGAAAAGTCGCTGGCCGGGGGGAAGAGCACCGAGCTGTGGCAGGCCGTGGGCAAACAGGGCTTCCTCGGGGTGAACCTTTCCGAGCAGTACGGCGGCGGCGGCGGCGGCATCTACGACATGCAGATCGTCGGTGAGGAGCTCGCCGCGGCG
>JAJYBG010000144.1 GCA_021779075.1 Actinomycetes bacterium | reverse complement strand
GCGCGAGCGCCGCCGCCGCGAGCGCGACCGCCGCGCCGGCGGCCGCGGCGCGATGCCGCACACCGAGCAGTGCCCACCCCATGAGCGCACCGGCGAGGACGATCGCCACCGCGCACCACAGCCACCCGGCGTGCGGCCAGGCGAGCGCACCGGCTGCGGTCGCCCAGCAGGCGGCCGCGGCCGGCACGAGCCGAAGATCGCGCATCACACCCTCACCAGATCGACCAGGGCCGCAAAGGTCTTGTCGCCGATGCCGGTGACGTTCTTGAGGTCGTCGACGTTCGCGAAGCCGCCGTTCGCCTCGCGCCACGCGATGATGCGCTGCGCCATCGCGGGCCCGACGCGCGGCAGCGTCTCGAGCTCGGCGGCGGTGGCCGTGTTGAGGTCGATCTTCCCGCCAGCGCCGGCTGGCGCGGCCCCGGAGACGCTGCCCGCAGGCGCACTGGCCGTGCCGGGCTGCCCCACCGCGGGCACCACGACCTGCTGACCGTCGACGATCCTGGCCGCGAGATTGAGGCCCGACCGATCGGCCTGCGCCGCGAACCCGCCGGCGGCCGAGACCGCGTCCAGCACGCGCGCGCCGGCGGCGAGCTCGTAGAGGCCGGGGTGCCGCACCCGGCCGAGCACGTGCACCAAGGCGACCGCCGGCGCGGTCCGCGCCGCAGTCACCCGCGGAATCGACGTCGGCGGCGGCAACGTCTGCGTCGAGGCGCCGGGGGTGAGGAGTCCTGCCGCCACCGCAGCGCCGACGCCGCCGAGGACGAGCACCACCGCCGCGCCGACCGCGAGGCGGACCCGGCCCGGCGCCCTCACCGCCGACCGCTTCAGGATGCCTACCTCGGGGGGCGCGTCGAGCCGGGTCACGCGGCGAAGCTAGGCACCGCCATCGGCCGCACCCGTCCAGGGTCCGGAATCGGCGAGCACGCCGATCGCCGCGTCCACCTGTAGAGGACTAGCGCGAACCCCTACACCGCGCGGGTGGCGATGTTGACGATCTTCGGTGCGCGCACGATGACGTTCACGATCTCTCGTCCCTCGAGGGAGCGCACCACGCCGGCCGTCGCCCGCGCCAGCGCCTCGAGCTCCTCGGCGCCGATCTTGGCACTGACCTCGAGACGGTCCCGCACCTTGCCGTCGACCTGCACGATCGCCGTCGTCGAGTCCTCGACGAGCAGCGACGGATCGGGCTTGCGCCACTGGGCGAGGGCCACCGTCGGCTCGTAACCCAGGAGCGCCCACATGTCCTCGGCGGTGTACGGCGCGAACGGGTTCAGCGCGAGCGCGATGACCTCGGCCGCCTCGCGCACCGCCGGGTCGGCGGGGCCCGCGCCCGAGTCGATCACCTTGCGAGTCGCATTGACGAGCTCGATGATGCGCGCAATGGCGACGTTGAACTTGAAGGACTCCATGAGGCCGGGCGCATCGGCGAGGAAGTGGTGCGTCTGCCGCCGGAGCGCAGCGTCGCCATCCTTCCAGACCGCATCCGGCGTGCTCGACACATCGCGCGCCACCCGCCACGCGCGCGCCAGGAACCTGGAGGACCCCGACTGCGAGACGTCCTTCCAGTCGACGTCGTCCTCGGGCGGGCCGGCGTAGGCCATCGTCACCCGCAGGGAGTCGGCGCCGTATTCGTCGAGCTGAGCCTTGAACTCGACGAGGTTGCCCTTGCTCTTGCTCATCGCGGAGCCGTCCATGAGCACCTGGCCCTGGTTGAGCAGCGACGTGAACGGTTCGGTGAAGTCCACAAGGCCCCGGTCGAAGAGGAACTTCGTCATGAAGCGCGCATAGAGCAGGTGCAGGATGGCGTGCTCGACGCCGCCGACGTACTGATCGACCGGAGCCCACTTCGACGCCTCCGCGGGATCGAAGGCCTGAGTGTCGTCGTTCGCCGACAGGAACCGCAGGAAATACCACGACGAGTCGACGAAGGTGTCCATGGTGTCGCTGTCGCGCCGCGCCGCGCCGCCGCACCGCGGACAGGTCACATTGACCCAATCGGATGCCGCGCCGAGCGGGCTCGAGCCCTTCGGTCGCAAGTCGAGGCCTGCGGCATCCGGCAGCCGCACCGGCAGCTCGTCCTCGGGGACTGGCACGAGCCCGCAGGAGGGGCAGTGAATGATCGGAATCGGCGTGCCCCAGTACCGCTGCCGGGAGATGAGCCAGTCGCGCAGCCGAAAGTTCTTGGCCGGCCCTCCGATGCCCTTCTCCTCGAGAGTCTCGGTGATCTTCTTGATCGCGCTGGGCTTGCTGAGGCCGTTGAACGGTCCCGAGTTGATGAGCCGGCCCGTGCCGACGAGGGCCTCGCCGGTGGCGGCGGGGTCGGGCAGAACCGCGAGTGCGTCGATGACGTCGTCGGTGATGACGGATATCGCGCCGGTGATGGGCGCGGTGACGTCGATGACGACCTTGACGGGCAGAGCGAACGCCCGCGCGAACTCGAGATCGCGCTGGTCGTGCGCCGGCACCGCCATGATGGCGCCGTGGCCGTACTCGGCGAGCACGTAGTCGGCGGCCCAGATCGGGAGGCGCTCGCCGGTGAGCGGGTTGATACCGTACCGGCCCAGGAACACGCCGGTCTTCGGGCGGTCGGTGGCGAGGCGCTCGATCTCCGTCGAGGCGCGCACCTTCTCGAGGTACGCCTCGAACTCCGCCCTGATCTCGGGCGTCGCGGATGCCACGAGCTCGGCCGCGAGGTCGGAATCCGGCGCGACCGCCATGAACGTCACGCCGTACAGCGTGTCGGGCCGGGTCGTGTAGACGGTCACCGGCTCGTCGCGGCCCTCGATGGTGAAGTCGACGTCGGCGCCGACGGAACGGCCGATCCAGTTGCGCTGCATGAGGAGAACGCGTGACGGCCAGCGGCCCTCGAGCTGGTTGAGGTCGTCGAGCAGGCGGTCGGCGTAGTCGGTGACGCGGAAGTACCACTGGGTGAGCTTCTTCTTGGTGACCTCGGCACCGCAGCGTTCGCAGCGGCCGTCGACGACCTGCTCGTTGGCGAGCACCGTCTGGTCGTTGGGGCACCAGTTGACGCTGCCCTCCTTGCGGTAGGCGAGGCCCTGCTCGTAGAGCTTGAGGAACAGCCACTGGTTCCACTTGTAGTACTCGGGGTCGCTGGTGTGCAGCTCGCGGCTCCAGTCGAAACTGGGCGCGTACTGCTTGAAGCTCGCCTTCTGCTGCGCGATGTTGGCGTAGGTCCACGCGCGGGGATCGACGCCGCGCTTGATCGCCGCGTTCTCGGCCGGCAGCCCGAAGGAGTCCCAGCCGATGGGGTGCAGCACGTTGAAGCCCTGCTGGCGCCAGTAGCGCGCCACGATGTCGCCGAAGCCGAACGCCTCGGCGTGCCCCATGTGCAGGTCGCCGGACGGGTACGGGAACATGTCGAGCACGTACTTGCGGGGCCGGTTGTCGGCCG
>JAJYBG010000143.1 GCA_021779075.1 Actinomycetes bacterium | reverse complement strand
GATGGCTGAGAATGTTCTTGTCCTCGGGAGCGAGCTCGGCCGCGCTCTCGGCACAGCCGTCCGGCAGGAAGACCGGGTCGTAGCCGTGGCCGTTCGCGCCGCGTGGCGCGCGCAGCAGGCGGCCCGGCCAGATGCCGTCGACGATGTGCTCCTCGCCGCTCGGCAGCACGAGCGCCATCGTCGCGCGGAAGTGCGCGCCGCGGTGCGGGTCGGGCACGTCGGCGAGCTGGTCGAGAAGCAGCCGGTTGTTCGCCGCGGCGTCGCCGTGGACGCCCGACCAGCGGGCCGAGAAGATGCCGGGCGCTCCGCCGAGCACGTCGACGCAGATGCCCGAGTCGTCGGCGATCGCCGGCAGGCGGGTGAACGCGACGGCTGCGCGCGCCTTGATGAGCGCGTTCTCGGCGAAGGTGATGCCGTCCTCGACCGGCTCCGGCCCTTCGTAGGGCTCGATGACGAGATCGGGGATGCGTGCGCCGAGGATGCCCTGAAATTCGGCCGCCTTGTGCTGGTTGTGCGTCGCGAGGACGACGCGGAGCGGCATCCGCCTCACCCCTGAGCGAGTGCGGCGGTTTGGATGCGCGTCAACTCGGCATTCCCGGCGAGGCCCAGATCCAGGAGCGCGTCGAGCTCGCGGCGGTCGAACGGCGCGCCCTCGGCCGTGCCCTGCACCTCAACGAAGAGCCCGCGGCCGGTGACGACGATGTTCATGTCGGTCTCGGCGCGGGAGTCCTCGACGTAGGCGAGGTCGAGCAGGGGGGTGCCGTCGACGATGCCGACGGAGACCGCGGAGATGGAATCCAGCAGCGGCGTCGCGTTCTTGCCGATGAAACCCTTGCTGCGGCCCCACTCGATCGCGTCGACGAGGGCGATGTAGGCGCCGGTGATCGAGGCGGTGCGGGTGCCGCCGTCGGCCTGGAGCACATCGCAGTCGATGACGATGGTGTTCTCGCCGAGAGCCTTGGTGTCGACGATGGCGCGTAGGCTCCGACCGATGAGACGGCTGATCTCATGCGTGCGGCCTCCGACCCGGCCCTTCATCGACTCGCGGTCGCTGCGCTCGTTCGTCGCACGGGGCAGCATCGCGTACTCGGCGGTGACCCAGCCCTTGCCCTTGCCGGCAAGCCAGCGCGGCACGCCGTTGGTGAAGGACGCCGTGCACAGCACCCGCGTCTCGCCGAACGAGATGAGCGCGCTGCCCTCGGCCTGCTTGCTCCAGCCGCGCTCGATGGTCACGGGGCGGAGATCGGTGGGGGCGCGGCCGTCGGCTCGGGTTTCGTTGCTCACGTCAAAAGGCTAGTCAACGTATGCGTCCGACCGGCCATCAGCGATTCGGCGGCGGGCACGCCGAATCGCGAAGCGACCGGCGCGAAAATCACTACAGCTCGATCGCGCCCGTCTCGACGTGGTCGACACCGCGGACCTGGAGGCCGAGCATCCGGTTGGCGAGGAGCTGGAACTCCTCGGTGTCGGCCCCGGTGGTCTCGTAGCGGATGACAGGCGGCAGCGTGGAGCGGCGCTCCAGGCCCCGACCGACGATCGTGCGGTACACATCGTTCGCGGTCTCGACGTCGGAGCTCACGAGGGCGACGCCGTCGCCCATGACATAGGAGATGAGCCCCTTGAGGAAGGGGTAGTGCGTGCAGCCGAGCACGAGGGTGTCGATGTCGGCGTGCCGGAGCGGCTCGAGGTACTCCTCGGCGACGGCGAGCAGCTCGGGGCCGCTCGTCACGCCCGCCTCGACGAACTCGACGAAGAGCGGGCACGCCTGCGAGACGATCGTGAGGTCGGGCGCGGCGGCGAAGGCGTCCTCGTAGGCGCGCGAGTTCACGGTGCCGACCGTTCCGATGACGCCGACGCGCCCGGTGCGGGTCGTGGCGACCGCACGGCGGACGGCGGGCTGAATGACCTCGACGACGGGCAGCGCGTAGCGCTCGCGGGCATCCCGCAGCATCGCGCTCGAAGCGGTGTTGCAGGCGATGACGAGCATCTTGACGCCCTGGTCGACGAGCGTGTCGAGAGCGTCCAGGGCATAGCGGCGCACCTCGGCGATGGGCTTGGGACCATAGGGCGAGTGGAGCGTGTCGCCGATGTAGAGGACCGATTCGTTCGGCAGCTGGTCGCGCACTGCCCGCGCGACGGTGAGGCCGCCGACGCCCGAGTCGAAGATGCCGATCGGCGCGTCCATGTTCCTATTGTCGCGCCCGTCCTTGCCGGGCGCGAGTCGCTCCGCGGTTCGGCGTACACGCCGCCGAACCGCTGATTGCCGGGTCTCGAGCCTTGTCACCGGCGGCCGACGACACGCCCGCCCTCCCGGCAATCAGCGATTCGGCGACCTGCGCGGCGAATCGCGCCCGACCGTCTCGCGCCGGGTGAGGACCGGCGCGAAGATAAGCACTGTGACTTCGACGGCGCTGCTGACCGACCGGTACGAGCTGACGATGCTCGACGCCGCGCTGCTCGACGGGACGGCGTCGAGGCGGTCGGTGTTCGAGGTGTTCGCCCGGCGCCTGCCGCTCGAGCGCCGCTACGGCGTCGTCGCAGGCACCGGGCGACTGCTGTCGCTGATCGGCGACTTCCGGTTCGGGGATGCCGAGCTGTCCTGGCTCGCCGACCACGACGTGGTGCGCCCGGCGACGATCGACTGGCTCGCCTCGTTCCGGTTCAACGGCACGATCAACGGCTATCGGGAGGGCGAGATCTACTTCCCCGGCTCGCCGCTGCTCTCCGTCGAAGGCACCTTCGCCGAGGCGGTGCTGCTCGAGACTCTGGTCCTCTCGGTGTTGAACTACGACTCGGCCGTCGCCACGGCCGCCTCGCGCATGGTGCAGGCCGCGCACGGCCTCCCGCTCGCCGAGATGGGCTCGCGCCGCGCCTCCGAGGACGCCGCCGTCGCCGCCACCCGCGCCGCGTACATCGCCGGGTTCGCGACGTCGTCGAATCTCGAGGCGGGGCGGAAATGGGGCATCCCGACGATGGGAACTGCCGCGCACGCCTTCACGCTGCTGCACGACTCCGAGGAGGAGGCGTTCCGCGCGCAGGTCGCGGCCCTGGGTGTCGGCACGACACTCCTCGTCGACACGTACGACGTGCACACCGCGATCGAGACCGCCGTGCGAGTGGCCGGCCCTCGGCTCGGCGCGGTGCGGCTGGATTCCGGCGACCTGCCCAAGCTCGTGAGATCTGTGCGCGCCCAGCTCGACGCCCTCGGGGCCGTGAACACGAAGATCACGGTGACGAACGACCTCGACGAGTTCGCGATCGCGGCCCTGACAGGTTCGCCGGTGGACTCCTTCGGCGTCGGCACCTCCGTCGTCACCGGCTCCGGGGCGTCGGCGGCGGGCATGGTCTACAAGCTCGTCGCCCGGGAGGGGGCGTCGGGCGAGTGGGTCGGCGTCGCCAAGAAGTCGACGGGCAAGGCGTCGGTCGCAGGCCGGAAGGCCGGC
>JAJYBG010000142.1 GCA_021779075.1 Actinomycetes bacterium | reverse complement strand
CCTGCCGCGCGGCCTCGGCCGCCTCTTCCATCACGGCCTGCGCGGCGGCCAGCACGCTCTCTGCCGTGCCCTCGTCGATGCCCGGCACGGCCGTCAGCTCCTCGAGGGTCGCGGCGGCGACCATCTCGGCCGACGTGTAGCCGGCCTCGCGCAGGCTGGCGACGACCTCGTCGTGGATGTCCGGCAGCGCCAGCTCGGGCACGGGCGCCTCGCCCTCCCCGCCGCTCTCGCCGAACACGTCCATCCCCTCGAGCTGCGCCTCGACCTCCTTGCGCTTCTCTTCCTCGCTCTTGATGTCGATGCGCCAGCCGCTCAGCTTGGCGGCCAGGCGGACGTTCTGCCCCTTCTTGCCGATCGCCAGCGACAGCTGCTTGTCCTCGACGACGACCTCCATCACGCGCTCGTGGTCGTCGACGATCGAGACGCGCTGCACCTTGGCCGGGCTCAGGGCGTTGGTGACGAACGTCACCGGGTCCTCGGACCACTCGACGATGTCGATCTTCTCGCCGCGCAGTTCGCGGATGATGGCCTGGACGCGCGTGCCCTTCATGCCGACGCAGGCGCCGACCGGGTCCACGTCGCGCTCGCGGGAGTACACGGCGACCTTGGCGCGGTCGCCGGCCTCGCGCACGGCGCCCTTGATGACCACGGTGGCGTCGTAGATCTCCGGCACCTCCTGCTCGAACAGCTTGATGAGCAGGGCGGCGTCGGTGCGCGACAGCACGATCTGCGGCCCCTTCGCGCTGCGGTTCACCGTGCGGATGACGGCGCGGAGCCGCTCGCCGGGCGAGTAGCTCTCGGCGCGGGACTGCTCCTTGCGCGGCAGCACGGCCTCGATCCGGCCCAGCTCGACGATGAGGTCGCCGTTCTCGAACCGCTTGATCGTGCCGTTGACGACCTCGCCGATGCGCTGGTTGTACTCGGCGAAGATGTTCTCGCGCTCGGCCTCGCGGACCTTCTGGAAGATGACCTGCTTGGCCGTCTGGGCGGCGATGCGGCCGAGCACCTCGGTCGACTTCGGGAACTCGATCTCCATCCCGATCTCGGCCTCGTCGCCGTACAGCTGCTGCGCCTCGGCCAGCGACACCTCGGTGGCCTCGTCGGTCACCTCGGCGACGATCTGCTTGACCGCGAACAACTCCACCTGGCCCGTCTCGAGGTTGAACCGCGCGTGCAGGTCCTCGGCGGTCTTGTAGTACCTCCGCGACGCGGTCTTCACCGCCTCTTCGATCGCGGAGACGATGACCTCGGGCTCGATCCCCTTTTCCTTGGCCAGCGCCTCGATGGTCTGCTGCAGTGTCGGATTGCTCATAACTCTCTGAACGAACCTGGCGCGTCAGAACTCGACGTCGAGCCGCGCGCGCGAGACGAGGGCCAGCGGCACGCGCACCTGCCGGCCGCCCTCGTAGGCGAGCACGACGTCACCCGCATCGATCCCCTGGATCCGCCCGCGGAAGTGCGTCTGCCCCTCCACCGGCTCGGCCGTCACCACCTGGGCCAGCCGCCCGCGGAACCGCTCGTAGTCCCCCGCGTGACGCAGCGGCCGGTCGAGGCCCGGCGAACTGACCTCGAGCGTGTACGCCCGGTCGATCGCGTCCTCGACGTCGAGCAGCGCGCCGAGATCGCTGCTGACGTTCCGGCAGTCGTCCACGCCGACCGAGTCGGCCGGGGACCCCGGTTTCGCCTGCGTGTCGGCGAGGCCCTGGCGGTCTACGACGACGCGCAGCACCCAGCCCGGCGCCTCGCGGCGAAACTGCACGTCGAAGATCTCGAGCCCGTACGTCCGGGCGACCCGTTCGGCGAGCTCACGCACGTGATCGAGGCGCTCCACGGTGACCCCAAAACACAAAAAGTGGGCACCGGCCCACTCCAGTTGCCTCCCAGCCTCGACACCCGAAGCAAGTCAGTATATCACGCGGTTTTTCCGCCGGGCAACGGACGGACCACCAGGTCGTACCCGCGCGCCGCCGTCACCACGCCGTCAACGAACGTCCCGGGCCGGCAGGCGGCCGGGTCCGCGTCGGTCAGGTACACGACCGGATCGATGTCGGGCGCCTGCGAGGCCAGCCGGCCCGACAGGACCAGCGGATGCTCGGCCGACGGGCCGTCCACCAGGACGCGAACCCGCTCGCCGACCCTCCGGCGGCTCGCGGCGGCCACCCGCCTCTTCTGGGCCGTCATCAGCAGCCGCTGGCGCCCGAGCTTCACCCGCCGCGGCACGTCGTCGGCCAGCCGGCCGGCCGAGGTGCCCGGCTCGTGCGAGTAGGTGAAGACGCCGAGGTGGTCGAAGCCGGCCGCTTCGATGAAACGGCCGAGATCGGCGAACTCCGCCTCGGTCTCGCCCGGGAAGCCGACGATGAACGTCGAGCGCAGCGTGACGCCGGGAACCGTCGAGCGGATCCGGTCGATGAGCCGGGCGTATCCCGCCCGCGTGCCCGGCCGCCGCATCCGGCGCAGCACCGTGTCCGAGGCGTGCTGGAGTGGCAGGTCCACGTACTTGCACACCTTGTCGCACTCCGCCATGGCCTCGAGCGTCGCCGCCGTGATGGTCGTCGGGTAGAGGTACAGGACCCGGATCCACTCGATCCCGTCCACCGCGTTCAGCCGCCGGAGCAGGCGGGCCAGGGCGCCGCGCTCGCCGCGGTCGGCCCCGAAGTACGTGCTGTCCTGCGACACCAGGATCAGCTCCTTCACGCGCCGCGCGGCCAGCGCCTCCGCCTCGCGCACGACCGAGCGGACCGACCGGCTCCGGTACCGTCCCCGCAGCCGTGGGATGACGCAGAAGGCGCACTTGTAGTTGCAGCCCTCGGCGATCTTCACGTAGGCCAGGTGCGCGGGCGTCGTCAGCACGCGGGGCGTGCGGTCGGTGTAGAGGTAAGCGGGTTTCGCGCCGGGCAGGATTTCAGCCCTGCCTTGCAGCGCCTCGACGATCCGGGGCACCTCGCCCGTCCCCAGCACCACGTCGATCTCGGGCATCTCCCGGCGCAGCTCGTCGCGGTAGCGCTCGGCCATGCAGCCGGTTACGACCAGGCGGCGGCACCGGCCGCCGGTCTTGTGGGCGGCCATCTCGAGGATGGCCGACACCGATTCCTCCCGCGCCGGCTCGATGAACGCGCAGGTGTTGACGACGAGCACGTCGGCCTCGGCCGGATCGGCCGTGACGGTGTGCCCCGCCTGCCGCGCCAGGCCGAGCATGACCTCCGAGTCCACGAGGTTCTTGGGACAGCCGAGGGACACGAGACCGATCTTCATAGGCTCACAAAAGGGCTCGAGGCTCAAGGCCTGCCCGCCGTAGCCCCGGGGGCGAAGGCGGGGCTCGAGGCTCAGGGCTCGAGGCTCACCCCTCGACCTTGCTCGGGGTGCCCTGGGCGAGCACTCGAAGCGCGCGAGTCGAAGGGCAGGGCCAGGAGCGACTCGAAACGCTCGCGGACGGCCCGCGTCTTCTCCAGGGATTCGCGCGGCGTGTCGGTGCCGGCCAGTTCGAACACCAG
>JAJYBG010000141.1 GCA_021779075.1 Actinomycetes bacterium | reverse complement strand
CGGATCATCCAGTCGGCTCGGCGCCGAACCGAAGTCAGGGGCGCTCAGGGAACGCGGTACAGCCACTCATCGGTGGCGAACTTGGTGCGCACCAGCTCCTCCGCGGCGGCGAGCTCCTCGGGGCGCAGCACGCCAGGCTTCGCGCCGTAGAGCCGCGCGAAGGTCCCCTCCAGCCGCGTGATGATCTCATCCCGGGCCAATCCCGTCTGCGAGCGCAAGGGGTCGACGCGCTTCGCAGCCGAGGCGATGCCCTTGTCGGAGATCTTCTCGCGGCCGATGCGCAGCACCTCGATGAGCTTCCGGCCGTCCATGTCGTAGCTCATCGTGACGTGGTGCAGCACCGCGCCGGATGCCCCGCCGATGCGCTTCTGCGCGGCCCCCCCGATCTTGCCCGCGGGGCTCGCGATGTCGTTGAGCGGCACGTACGACGCGTCGATGCCAAGCTCCCGCAGGCCGATGATCGCCCACTCGTCGAGGAAGGCGTAGCTGTCGGCGAAGGTCATGCCCTGCACGAGATCAGCCGGCACGTAGAGCGAATAGGTGACGACCGTGCCCTTCTCCATGAGCATCGCGCCGCCGCCCGAGATGCGGCGCACGACGTCGAAGCCCCACTTCTTCGAGTCATCCGAGTCGACCTCGTTCTTCACCGACTGGAAGGAGCCGAGGACGACGGCGGATTCATCCCACTCCCAGAATCGCAGCGTCGGCCCGCGCGTGCCGATCGCAACCTCCTCGGTGAGCACCTCGTCGAGGGCGAGGTGTACGCGCGGCGGCAGGGGCCCCGGCTGGATGATCTCCCAGTTGTAGTCGGTCCACGTCGTCGCGTGAGCGAGCGAACGGCGCACGACGGTGGCGATCGCCTCGGGCGAGAAGCCGAGCAGCTGCGCGCCCTGGGGCAGCGCGGCGCGCACCGCGTCCGCGATGGTCTTCGCGTCGGCGTTCTCGGGCAGACCGTTCAGCGCCCCGTCGATGTCGTCGAGCGCGTCGTCGGGTTCGAGGAAGAAGTCGCCGGCCACGCGGGCGTTCTCCATCCGCCCGTCGATGACGTCGAGGTCGACGACGACGAGCTTGCCCCCCGGCACCTTGTACTCACCGTGCATCGGTCCAGCCTAAGACCGCGGCGGCTCACGCGTCGGCGTCGTCGCAGGCCGGAACGAGGTCGATCGCGTCGGCGATCGGCGCAGCAGGTACGCGCCGGCGATCGCGGCGCCCACGACGCCCGACGCAGCTCCCACCCCGAGACCCCAGCGCGGGCCGAGGGCGTCCGCCACCCATCCGACGATCGGCGCGCCGATCGGGGTGCCGCCCATGAACACCGCGAGGTAGATCGCCATGACGCGCCCGCGCACCTCCTGGTCCGAGGTGAGCTGCAGGTACGAGTTCGCCGTCGTCATGATCGTCTGCGAGACCAGGCCGACGGCGATGAGCAGGATTCCGAACAGCCAGTACTGCGGCATCACCGCGGCCACCCCAAGGAACACCCCGAAGGCGAGGCACCCCGCCGCGAGCAGCGCGAGACGGGGCTTCTCGCGCCGCGCGGCGAGCAGCGCCCCGGCCACCGAGCCGATCGCCATCTCGCTGGAGAGCACCCCGTAAACCCCGGCACCGGCGTGGAAGACCTCGGTCGACATCGTCGCGGCGTAGATGGGGAAGTTGAGGCCGAAGGTGCCGATGACGAAGATCACGGTGAGCACGATGACGAAGTCCCGGCGGCGGGCGATGTAGCGGAACCCGCCGAGGAGGCCGCCGGATGCGCGGGGGCGGCCGCGGGCGGAATCCGGGACGATCTCGCGGATGCGGAGGAGCGACACGAGCACCGCGGCGAAGCTCAGCGCGTTGATCGCGAAGACCCAGCCGGCGCCGACCCACGCCACGAGAAGGCCGGCGACCGCAGGGCCGATGAGGCGCGCGGCCTGGAACGAGGCCGAGTTGAGGCCGACGGCGTTGGCGAGATCGTCCCGTTCGACGAGCGAGGTCACCCAGGTCTGGCGGGCCGGGGCGTCGAACGCCGCGAAGCAGCCGAGCAGGAACGCGAGCAGGTAGACGTGCCAGAGCTGCACGGTGTGGCTGAGGGTGAGCACGGCGAGGACGGCCCCGAGCACGCCCATGCCGGCCTGCGTGATCATGAGCAGCTTGCGCTTGTCGACGCGGTCGGCGGTGTAGCCGGTGAGCGGAAGAAGCAGCAGCTGAGGGCCGAACTGCAGCGCCATCGTCACGCCGACGGAGGTCGCCGAGCCACCGGAGAGGTCGGTGAGGACGATCCAGTCCTGGGCGGTGCGCTGCATCCAGGTGCCGATGTTCGACACCAGCGCACCAGCGAACCAGATCCGGTAGTTCGAGTGGGCGAGAGAGCGGAACATCGCACGCATTGTTAACACATGGTAACTATTTTCTGAGCCAAGATAGGCCTGTGCCGCGCGTGACGAAGCAGTTCACCGACGACGAGGGCGTCGTCATCACCTACTACGAGTGGCTTGCGGATTCCCCGCGCGCGGTCGTCCAGATCGCGCACGGCCTCGGCGAGCATGCCCTGCGCTACGAGCACGTCGCCGCCTTCTACAACGCGCACGGCTTCAGCGTCTACGCCGACGACCATCGCGGCCACGGCGCCACCGGCGTCGGCCAGTGGGGGCTGCGCGGCAAGGATTTCGGGCACCTCGGGCCCGGCGGGCTCCGCGCCGCCGAGGCCGACATCCTGCACCTCACCGCGATCGCCACGGCGGCGAATCCCGGCCTGCCGGTGATCCTCTACGCGCACTCCTGGGGCTCGCTCATGGCCCAGCGCATCATCGATCGCGACCCCGACGAGTACGCGCTCGCGATCCTCACCGGCACCGCCTACCGCACACCGCTGACGATGAACGGATTCGACTTCAACAAGCGCTGGAAGTCGAAGCCCGGCGCAACCGGCCTGGAGTGGCTCAGCCGCGACGAGGAGGTCGTGCGCGCAGTGGCGAACGACCCGCTGTACTTCTCCGCGGACGTGATCAAGACCCTCGGGGTGGTCGAGGGGCTCAAGCTCTACGGACGCCCGGCACGCGGCCTCGCCGCCGAGCACGACATCCCGCTGCTCATCCAGGTCGGCGCGGACGATCCGCTCGGCGGCGAGAAGTCGGCCGTCGCGCTCGCCGAGGCGTACCGCGGCCGCGCCGCACTGACCGATGTGACCGTGCACGTCTACGAGGGCGCCCGGCACGAGGTGCAGAACGAGCTCAACAAGGAGCAGGTCTTCGCCGACCAGCTCGCCTGGATCGACGAGCGGCTGTAGCGGTGGAGCTACCCCTCGCGGGTGATCTCGACCGTCACGAAGGTCTGCGACGAGCCGGCTCCGGCGTAGACCCCGCGGATGGGCGCGACGTCGTCGTAGTCGCGGCCACGCCCGATGAGCACGTGCCGGTCGCCGATGGCGATCTGGTTGGTGGGGTCGAACCCGGTCCACTCGCCGCAGAACCACTCGACCCAGGCGTGCGATTCGCCGGTCACGGTCCTGCCGATCTCGGCATCCGGCTC
>JAJYBG010000140.1 GCA_021779075.1 Actinomycetes bacterium | reverse complement strand
GCCGCCGAGCGGCTTCGGCTCGATGCCGGCCGGGGAGCCCACCGTCCGCTTCCTCTCCAAGCGCGGGTTCGAACTCGTACTCGTGAGCCGGGTGAGCATTCTGCGCCTTCCGGTCGCGGACGAGTTCCTGGCCGGCATCCAGGCCACGTCGGCGCGGCGCGCGGGGAGCGACTATCGGCTGGTGCGTTGGCGCAACGAGACGCCGGAGCACTGGCTGGTCGACGTCGCCGCGCTCAAGTCCGAGGCTGCCGGGCACCTGCCATCCGTCACCATCGACGGCCATTCTGGGCTGTGGACGGTGAAACGCCTCGTCGAGGACGAGCAGCGCCGCAGCCTCTGGCACGAGACCTGGTTCAACTCGGCGATCGAGCATGCTCCGAGCGGGCACCTCGTCGGTCTCTCCGAGCTCGGCAGCATCTCGCCGGAAGACGGCCTGCCCGGCTACTACCACCAGTACTGGAGCCATGTCGCCGACGCGCATCGCAGTCGCGGCCTCGGCAAGCTGCTCAAGGCGGCGCATCTGCGCTGGTTCCAGTCGCAGCACCCGTTCATGCACGCCCTCATCACCTACAACCCGGAGGAGGAGCAGGGCATGGCTGAGGTCAACCGCCAGCTGGGCTTCAAGCCGCTGCACCTCGAGGGCACGTTCCGGAAACAACTCTGACCTTGCCGGATGCCTCGGCGCGGCCGTAGCCTGATCGGCTCGCCTGCCGCAGACCGAGGAGATCGTCGTGCCCGACTTCACCATCGAGCCGTACCGCTGGCCGAAGGCCGTCGGCCACGAGGGGTGGGACGACTGGGTGCACTTCGCCGAGGTGCGCAACGCGGGCCTCGCCGTCGGCGGCGAGCACCTCCAGGACTGCAGCCCGGAGTTCCTGCTCGGCGACTGGAACGATGCCGGCGAGGCCCGGCAGCTGGCGCTGGTGGCGCGCCGCGACGGGGAGATCGTCGCCATCGCGAATTCCGGACAGGATCCCGCGACGGAGGACCTCGCCTTCTCCTACATCCGCGTGCTCGTCCACCCCAACCACCGCGGGCTGGGCATCGGCGCCGCACTGCTCGACGCGCTCGAGGCGCTGTGCCTCGCCGAGGGGCGCACGACCGTCGTCGCCGAGTTCGAGGTCGCCGACGAGCCGGGTCCGACCATCGCAGCCGCGAGCGGAGCCGGCGCGGTGCCGGCGGGCGCGCCGGGCGTCCGCCTCGCGCTGAGCCGCGGCTATGCGCTCGAGCAGGTCGACCGCACCAGCCGGATCGCACTGCCGGTCTCGGCCGCGCTGCTCGCCGAGGCGGTCGCGACCGCCGCGGCCAAGGCCGGCGCCGACTACCGCCTCGTCTTCTGGCAGGCCGATGCCCCGGCGCAGTGGCACGAGGATCTGGCGCGGATGTACACGCTGATGACGCAGGATGCGCCGACCGGCGGCGTCGCGATGCCGGAGATGCCCTGGAGCGTCGATCGGCTCGTCGACGAGCTCGCGCACCGCGTCGGGCAGGGCATGGACTGGTCGGTCGCGGGGGCCGTGCACGAGCCATCCGGCCGGCTCGTCGGCCTCACGGAACTCGCCGGCCTGCCCGCGGATTCGGGCGGCACCGGCTATGCCTCCCAGTATTGGACCTACGTCGATCGTGCCCACCGGGGCCATGCGCTCGGGATGCTCATGAAGGCGGCGAATCTGCTCCGCTTCCAGGTCGAGCACCCCGGCTACCACTTCGTCACCACGCAGAACGCCGAGGAGAACCGGCACATGCTCGACATCAACGAGGCGCTGGGCTTCGAACCCTTCCTCGCGCAGGCTGTGTTCCAGAAGCGGCTGTAGCACTCGGGCTCAAGCGCGGGCGACACGCCGTGCAGCGCACGACCCGGGTCGGCGTGTCGCCCGAATCTCAGCCCGAGCAGAGTCGCCCGCACCTCGTCTCGGGGCCCTGCCGACAGGACTTCACCGGTTCAGAGCCGTTGGCAGCGCGGACAGAAGTGGCTTGAGCGGTTCGCGAAGGCCACTCGAACGATGGCGGTGCCGCAGCGCGGGCAGGGCTGCCCGGTGCGCCCGTAGGCGCCCAGCGACCGGGCGAAGTAGCCCGCCTGGCCGTTGACGTTGACGTACTGCGCGTCGAAACTCGTGCCGCCCTCGGCGAGCGCCCTCTGGAACACCGCGTGCACCTCGGCGAGCAGGGTGCGCGCCTGGCGCGCGCTCAGCGTCTTCGCGATGCGCTGGGGGTGGATGCGGGCGGCCCAGAGCGCCTCGTCGGCGTAGATGTTGCCCACCCCGCTGACGACGGTCTGGTCGAGCAGCACCCGTTTGACAGCGCTGTCCTTCCGGCACAGCGCGGCGACGAAGGCGGCATCGTCGAACAGCGCGTCGAGCGGGTCGCGGGCGATGTGCGCGACCTGGGTCGGGACCTCTCCCCCGGAATCCGCCGACACCAGCCGGTCGACGGCGAGCGAGCCGAAGGTGCGCTGATCGACGAAGTGGACGGCGATCTCGCCGTGCTCGGGATGCTCGAGGGTGATCCGAACCCTGAGGTGCGCCGCGCGCGGCGCGTCCGGGGTGCGCAGCAGCAGCTGGCCGGTCATGCCCAGGTGCGCCAGCAGAGCCGCCGGTCGAGCAGCCGGCGAAGCCGGCGTGTCGAAACCCGCCCCGATACGCGCCTGCGGCGCTGCTCGGCGATCGGAAAGGGAAAGCGGCATCCAGAGGAACTTCCCTCGTCTGGCCGTGCCGAGGATTCGCCGGCCGACGAGCGCGTCCTCGAATTCCCCGAGCGCGCGGTCGTGGCGGGTGAGCGCCCGGTCGTCGAGCACGTCGACGCCGGTGACGAGCGCGCCGGTGACGGCGGGGGCGAGGCCGAGGCGGACGACCTCGACCTCAGGAAGCTCGGGCACCCAGCAGTGTCCACGCCTCGAGGGCGGCGGCCATTTCGGCGTGCTTCTTGCTCGTGCCTTCGGCGCGCGCGGTGACCGCGGGGGCGATGCCGCCGACGGTCACCGTGGCGACGAAGATGCGGGCGTGGTCGGGACCGGTGCCCTCGACCTCGTACCGGGGCGGTTCGGCGCCGAGGCGGTCGGCGAGCTCCTGGAGGGATGTCTTCGGGTCGAGCGCGGCGCCGAAGCGCCCCGGGGCGGCCTCAAGGGGGGCGATGAGTCGCAGGACGAGAGCGGTCGCGGCGTCCCGCCCCGCCGACAGGTAGGCGGCGCCGATGATCGCCTCGACGGCGTCGGCGAGGATGGACGCCTTCGCGGCCCCGCCGCTCGCCGCTTCGCCGCGGCCGAGCAGGAGGAAGGCGCCGAGGCCGAGGTCGCGCGCGACCTCGGTGAGTGCCGCACCGCTCACGAGCGCGGCACGGCGCTTGGCGAGATCGCCTTCGTCATAGTCGGGGAACTCGGCGTAGAGCTTGGTCGTGACGGCGAGGCCGAGCACCGAGTCGCCGAGGAACTCGAGGCGCTCGTTGTGCGCGGCCCCACCGTGCTCGTACGCCCAGGAGCGGTGCGTGACGGCCTGGGTGAGCAGGGCAGGGTCGATCTCGACCCCCAGACGCGCTTGAAGGGCGCCCAGATCG
>JAJYBG010000032.1 GCA_021779075.1 Actinomycetes bacterium | reverse complement strand
CGGACGTGCGAGCGATTCGCGTAGCGAATCGCGCCGTCTCCTACGAGAGCTCCACGAGCTCGAGGTACTCCCTCGTGAAGATGTCCTCGGTGCCCTCGGGCATGACGAGGACGCGTTCGGGGTTCAAGGCTTCGACGGCGCCGTGGTCGTGCGAGACGAGCACGACGGCACCGGAGTAGTGCGCGAGCGCGTCGAGGATCTCGTCGCGGGATGCCGGGTCGAGGTTGTTCGTCGGCTCGTCGAGCAGCAGCAGGTTGGCCGCCGAGACGACGAGCATCGCGAGGGCCAGGCGCGTCTTCTCGCCGCCGGAGAGGACCCCGGCGGGTTTCAGCACGTCGTCGCCGGTGAAGAGGAACGAGCCGAGCACGCGCCGGGCCTCGGTCTCGGTGAGCTGCGGTGACGCACTCACCATGTTCTGGAGCACCGAGCGCGTCACGTCGATCGTCTCGTGCTCCTGGGCGTAGTAGCCGATCTTGAGCCCGTGGCCGGCGATGATCTCGCCGGTATCGGGGGCGTCCACCCCGGCGAGGATGCGCAGCAGCGTCGTCTTGCCGGCGCCGTTGAGGCCGAGGATGACGACCTTGGCGCCGCGGTCGATGGCGAGGTCGACCGCCGTGAAGATCTCGAGCGAACCGTACGATTTCGACAGATCCGAGCCCATGAGCGGGGTCTTGCCCACCGGCGCGGGCTCGGGGAAGCGCAGCTTCGCGACCCGGTCGGCCTGCCGGACGTCCTCGAGGCCCGAAAGCATCCGCTCGGCGCGGGCGACCATCTGGTGCGCGGCGGCGGCCTTTGTCGCCTTCGCGCCGAAGCGGGCCGCCTGCAGCTGCAGCGCGGTCGCCTTCTTCTCGACGTTGACGCGCTCCTTCTTGCGCCGCTCCTCGTCGGCAGCGCGCTGCTGCAGGTACCTCTTCCACCCCATGTTGTAGATGTCGATGACCTGGCGGTTCGCATCGAGGTAGAAGACCTTGTTCACCGCCTCCTCGACGAGCGCGACATCGTGCGAGATGACGATGAAACCGCCCTGGTAGCCCTTGAGGAAGTCGCGCAGCCAGACCACGGAGTCGGCGTCGAGGTGGTTCGTCGGCTCGTCGAGGATCATCGTCTCGGCATCCGAGAAGAGGATGCGGGCGAGCTCGATGCGCCGGCGCTGGCCACCGGAGAGCGTTCCGAGCGGCTGATCGAGGATGCGATCCGGCAGGCTGAGGTTCGAGGCGATCGCGGCGGCCTCCGCCTCGGCGGAGTAGCCGCCGAGGGTCTGGAAGCGCTCTTCGAGGTTCGCGTAGCGGCGCATGGCTTTGGCCGCGACATCCGCGTCCGGATCGCCCATGAGGAGCGTCTGCTCGTTCATGCCGACGAGCAGCGAGCCCAGCCCGCGGGCGTCGAGGATGCGGGTGCGGGCGAGCACCGCCGGGTCGGCGGCGCGCGGGTCCTGCGGCAGGTAGCCGAGCTCGCCGGTTCGCTCGACCGTGCCCTCGGTCGGTGCCAGGTCGCCGGCGAGCACCTTCGTCAGCGTCGTCTTGCCGGCGCCGTTGCGCCCGACGAGACCGATCTTGTCACCGCGCTGCACCCGGAAGTCGACGCCGGACATGAGGGTGCGCGCCCCGACTCGGATCTCGAGGTTGGAAACGGCAAGCATGGGTCAATTCTCGCGGACGCGGCAGGGGCCGCCCGCCGCGCAGGCAGTTCGGTGAGCGGATTGGGTCACATGGCGAAGCCGAGCGCGCGCATCATGTCGCGCCCGTCGTCGGTGATGCGCTCGGGGCCCCACGGCGGCATCCACACCCAGTTCATGCGGAACCGGTCCGCGATGCCGTCGAGGGCGTTGGCCGTCTGGTCCTCGATGTCGTCGGTGAGCGGGCAGCCCGCGCTGGTGAGCGTCATGGAGATGACGAGGGCGTCGGCGTCGTCATCCCACGCCAGGTCGTAGATGAGACCGAGGTCGACGATGTTGACGCCGAGCTCCGGGTCGACGACGTCTTTCAGCGCTTCGGTCACCTGATCGAAGCGCTCCGCCGTCAACGAACTCGCCATGGTTCCAGCCTACGTCTCAGTTGGCGCTCGCGGCCGCGACGTAGCGGTCGTAGCCCTCGTCCTCGAGGCGATCGGCGAGCTCGGGGCCGCCCTCCTCGGCGACACGGCCGGCGACGAAGACGTGGACAAAGTCGGGGTGGATGTAGCGCAGGATGCGCGTGTAGTGGGTGATGAGCAGGATGCCGAGGCCGGTGGCCTCGTGCGCGCGGTTGACGCCCTCGGACACGATCTTCAGCGCATCGACGTCGAGGCCGGAATCCGTCTCGTCGAGGACGGCGAACTTCGGCCTGAGGAGCTCGAGCTGCAGGATCTCGTTGCGCTTCTTCTCGCCGCCGGAGAAGCCTTCGTTGACGTTGCGCGAGGCGAAGGACGAGTCCATGCGGAGCCGGTCCATGGCCGCTGTGACGTCCTTGCCCCAGGTGCGGATCGAGGGCGCCGTGCCGTCGATCGCCGTCTTGGCGGTGCGCAGGAAGTTGGTGTTCGTCACGCCGGGGATTTCGACGGGGTACTGCATGGCGAGGAAGAGGCCCGCGCGGGCGCGCTGGTCGGCGGTCATCGCGAGGACGTTCTCGCCGTCGAGGGTGATGGTGCCGCCGGTGACGGTGTACTTGGGGTGGCCGGCGATCGTGTACGCGAGGGTCGACTTGCCCGAGCCGTTGGGGCCCATGATGGCGTGCACCTCGCCCGACTTCACGGTGAGGTCGACGCCGCGGAGGATCTCCTTGACGTCCTGCTCGGTCTTGACGGTGGTCTTAAGATCTCTGATCTCGAGGACTGACATGGTCTACAGCGCTTTCTTGACGGACGGGTCGATGAGGATGTCGCCATCCTCGACAACGACCTCGAAGACGGGAACCGGCTCGAAGGCCGGTAAGTTGAGGGGCTTGCCGGTGAGGAGCGAGAAGCGCGAACCGTGGGCCCAGCACTCCAGCGAGTCGCCTTCGACGAAGCCGTCGGCGAGCGAGATGTCGCCGTGCGTGCACGCGTCGCCGATGGCGTGGATGTCGCCTGCCGAGTCCTTGACGAGGGCGATGGCGACGCCGTCGACGACGACGCGCTTGGGCTCGTTGACCGCGATCTCCTCGACAGCGGCGACCTTGTTCCGGGTCATGCGACCGAAGCTTCCGAGAGTTCTGCTTCGATGGCCGATGTCAGGCGCTCTTCGAGCTCGGGCACGCCGATCTGCTGCACGATCTCGGCGAGGAATCCGCGTACGACGAGACGGCGCGCCTCCTCCTCGGGGATGCCGCGCGACTCCAGGTAGAAGAGCTGCTCGTCGTCGAAGCGGCCCGTCGCGCTGGCGTGGCCGGCGCCGATGATGTCGCCCGTTTCGATCTCGAGGTTCGGTACGGAGTCGGCGCGGGCCCCCTCGGTGAGCACGAGATTGCGGTTCTGCTCGTACGAGTCGGTGCCGACGGCCTTCGGGCCGATGAGCACGTCGCCGATCCAGACGGTGTGCGCGTCTTTGCCCTGCAGCGCACCCTTGTAGGTCACGCGGCTCGTCGTGTGCGGGCCCTCGTGGAAGACGTAGACCTGGTGCTCGAGGTGCTGCCCGGCGTCGGCGAAGTACGCGCCGAGCAGCTGGGCGCTCGATCCGTCGCCGACGAGGTGCGCCGACGGGTTGAGGCGCACCAGCGCGCCGCCGAGGGTGACGACGATGTGCGTGATGGTGGCGTCGCGGCCGGCCCTGACGAAGTGGGATGCCACGTGCCTCGCGGAATCCGCCCACTGCTGCACCGTGACGAGGGTGAGGTGCGCGCCGTCGCCGACGAGGACCTCGACGTTCTCGGTGAGCTGGGCGTCGCCGGAGTTCTCGATGACGAGGGTGGCGCGCGCGTTGGGGGCGACCTCGATCACGGTGTGCGCGGCGCGGGGCGCGGCGCCGGCGCTGTCGCGCACCACCGTGACGGTCTGCGCGTCCTCGCCGGTGATGGAGAGAAGCTGCGCCTTGTCGAAAGCCTGCCAGGCGGCGGCGGAGAGGCGGTCTTCCGGCAGGCCCGCTCCCCCGATGCGCTCGTCGGTGCGCTCGATGAGGGATGCCGCGAAGCCGACCGCATCGCCGCTGACCCGGATGGGCAGCGGAGCGCCGTCGAGCGGGCCGTCCGACAGCGCGGACAGCTCGGCGACCGGCGTGTACTTGAACGCGGCTTCGCGGCCCGTCAGCGCAGCGAAGTCGTCCCGGATGGTGGATTTGGGTCGCTCGGAACGAGTCTGGACGGGGATGAAGGAGGGTTCGGTCTCGATCACGGTCATCGGCTAGCCGACCGATCCTTCCATGCCCATCTCGATGAGCTTGTTGAGTTCGAGGGCGTACTCCATGGGCAGCTCGCGCGCGATCGGCTCGATGAAGCCGCGCACGATCATCGCCATCGCCTCGGACTCGGGCAGGCCGCGGCTCATGAGGTAGAACAGCTGCTCCTCGCTGACGCGCGACACGGTCGCCTCGTGACCGAGCTGCACGTCGTCGACCCGGATGTCGATCGACGGGTAGGTGTCGGAGCGCGAGATGGTGTCGACGAGCAGGGCGTCGCAGCGCACGTTGTTGGACGAGTGGTGGGCGTTGGCGTCGACCCGCACCTCGCCGCGGTAGCCGGCGCGCCCGCCGCCGCGGGCGATCGACTTGGAGACGATCGACGACTGCGTGTACGGCGCCATGTGGATCATCTTGGCTCCGGCGTCCTGGTGCTGGCCGGGGCCGGCGAAGGCCACCGACAGCGTCTCGCCCTTGGCCCTCTCGCCGACGAGGTAGATGGACGGGTACTTCATCGTCACCTTGGAGCCGATGTTGCCGTCGATCCACTCCATCGTCGCCCCCTCGTGGGCGATGGCCCGCTTGGTGACGAGGTTGTAGACGTTGTTGGACCAGTTCTGGATCGTCGTGTAGCGCACGCGGGCGTTCTTCTTCACGATGATCTCGACGACGGCCGAGTGCAGCGAGTCGCTCTTGTAGATCGGGGCCGTGCAGCCCTCGATGTAGTGCACGTACGAGCCCTCGTCGGCGATGATGAGCGTGCGCTCGAACTGGCCCATGTTCTCGGTGTTGATGCGGAAGTAGGCCTGCAGCGGGATCTCGACGCGGACGCCCTTGGGCACGTAGACGAAGGAACCGCCCGACCACACCGCGGTGTTGAGCGCGGCGAACTTGTTGTCGCCGGCGGGGATGACGGTGCCGAAGTACTCCTCGAAGAATTCGGGGTGCTGCTTGAGCGCCGTGTCGGTGTCCATGAAGATGACGCCCTGCGCCTCGAGGTCCTCGCGGATCTGGTGGTAGACGACCTCGGATTCGTACTGCGCGGCCACACCGGCGACGAGGCGCTGGCGCTCGGCCTCGGGGATGCCGAGCTTCTCATAGGTGTTGCGGATGTCCTCGGGGAGGTCTTCCCAGCTCTGCGCCTGCTTCTCGGTCGAGCGCACGAAGTACTTGATGTTGTCGAAGTCGATGCCGGAGATGTCGGCGCCCCAGGTGGGCATCGGTTTCTTCTCGAAGATGGAGAGCGCCTTGAGGCGGTTCTTCAGCATCCACTCGGGTTCGTTCTTGATGCCGGAGATGCCCTTGACGACGTCGTCGCTCAGGCCGCGGCGCGCGGTGGCGCCTGCCACGTCGGAATCCGACCAGCCGAACTCGTACTGGCCGAGGCCTTCGAGCTCGGGACGGTCGATGAGAACGTCAGACATTGCTTCCTCGTTTCTGGCCGCCGTACCGGTTATCAGACCGGCTCGCCTGCGGTGTGTGGCCTGCCCTCACGAGTCGAGCGCAGCGGAGGCGATATCGCGGTGCCGCATGACAGCCCAGTCTACCGTCGCTGCGCGCGCATCGGCTGCTTAGGGGATGAGATCGTTCACTGCGCGCGGTCATATCTCAACGTGGCCGCTAGCGTAAAGGCGTGCCATCAGCCTCCGAGTTCGACGAACTCGATCTGCGCATTGCCGTGGCTCTCCAGGCCAACGGTCGGGCAACCTGGGGTCTTATCGCCAAGGTCCTTGACGTGCCCGTGCGCACCATCACCCGGCGTGGGCAGCACCTGCTCGACGACGGCGCCGTACGCGTGTCGACCTACCTGGACACGACGATCGTCGGCACAGCGCGGCCACTCGTCATCCAGATCGGCACCCTGCCAGGCAAAGCGATGGATGTCGCCCGCGTGATCGCCGAGCGCGGCGACGCCTCGAGCGTCTCGGTCATCGAGAGCGGCTCTGATGCCATCTGCCAGCTCATGCCGCGTACGCAGGAAGACAGTGCCCGTCTCGTTCTTGAGGACCTGCCCGCTATCGGAGGGCTGACGAGCGTCAAGGTCGGCTCGGTGCTCAAGTTCTTCCGCTCCGGCTATGATTGGACGGTCGTGCCGCTCGATGAGGAAGTGCTGGCCCAGCTACGCGGGCGGCAGCCGGCGCGCACCCGCCCGCGCGAACCGATCACGCTCTCGCCCGAAGAAGAGCAGATCGTCGCCGATCTCGCTGCTGATGGTCGCGCCTCCGCGAGTGACGTCGCGGACCGCATCGGCGTGAGCCCCCCGACTGCCAAGCGGCGCATCGACGCGCTCTTCGAGCAGGGGGCCCTTCATGTGCGCACCGAGATCGCGCCCGCGCTGCATGGTCTCCGGGTGGAGGCGCTGAACTGGCTGCAGGTCCGTCCCGACCGCATCGAGCAGGTCGGGACGGCGCTCGCCAGGCATCCTGCCGTGCGGTTCTGCGCCTCGTGCACCGGTGCGGCGCAGATGCTCGTCGATTGTGTGGTCGCCGATGAGGGCGCGCTGTACAGATTCCTCACCGAGGATGTGGCCGCCCTCGGGGTCGAAACCACCCAGACGGCGGTGGTACTCAGCCCTGTGCGACGGGGCCCCATGCTCGTGACGGATATGGCCGAGTTGTAAATTTCTTGTTCCATTGGTGGCCAAAAGCATCAATTCAAATTGTTTATGTGGCCGATTGGCACGTACGCTGCCGAGCATGCAGTTGAACGCCGTCGCAACCGCGAGTGAATGGGAGCTTGCCGCCGCCGAGCTCGCCTGGCGCTCGGGCGTGTTCGTCGACGGCAAGCTGCAGCCCTCGCGCTCCGATGAGGGCTTCAGTGTCGTCAGTCCTCGCGACGGCGCCGCGCTCGCCGAGGTCGCCGTGGGCTCCGCGCTCGACGTCGACGCCGCGGTCTCATCGGCCCGCGCCGCCTTCGACGACGGCCGCTGGTCGCGCCGTGCCGCGACCGAGCGCGGCCGCGCGCTCGTGCGCTTCGGCGACGCCGTGGAGAGCCGTGCCCGCGAGCTCGCCCTTCGCATCTCGCTCGAGATGGGCAAGCCCGCCCAGGACGCGCTCGCCGTCGAGTTGCGCGCCATCGCGCAGACTCTCCGCTGGTACGGCCAGCTCGCCGACAAGCTCGGCGACGAGGCGCACGTCGGTACTCCCGGCGCCCTCGCTCTCGTCACCCGCGAGCCCGCCGGTGTCGTCGGCGCCGTCGTGCCGTGGAACTTCCCCTTGACCATGACGGGCTGGAAGCTCGGCCCGGCGCTCGCCGCGGGCAACAGCGTCGTGCTCAAGCCGGCCGAGCAGACGAGCATGTCGGCGCTTGTGCTCGGCGAGCTCGCCCTCGAGGCGGGCATCCCCGCCGGGGTTCTCAACATCGTGCCGGGCCGCGGCGACATCGTCGGCGAGGCTATCGGACGCCATCCCGGGGTCGATGTCGTGGCGTTCACCGGCTCGGTCGGGGTCGGGCGCAGGTTCCTCGCCTACGCCGCCGAGTCGAATGGCAAGCGCGTCTGGCCCGAACTCGGCGGCAAGTCCGCCTCGGTCGTACTGCCCGACGCGGATCTCGATAAGGCCGGTCGCACGACCGCCTGGGGCTCCTTCTACAACCAGGGCCAGATGTGCAGCGCCTCCTCGCGCATGGTCGTCCTCGGTGAGGCGCACGACGCGGCCGTCGCGGCGGCCATAGCCCAGGCGGATGACATGCGTCCGGCCGACCCGCTTTCGGGTGACGCCGCACTCGGCGCCGTCGTCAGCGAGGCGCAGCTCGCCAAGATCCTCGGCTTCGTCGAGCGGGCGGTCGCCGATGGCGCCGCCATCGCCGCCGGCACCGGCGAGCGGTTCGACATCGGCACGGGCCGAGGCAGCTACCTCGCTCCCATCGTGCTCACGGGCGTGCGCCCCGACATGGAGATCGCCCAGCAGGAGGTCTTCGGCCCGGTGCTTTCCGTCATCGCGGTCGATTCCGTCGACGAGGCCGTCGCGGTCGCCAACGGCACGCCGTTCGGCCTCGGTGCAGGGGTGTGGGGCCGTGACCTCTCCGCAGTCCATCAGCTCGCCCGCCGGCTGCGCGCCGGCACCGTCTGGGTGAACTGCTGGGAGGAGGGCGACATGTCGATGCCGTTCGGCGGCGTTGGCGCGAGCGGTTTCGGCCGCGACAAGGGCGCGCGCGCCGTCGACAAATACGTCGACGTCAAGAGCACCTGGATCGAGCTGGACTCATGACAGCGCCCATCATCGCGGTCTCGAGCTGGCGGCGTCGAGTGACCACCTACCTCGGCTCCGACACCGATCTTTACACCCTCGGCGGCGAGTATGCCGACGCGCTGGGGCGCGCGGGCGGCATACCCGTCATCCTCCCCAATCTGCCCGTCGACAGCGTGGGCGCGGTGCTGGATGGCGTCGATGGCGTGCTCCTTACCGGTGGTCAGGACCTCGGCGACCCTGCCCCCGCAGACGCGGCGCGCGATGCCACCGAGTTCGCACTCCTCGCCGGCGCGCGCAGCCGCGGCATCCCCGTCTTCGGAATCTGCCGCGGCCTGCAGATCATCAACATGTTCTTCGCGGGCACGCTCATCGCCGAACTGCCGGAGACGCCTGAACACCCGCACGCCGAGGGTGCCGCGCAACTCGAAGTGCGTCACTCCGTGACGGCGACTGCGGGCTGGCTCGCCGCCGCACTGCCCGAGAACGGCATCGTCAACTCCATCCATCACCAGGCCGTCGATCGGCTCGGCCCCGGGCTCGCCATCGCTGCCATCGCCCCCGATGGCGTGCTGGAGGCGTTCGAGGCGCCGGAATCGAACTGGTTTCTCCGTGCAGTGCAGTGGCATCCCGAGAAGCTCCCCGGTGTCTCGGGGCGCGCGCATTCGGACCGCCTCCTGGCCGACTTCCTCACCGCGGCCTCCGCGTACGCGGCTGGCCGGACAACAGCACCACAACAGAGAAAGGAGTACGTGTGAGCACGTCCCCGAAGCGCATCTACCTCGAATTCGAGGGAGGGCCGCGAGCGGAGGCGACCCTGCTCGTCGATGAGGCACCCCGGACCGCGACTGCGATCTGGGAGGCCCTGAAGGAGCCGGTCACCGAGTCGGTCATGCACGCCATGTACGCGGGACCCGAGATCATGTTCGGGCTGCCCCCTCAGGCGCAGACCTTCGATCCCGCTGCACTGCCCGCCGAGAACCAGCAGGTGATTCCTGCCCCCGGTGATCTCATCTGGTTCTTCCAGCCCAAGGAACTCATGGGCGGCCTCGACTTCGAGCTCTGGGAGCTCGGGATCTTCTACGGTCGGGGTGGCCGAGTCTTCGGCCCTCTCGGCTTCTCGCCCTGCACCATCTGGGCAAGCATCACCAGCGGCCTCGCCGAGTTCGCCGCTGCCTGCCAGGAGACCAGGACCATCGGTCTCAAGACCCTCACCATTGGGAGAATCGAATGATACAAAGCACTCGTGCGCGCCTCATCGCCGGCATCAGCCTGGTCGCGGCCGCCGCGACCGCCCTCACCGCCTGCTCGAGCTCGTCCAGCACGCCGAGCGGCGCGCCTTCGACGTCGAGCACGGCGGCGGTCACCCTGCCCCCGGCCTTCGCCGGCGCCGACCTCGTGGCCCCGGCCGTGACGGGTTACCCCCCGTACGCGTGGCTCGAAGACGGCAAGATCAAGGGCATCAGCACCGACCTCGCCGTCGCCCTCGGCGGCCCGTGGGGCAAGACGGTCACCCTCAAGCAGGACTCCTTCGAGAACGCCATGCTCGGCATCGACACCGGTCAGTACTTCGGCGTCTTCGGTGCTGACGTGACCGCCGACCGAGAGGCCACCTACGACCAGGTGCCCTTCCTGGCCGACCACTACGAGTTCATGTCGCTGGCCGGATCGAGCCCGCTCGGCACGACGATGGACGCACTCTGCGGCCTCAAGATCTCCGTCGTGGCAGCGGACAGCGCCATCCCGGTGTTGAAGAAGCAGTCCGCGACGTGCACCTCAGAAGGCAAGTCGGCCATCACCGTGCAGACCTTCGCCGATCAGGGCGCTGCGACACTCGCCGTGACGAGCAAGCAGACCGACGCCACGACGGCGACCGTCACCAACCTGGCGTACATTTCAAGCCAGGCGGCCGGACAGTTCCAGATCGGCGGGCCGAAGTATCAGTACGTGCTCATCGGCATCGCCATCAAGAAGGGCAACGGGATGGCGCAGGCCATCGCCGACGGAATCAATGCCCTCATCGCCGACGGCGGCTACGCCACGATCCTCAAGACCTACGGCGTGGAATCGGACGCGATCACCTCGGCGACGGTCAACCCCGACCCCAACAGCGTCGGGCAGTAGCAGCCATCGCGACACCCTGAGTAAGAGAGCAATGACAGAGCACGCGATCCTCGACCCCGCAACGGCGCGCCACATTCCTACCCGGCACGTCTGGCGCGGCGTGATCGCCGTCGTCCTCCTGCTCGCACTGCTGTGGTTCGTCCAGGGCCTGGCGTTCAACCAGGCCCTGGACTGGACCACGGTGTGGAAGTACTTCCTCGACTACGACGTGCTGGCTGGCCTCGGCCGCACCGTGCTGATCACCGCGATCTCCATCGTCGTCGCGGTCGTCGTGGGGGGACTGCTCGCCACGATGCGCCTCGCCGAGAGCAGGGTGCTCAACGCGCTCTCCTGGGTCTATGTGTGGTTCTTCCGCTCGGTGCCCCTGCTCGTGCTGCTCGTACTGACCTTCAACCTGTCGCTGCTGTGGCCGCATGTCTCACTCGGCATTCCGTTCGGCGGTCCCACGTTCTTCTCCATCCCCACCCAGAAGCTCATCGATCCGCTCGCGGCCGCCATCGTCACCTTCTCGCTGCAGCAGGCCGCCTACACCTCGGAGGTGCTGCGCGCCTCGATCCTCTCCGTGCCGCTCGGGCAGCGCGAGGCGGCATACGCCCTCGGCATGACTCGGGCGCGGACGATGATGCGCGTCGTCTTCCCGCAGGCATTCCGGGTGGCCTTGCCACCGATCGCCAACGACGCGATCAACCTGCTCAAATCGACCTCGCTCGTCGCCTTCATCGCGGTGCCTGACCTCATGTACTCGGTGCAGCAGATCTACTCGTCGAACTTCCGCGTCGTGCCGCTCCTCATCGTGGCGACACTCTGGTACATGATCGTGGTCTCCGTGCTCTCGGCGGGCCAGTACGTCGTCGAGCGCAAGCTGCGGAACGCTCCGTCGCGCACGCGGCAGGGGGCATCGGCATGAGCGCGTTTCTCGAGATCACCGAGGTCGGCAAGCGGTTCAATGGAACGACGGTGCTCGATGACGTGAACCTCACCGTCGACAAGGGCGAGACCGTCGTGCTGCTCGGCCCCTCCGGTGCCGGCAAGTCGACGCTGCTGCGGTGTGTCAACATGCTCGAGCGCATCGACGGGGGCCGCATCGTCCTCGACGGCGAAGAGCTGGGGTGGCGCGAGAGCAACGGCGTGATGCGTGAGCTCTCCGGCAGAGCCGAAGCCCGGCAGCGGCAGGAGATCGGCATGGTCTTCCAGAGTTTCAACCTCTTCGCCCATATGACGGTGCTGCAGAACGTGGTCGAGGCCCCGGTCGGCGTGCTGCGGCGACCCAAGCGCGAGGTGATCGAGGAGGCCCACGAGCTGCTCAAGCAGGTCGGGCTCGACCACAAGGCCGATGCCTACCCGGCGCAGCTCTCCGGCGGCCAGCAGCAGCGCGTCGCCATCGCGCGCTCGCTCGCCATGCATCCCAAGCTCATGCTCTTCGACGAGCCGACCAGCGCGCTCGACCCCGAGCTCGTCAGCGAGGTGCTCGACGCCATCAAACACCTTGCCGTGACGGGCATCACGATGCTCGTCGTCACGCACGAGATCGGGTTCGCCCGTGAGGTCAGCGACCGCTTCGTCTTCATGGAGAACGGGCGAGTCGTCGAGACCGGGTTGTCGCGGCGGCTCACCGTCGAGGGCGCGGAGAACGCCCGCACCCGGGACTTCCTCTCGAAGGTGCTCTGAACCGCCGCGACAGCCCGGTCTCGCGTCATGGCAGGACCGAGCCGGACGAGGTGCGTCGCGGGTCGATGCGTCGGGGAAGCGGGGTCGGGGTCCCCGAATCGGAATTCGCTTCAACCTGCGGTTGAGGCTTTGGCCAGCCAGGGGCGGTTTTCGAGCATGGAATGTCAGTGGCCACCTGTTGACTTGACGCATGTTCCCGAGGTTCCGAGAGGTCGATGCGGCTGGTGAGGCGGCGTCCGCGGTGGGTGCCGCGCTCGATTCCGCTGATGCCGTTTTCGCGGCGGCGCTCGAGCGTGTCGCTGCGACGCAGCGGGAGATCGACGCGCTCCTGGCACGGCGCGCACGGGAGATCACCGCGGTGGTCGTTGCGGCCGAAAGGCTGGAGATTGTCTCGGGTACGCCCACGTCGCGCTCGGCCGAGTTCGTGCACCGCTCGACCCGGGCCGAGCTCGCGCTGGCGCTTCGCACGTCGGAGCATGTCGCCGAGCGCGAGTTGGCGACGGCCGAGTCTTTGACGACAGTGCTGACCGCGACGCTCGACGCGGTGGAATCCGGTGCGATCACCTGGCGGGCCGCGACGCTCATCGCCGAGTGCGCTCAGCGCGACGGCACCGATCTCGGCGAGCGGGTTGCCGCGTTCGAGGCTGCCGGGCTTCGGATTGCGGCTGCGGCGGCGCCGTCCCGGCTCCGCTCGCGCCTGGCTGCTCTTCTCGAGCGGTTCCTCCGGGCGCCTGCCGTCGAGCGCCATCAGGCCGCTGCCGAGCAGCGTCACGTCATCCTCGAGGATGTCACCGACGGCATGTCCTGGCTGCACACTCTGCTTCCCTCGGTCGAGGCGCATGCGGTCTACCACCGCCTCACTGACGTCGCCCGCGCGCTTCAGCGTGTGGACGGCGAAGAAGGCATCGACGATCCGCGCACCCTCGCGCAGCGGCGAGCCGACCTCCTGGTCGACTTCATCGCCGGCGATCACATCCGGGTGGCGGACCGGGGCGGCCTCTCGGCGCAGGACGCCTTCGAGCGGCGCGTCGGCGAGGGCCGCGACCTCGGCCGGTTCGCCGGCATCCGCCCCACCGTCGTCGTGACAGTGCCAGTGCAGACGCTGCTCGACGCCGACGGCGGCGGCGCCGGCGGTCAAAGCCCGCCGGCGATGCTCGACGGGGTCGTGCCCATCGACCCCGCCACCGCTCGCCAGCTCACGGCCAACGCGCCGAGCCTGCACCGCCTGCTCGTCGACCCTCATAGCGGGGCAGCGCTCGACCTGAGCCGCACCCGCTATCGCCTGACGCCCGAGCTGCGGCTCTGGCTGCGCCTGCGCGATCAGACCTGCCGCTTCCCCGGCTGCGGTCATCTCGCGAAGGGCTGCGACATCGACCACACCGTCGACTGGCAATACGGCGGCGCGACCGCCGCACACAACCTCGCCCACCTCTGCCGCGGCCACCACGCCCTCAAGCACCAAACCCGCTGGCATGTCGAACAACACCCCGACGGCACGCTCACCTGGCAGTCACCGAGCGGCCGTGTGCACTCGACAAAGCCCGGCAGCGCCTTCCCATCCACGCCGTGACGACGAGGATGACTTCGATCATCCGGCGGTCGCCCCGGGGAATCCGCTTCGACGCCACGTCCTCTACCGGCTCTCGGAACCGTGAGGCCGCGACAGTCGGCGGCGCACGGGATACGGCCTAAGCGGCGACGCTGCTCGATGCCGGCGCGGTAACGGCGCTGCGCCGAAGTCCGAGGCCGTTCGTGTCCAAGAGGACCCGCAGCGCGCCGGCCCAGACCAGGCCCGCCCCGAGCAAGTGGAAGGCGACCTCGGTCTCGGGCAGGTGGGTGAGGGCCTGCACGAGGCCGAGCACCGCCTGCAGCACGCAGACGACGAAGAACACAGAGACGCGCAGGCGCGGGGTGCGGGCATCCGCCCCGCGCAGCGTGAGCCACAGCACCGCGGCCACGACGATGGTCGCCCCGCCGAGTGAGCCGTGGATCGCGGTGATCGCCGCCCAGTCGAAGGGGATGCGCGCGACGTCACTGGAGTCGCCCGAGTGCGGGCCGGAGCCCGACACCATCGTGCCGACGCAGACCAGCACGAAGGTCAGCGCCATGAGCACCCAGGCGAGGCGCTTCGAGAGTGGCGTGGTGACGATGACGCGCTGAGGGTCGGCGTGCACGACGTGCCAGGTCAGCGTCGTCGTGGTGAGCAACGCGATCGCCATGATGAAGTGCGCGGCGACCACCCACGGGTTGAGCAGCGCGAGCACGCTGATGCCGCCGACGACCGCGTTGGCGACGACGAGCCAGAACTGGCTCCACGCCAGGCGCGTCACGCGGCGGTCGCGCGGCCGCTGCAGGCGCGCGGCAACGATGACCCACGCTACGACGATGACGATGAGACCGGTGAGCAGGCGGTTCGCCTGCTCTATTACCTGATGGACGTTGGCGGAGATCGGCGCGATGGCCTGGGTGGCGTCGCACGCCGGCCAGGTCGGGCATCCCAGACCCGACGAGGTCACCCGCACCACTCCCCCGCTGAGGATGATGACGAGACTCACGACGAGGGCCGCGGTCGAGGCCCAGCGCAGGC
>JAJYBG010000139.1 GCA_021779075.1 Actinomycetes bacterium | reverse complement strand
CCGGAGCACAACGCGCAGTTCCGGGCGCTGCTCGGCGATGGTTCGCAGTGGGGCATGCGCATCGAGTTCGCGGTGCAGGCCTCGCCGGACGGCCTGGCGCAGGCGTTCCTCATCGGCGAGGACTTCCTGGCGGGCGAGAAGGTGGCGCTGGTGCTGGGCGACAACATCTTCCACGGCCCGGGCCTGGGCACGGCGTTGCAGCAGCATGCCGACGTCGAGGGCGGGCTGATCTTCGCCTACCAGGTGAAGGACCCGACGTCGTACGGTGTCGTCGAGTTCGACGCCGAGTTCCGGGCGCTCTCCATCGAGGAGAAGCCGGCGGCGCCGAAGAGCAACTACGCGGTGCCGGGCCTGTACTTCTACGACGCGGATGTCGTCGACATCGCCAGGGCGGTGACGCCGAGCCCGCGCGGCGAGCTCGAGATCTCGTCGGTGAACGGCGCCTACCTGCAGCGCGGGGCGCTGAGGGTGCAGGTGCTGCGCCGCGGCACGGCCTGGCTCGACACGGGCACGATCGACTCGATGCTGCAGGCGTCGGAGTACGTGCGGGTCATCGAGGACCGCCAGGGCTTCACGATCGGCTGCGTCGAGGAGATCGCCTGGCGCGCCGGCTGGATCACCGACGACCATCTGCGCGCCCTGGCCGCACCGCTGAGCAAGAGCGGGTACGGGCAGTACCTCGCCGCGCTGCTTCCTTAGCGCTTACTCGTCCAACTGCCGTTTGATGAGTGCCGCGACGTCGGCGTCGAGCCCGTCGAGTCGCCGCTCGACCGAGCCGAACCTCGTATCGACGACATCGCGCAGTGCGTCGATGCGGGTATCGACTCGATCGAATCGCGCATTCATGGTGCGATTCAACGATGTTGTGAACGCCGTGATGGTGCTGGCGAGCGCGGCGGCCAGGACGCCGAGCGCCGCCCAGACCTGTGGTTCGTTCACGGTGATCACCTTCCGATTGTGCGGGATGGACCGGGCGATGTCATCACACGCCACCGACATTCCCGTCGTGCTTTCCACAGGCTCTGGTCGAGAACGGGGCTAAGCCGTCTCTCCCGAGGCTCCATCCAGGATCGACTTCAGAGCAGAGGCGCACGCCTTTGGCACCCTACTGAGGAGTCGATCACCATGCAGCTGCACGAAGCGGCGAAGTCCTACGTCCACTGGCTACGAGACGCGAGAAGCCTCTCGCCCCACACGTTGCGGGGCCTATGCCGGCCACATCGCGCTGTGGCTCGACCATAGGGGGCTGGACGCGGATGTGCGCGAGCTCGGCATCGAGGATCTGCTGGCGTTCGTCCACAGTCAGCGGGCCCGAGGGCTTGCGGAGCGCACGATCATCCGCCGGCTCGCCGCGCTCCGGGGGTTCTGCGTGTGGCTGTCGGCGGCGGGGATCGCGCACATCGACCTGCAGGAGCTGCGGACGCTCCCGCGGGTCGCCGCCACCGAGGACCTTCGCCGCCTGTACGGCTACCTGCAGTCCTTCGTTCAGGGCGAGGGCAGCCTGCGCTCAGCCGTGCGAAGCCGGCCCCGGGAGGCATCGGTCCTGCTCGCCGTGAGTCTCATGCTGGTCACGGGGGCGCGGGTCAGCGAGACCACGGGCATCGAGTGCAGCAACATCGACCTCCAGGGGGCGAGCATCCGAGTCCTGGGCAAGGGCTGCCGAGACCGCACCGTCTACATCGCCGACGTCTGGCTCCAACGCCTCCTCATCGCCTATCTCGAACTGCGCAGCGACCTCGGAATAGCTCATCGCTTCCTGCTCTTCGGCCGAGATGGCTCTCCACTCAAGCCCGAGACCTTCCGGCAATGGCTGAAGCGGGCGAGCCATGCCGCGGGTCTCGACAGGCACGTCAGCCCCCATATGCTGCGCCACGCGGCTGCCACCCAGCTGCTGGAGGCGGGGGTGGACATCCGCTTCGTCCAGCGCCTCCTCGGCCACGCGAGCATCACGACGACGGAGATCTACACCCACGTGAGCGACGTCGCGCTCCGTCGGGCGGTCAGCGCTGCGGACGTGCTCCAGCGGGGTTCGTCGCTGATAATCCTTAGTTATCTTGCCCGCTTCTGAGTGAGGTGGGCTCACTGGGGCTCAGGTTATCCGAGGTCGGGCACAGGATGCGTTCCCCGCCCGGCGATCGGCTGCCCAGGGCCCGCGGGTTGCCGCGCTCGTCACTCCGACTCGATCGTGCCGGTGCTCGACGTCCCTCACGGCGACTTCGCGGGCTGTTCCCCCACTCCGAGGTGACAAATTGTCGGTCGCCTGGCGGCGCCGGCTGGACCGGCGACGATCAGCTGCGGCCTCGCCGCCTCGGAGCGCTTTTCGGCCGGCGGCCAGTGGTCAGCTCATGGTGACAGCATTTGTATAAGATGCTGTCATGGGACTAATGGTCTCTGCGGAAATGAGGTGGCGCTGATGGCGGTCTTGACGGTGCGCAATGTTCCTGATGAGGTGCACCGTGCGCTGCGCGTGCGTGCAGCGGAGCATGGGCGTAGCACCGAGGCGGAGGTCCGCGAGATCCTTGCCGAGGCGGTGGTGCCCCAGCAGCGCATTCTCCTCGGCGAGGCGCTTGCCGCGCTCGGTCGCGATCTAGAGCTGACCGAGAACGACATCGCTGTTCTCGAGGCGGTGCGTGATCGCAGCCCGGCGGCTCCGATGACTCTGCCGTGATCGTCCTCGACACGAATGTCGTTTCCGAGGCGATGAGCCCGCGTCCCGAGCCGTGGGTGGTGTCCTGGCTGAATGGGCAGGCTGCTGAGACGCTCTATCTGTCGAGTGTGACGCTCGCCGAGCTGCTTTTCGGCATCGGGGCTCTTCCAGAGGGCGCGCGGAAGCGCCGCCTGGCTCGCGCGCTCGACGGCATTCTCGCCTTGTTCTCCGGGCGCGTCCTTCCCTTCGATCAGGATTCCGCGCGGCGCTATGCCGATATGGCTGTTGCCGCTCGGGCGGCGGGGCGGCCGCTTCCGGTGGCGGACGGCTATCTGGCGGCGACGGCCGCGTCGCGCGGCTTCGCGGTGGCGACGCGCAACACGCGCCATTTCTCCGATACCGGTGTCGACGTCATCGACCCTTGGCAGCCTCGCTGACCGTTTGACCGTTCAACCCTGGTGCCTACGGCCTGCCGTCTCGGGGGTCGTGAGTGCGCAGATGGCGGCTGGCAAAGTATTGAACGATCAGCCTGAGCCGGTGCCACGGGGTTGCACTCATCGCGCGAATCCTTCTCAGCGCCTCGCGAGGGCGATAGATCGCGGCGGCTCCGGGCATCGTGACAAGGCTGTTCGCGTCACCGAGTTTGCCGAGCGCGGTCGCCGCTGTCTCGTAGAAGTCCAGCCATTCCCTGGTCATGACATCGCGGCCGGCGGACACGGCTTTCCGCTTCTCGCCGCGCAAGTAGTCGAGTGCGCCTGTCAACGACTCGAACTCGAAGAACGTCTCCGAGCCTGCCGTGAAATCCTCCTCGCCGCGGAGGTACGCCAGCACGTCATTCAGCCGAGCGAGCAGGTGGACCCCGAATCTGTTTTCTTCTATGAGGTTTGCGATTCGCTTCTCGAGAGCGGCGGCTCGTCGTCTGCTAGCTAGCG
>JAJYBG010000002.1 GCA_021779075.1 Actinomycetes bacterium | reverse complement strand
ATGTGGAGACCGTGCTCTACAGTTTCACGCCCGCCGCATGACCGGGACGACCCGCCCGACCGGACCACTCGCCGGCGTGCGCATCATCGAACTCTCCGGAATCGGCCCCGGGGTGCCGGTGTCCCGCGTGGAGTAGTCGGCGGGTCCTCTTCTTCGATTTCGAAGTCGGCGACGCTCGGATCGGTGTAGCCGACCGCCAGCGCCAACTCGAGTTCGTGTTCCCGTCGTCCGGTGAGATGTGCGGCGATGCGACTCCGGGCGCCAGTGACATCGTCAGGACGCTCGGAGTCGCATCGACCACTGTTTCTCTTCTGGGCCGTGCAGCTCGGTCGTGCTACTTCAGCGTCAGTCCGGCGTCGACCTTGAGTTCCAACCCGGTGACGTAGCGCGACTCATCGGAGGCGAGCCACAGCACCGCATTGGAGATGTCGATGGCCTCGACCCACGGGATCGGCAGCGCGTTCATCGCCTGGAAGCGAGGTGCGAGCACCTCCTTGGTGCGCTGCGCCTCCGGCAGATCCGGGCCGAACAAGGCGTACGTGGCCGCGTTCTGGATCATGTCGGTATTGACGGTGGTCGGATGCACGCTGTTGACCCGGATGAACTCCGGCGCCAGCTCCAGCGCCAGCGTCTTCATGAGGCCGATGACCCCGTGCTTGGCAGCGACGTAATGGCCGGCGTTCTGGATCGCCATGATCCCGGCCGTCGAGCTCGTCAGGATCATCGACCCGCCCTTGTTCGCCCGCAGGTGCGGGATCGCGGCCTTCGCCGCGTGCCATACGCCCTTCAGGTTGACGTCGATCATGTCGCTGAACTTCTCCTCGCTCAGCTCTTCCATGGTGCCGAAGCTGAAGATGCCGGCGTTCGCCGAGACGATGTCGAGCTTGCCCAGCTTGGCGACCCCGTCATCCAGAGCGGCCTTGACCGCACCGAAGTCGCGCACATCGGCCTGCGACGCCACGATGCGGCGGTCGAGTGCCTCTACCTGCTTGACGGTCTCGGCCATGTCGGCGGCGGTGCTCATCGCATACGGCACCGTGTCGATCTGGCCCTCAATGTCCACGGCGATGATGTCGGCGCCCTCCTGGGCCATGCGCAGGGCGTGGCTGCGTCCCTGCCCGCGTGCCGCTCCGGTGACGAAGGCGACTTTGCCATCCAGTCTTCCCATGATGCATCTCCTGTTTCTTGTGGTTTCTTCTGGTTTTCCCACAGCGTGGGAAGTGATCGCAGGAGGCTCGCAACTGCATACGTCAGGGCGCCCCGGCGCCGACGGAGAGCGGACACCAGTGGTGTGGCGCGCCTCGTCGGAAAGCTAGGAAAAGCCTACGCGGCGTTGGACATATCGATGCCGACGGCCTCGACTCAGACGATCAGCAGGGAGTTCGTCTCTGCGACGCCGGTGCGGAGTCGTCCTCGGTCGGTGCCGTCCGGGTGGCTGCGCCGGCGACCGCAGGCTTCGTCACACGTAGGTGCCGTCCGGGTTCAAGTAGCCCTCGACGATGTGCCCTTCGTCGATCGCCTGCTGATATTCGGCATCCGTGAGTCCGATGACCTCCTTGTACACGTACTCGTTGTCAAGCCCCATGCCGCTGATGGGCTCCCACTTGAGGTCGGGACCCGTCCAGTGCCAGTGGTGCGCGGGGTACCTGTACGTGCCGGCATGAGCGGACTCGATCTCGCGGAGCATGCCGCGCGCGGCGACGTGCGGGTCGTTGAACACGTCCTCCTCGTCATAGAGCGGACCGGCGGGAACGCCGCGGGCCTGGAGCGCATGGAAGGTGTCCTCTCGGCTCCGGGCCGAGGTCCACGACTGAATGTGCTCGTCGATCTCGTCCTGCGCCGCCAGTCGCCCGGCCTGCGTGGTGAACCGGTCATCGGCGGCCCACGCGGGATTCCCCATTTCGGCGATCAGCGCGGCCCAATCCGCATCGCTGCGGATCGTGATGCTCACCCACCGGTCATCGCCCGCCGCAGGGTATGCGCCTTGCAAGTAGTTCCGGTCCCGGTTGCCCATCGGTGCGTTGGGATTTCCCGTCGAGGCGGCGTCGAGGTACATCTCACCCAGATGCAGCATCTCGTTCTCGACCTGCGGGAGTGCGATCACCTCGCCCGTGCCGGTCTGCGCGCGCCGGCGTAGCGCCGCAAGCACCGCGAAGGCTCCAGTGGCTCCCGCGGCGGGGTCCATCTGGAACACGCTCGTGGTCGTCGCCGGAGCGCTGTCGGCATAGCCGCGGACTGCGGTGACGCCGGCGAACGCTTCGAAGTGCGCGCCCAGGCCGAGGTAGCCGGCGTAGGGACCGTCCTGGCCCAGCGGGGGCAGCCTCAGGATCACCAGATTCGGATTGCGCTTGTGAAGGGTCTCGGGGTCGATCCCGAGGTGCTCGAGCACCGTGATGTTGTTGTTCTCCACGAGCACGTCGGACTTCTCCACGAGGGCCAGGAACAACTCCCGTCCGGACTCCTTCCGAAGATCCAGAGTCGCGAGCTTCTTCCCCCGCGCATGCATGTTGAACATCGCGTGCCGGTCCCACGGCTTCTCGCCGGGGTCGCGATCCGGGTAGGCACTGCCCAGGATGCCCATCATCGAAATCATCTCCGGGGCGGGGCGGGCGACCAGGCCGCGGGTGCTGCTGGGGAACACCCACGGGTTGTCCACCCGGATCACCTCCGCTCCCAGGTCCCCTAGATACATCGTCACGGACGGGCCCGACCACACCACGGTGAAGTCGATGACCCGCACGCCTTGCAATGGCAGGTGCGCCATGATCACTCCTTTGTCATCATTGTCGGCAGCGCGCGGTTCACAGCGATCCGAGAACCGCGTCGGTGTCGGCGCCGAGCTTCGGCGCCGGCGCGATGTCCCAGCCCGCGTCGACGTGGAACGGGGCGCCCATGTGCGTCACCGGACCAACGGCGGGATAGTCCACGGTGTGGAAGAAGCCGCGGGCGGCGAAGTGCTTGTTGTGGATCACCTCGGCGGGTGAGTTGATGGAGGTCACCGGCCACTTGTGCTCCTGGGCCTGCTCCATGGCCTCCTCCTTCGTGCGTGACAGCAGCCAGGGGTACATTCCGGCGTCGATCGCCTCCTTGGTTTCGATGCGCGGGAACAGTGCCGGGTTCGCGGCCACCTCAGCGAAGTACGCGGTCGTGTCGGGATCCTGGATCGTCGCGAGCATGCGAGGCAGCCATGCCTGCGTGAGCATGATCTGTACGTACCCGTCGTCGGCGGGGAACGCGCCGTTGGGAAGAATGCCGCCGAGCAGGTCGCCGCGGCCGCTGCTCTCGCCGTTGAACTCGTAGTTGACCAGGAACGTCGTGCGCCGGTCCGGGGAGGTCAGGCCGACTTCGAATCCGGAGACGTCGACGTGGCTCGGTTCGCCCTGCTCCTCCGCCACCAGGTAGGCGCCCAGTGTCGCCAGTGCGGCGACGTTCCCGGTCTGATACACCTGCATATAGCCGCCGAGCTTGAGCGGTTCGCGATCGGCGGTGCCGTTGCCGAGCATCGGTCCACCCATCCCGTAATAGATCAGCTCGGAACCTTCGTAGTCGGCATAGGGACCGTCCTGACCGAACGCGGTGACGCTGGTGAGCACGAGGCGCGGCTGCACGGCCAGCAGGTCCTCGTATCCGAGCCCCCAGCTCGCCAGGACGCCCGGCTTGAACGATTCGACCACGATGCCGGCTGTCGCGACGAGCTTCTTCAGGCTCCCGCGGTCGCTCTCGCGGTTCAGGTCGAGCACGACCGACTTCTTGCCGGTGTTGTTGTGCAGGTACACCGCGGAACGATCGATTCCCTCCACGTCGCCGATGTACGGCGCCATGCGGCGGGTCTCGTCGCCCTCGGGGGGTTCGATCTTGATGACCTCGGCCCCGTAGTCCGCGAACATCTTCGTCGCGTACGAGCCGGCGATTCCGCCGCCCAGCTCGATCACCCGAATGCCTTCCAGTAGCCTCATTGCTCCTCCTTCGTCGCCCGCTTCGCGGGCCCGGTCCCTTGCGGCCCGGTGCTTCGCTGCGCCGGGCCGATGCCGTCTCGGCGGCTGTGCCGCACCGGAACAGCATTGCGAGCGGTCGGCGTCGGGTTGCGCCGACCGCACGCCTCAGCCGATGCCGCCCAGGCCCTGTCGATCAGGATGGAACGTCCTCGGCATCTGATCGAAGATCGTCTCGATCGTCCACGGCTCGACCGAACCGACCGCCTGCTCGGGGTGATAGTTCTCGTACAGTGTCACCCTGCCGCCCTGCGCCCCGACCACTCGGCCGTTGAGCCAACTCGACTCCTCGCTCGCTATGTACGCGACCGGGTAGGCCACAGCCTCCGGCTCCATGCCGCGCAGGTCCACCCCCATCTCGGCGGCCCGCTCGGGGGGGATCGACATGGTCATGCGGGTCGCCGCACCCGGGGCGATCGCGTTCGAGGTGACGCCGTAGCGGTTGAGCGCGTTGGCGCAGGAGAGCGTGAACCCTACGATGCCGAGCTTGGCGGCCGCATAGTTCGGCTGTCCCGGAGCACCGAACAATCCCGCGGCGGACGTGAAATTGATCAGCCGGTACTGACCCTCGCCGCGATGCTCGCGCCAGTACACGGCGGCGTGCTTGCTGGTGTTGAACGTGCCAGTCAGGTGCACATTCAACACCGCCTGCCACTCGTCCGGACTCATGTTCACCAGCATCCGGTCGCGCAGGATCCCCGCGACGTTGACGACGATGTCGAGTCTGCCGAAGGCGTCGATCGCGGACTGCACCAGCTCGCCCGCGGAGTCGTAGTCGCTGACGTCCCCGCCGTTGACGATCGCCTCACCGCCGTCAACGGTGATCTCGTTGACCACCTGCTGCGCGGGGCCGACGTCGGCACCCGTGCCGTCGACGCTCGCGCCCAGATCGTTGACGACGACCTTGGCTCCTTCGGCCGCGAAAAGCTTCGCGATCCCGGCGCCGATACCTCGACCGGATCCCGTGACTACGGCGACCCGTCCGTCCAATCGACGCATTCCTGCACCTCCGCATGGAACTAGATCCTCGGCATTGAGGACCCGAGATGACGTCCCTGCAAGATCGTCCTGGGTGGGGGTCACCGTTGACCAGACCCTACTGTGACGGAACTACGTTGTAAAGATTCCGACGTGACTCTGCAAGAAAGGTCCGGGGCGTCGGGTGAGTTCCCCCGCAACCTCCCAGCGACCCATCCGGTCGTCGGGTGGAGGTCGTCGGTGACGAGCTGACCCGCCGCACGCGGAGCTTCTCACCGCAGAGCGCCGAGGTGGTGTCGGCGGTGGGTGAAGAATGCGCGGGCGCGGGCCCAGAACGTGGCTGCGGCCCCTTGCGCTCGTCATCGAGGATCTCTATCTAGTAGGCCAGGCGCAGGTGGTCGTCGAGCGCCGAGGCGAGGCAACCCGCGGCACCCGCTAGCTGCGCTCATCGCGACACGGAGGGTGCCATGCTGTCCGGGTTGCCAGCGAGGATGAACAGCCTCTTGACACACGGACGCCGAGTTCGCGACCGTCGGCTGCGTCGAGTGGTACAACATTCGTAGTTTTATGGATCGGCTGCGTCCCACCCGCCGACGTCGAGCAGGCGCGCTGCGCGACTCGCACCCGAGAGCCGCCACCCGCAAAGGAGCGGCACGAGGCCGGTGGCGTTTCATCACCTTCACATTCACAGCCGATGTGCAGAAAGCTCCCTGGAAGTGCAGAATCGAATAATGACCCAATTGCGCACCACCACCCCGTCCGGCTATTCGCGCATCCTCGGAGTTGGAGGTGCACGCGGCGGTCTCGTCGTCACCAACGACGAGATCGTGGAGCCGCTCGGCATCTCAGACGAATGGATCCGGCGGCGAACCGGCATCGTGACGCGGCGCCGCGCCCCGCGCGACGTGCAGGTGCAGGACCTCGCCGAGCAGGCTGGCGCAGCGGCGCTCGAAGCCTCTGCCGTCGATCCCGCTGACATCGACGCGGTCATCGTGGCCACGGCTTCGTGGGTGCGGCAGACACCTGGAATGGCACCCATCGTCGCCGCCGCTCTTGGAGCGTCGCCGTCGGCCGCGGCCTACGACGTCAACGCGGGTTGTGCCGGGTTCTGCTATGGCATCGGCCAAGCGGACTCGATGATCCGAAGCGGCCTTGCGCGGCACGTGCTCCTGATCGGCGCCGAGAAGCTTTCGCCCTTCGCCGACCCGACGGACCGCACGATCTCGTTCATCATCGGCGACGGCAGTGGTGCGGCCGTTCTCGGGCCGTCCGATGTGCCTCGCATCGGGCCCACGGTGTGGGGTTCCGATGGGACGCATGCGGATGCGATCACGGTCACGCATTCCTGGCTCGACTACAAGTACGCGGGTGATGAGCCTGTGGAATGGCCGACGGCCCGACAGGAGGGACCCAGCGTCTTCCGCTGGGCGACCTCGGTCGTGCCGCAGTTCGCCGCGCAGGCGATCGAGGCTGCCGGGTTGCGCCCAGAGGACATCGACGTGTTCATCCCGCACCAGGCGAACCTGCGCATTATCGAGTCGGTAGGCACCGCACTTGGACTGCGCGACGACGTCGTCATCGCGCGGGACGTCATCGATACCGGAAACACCTCCGCCGCCTCGGTGCCACTCGCGATGGAACGGCTGCTGCGCGAAGGCGCCGCACACGGCGGGCAACTGGCATTGGAGTTCGGGTTCGGAGCTGGGCTGTGCTACGCCGCCCAAGTCGTGGAACTGCCGGAATCGGTCGGCGGTGATGGCGAATCGCGCAAAAAAGGGTAGCATTTCGAAGCTGGGATTTACCCCAGAAAACCAAACAGAGCGAGGCATTGCAACCACCTCACCGCTAGTTAAGGAGGGCACGTACTCATGACCGTGCACACTAGTCAGGACTCTCAACCGCATGACCTCGGTCCGCACACTGCGGCAGACCGTGACCGGTACTACGCAGAGGGCTGGTGGCAGGACCGCGTACTGTACGACTTTTTGAAGGCGGGGGCCGCGCAGCATCCGGAGCGCGTGTTCGTCTCGGACGGCACAGTGACGGCCACTTACGGCAGCCTCCGCGACGATGTCGTGCGACTTGCGGTCGGCCTGAGGTCGCTTGGTGTCGAACGCGGCGACCGCGTCGCGGTGCAGCTGCCCAACTGGGCTGAGTTCGTGACGATCATGCTCGCCCTGTCGCGCCTCGGCGCGATCCTCGTGCCGATCATGCCGATTTTCCGGAAGGAGGAGGTCGGCTACATCCTGCGCCACTCCGAGGCGGTCGTGGTGATCGGCCCGGCGTTCTTCCACAAGTTCTCCTACGGCGAGCTGTACCGTGAGTTGCGCCCGAGCGCGCCGGCGCTACGCGATGTCGTGATCGTGCGTTCGGACGACCCGGTGCTTGCGGACGACTTCATCGCGTTCGACACGTTGTTCGCTGAAGGCGACGTCGAGGAACTGGATGCGGCGCTCGGCGCCACGGCGACGGCAGACGATGGATGTCTCCTCGTGTACACCTCCGGCACGACCTCCCGCCCGAAGGGCTGCTATCACACGTTCAACACCTTGCACTCAGCCGCGAGAGCGGTGATCGATGTACTCGAGATCACGCCGGACGACGTGGTCTTCAATCCTTCGCCGGTCGCGCACTCGACGGGCCTGGTGGTCGGGATCGTCATACCGCTCGTCGCCGGCGCCGGCACCCATTTCCAGCCGGTGTGGGACGCCGACGACGGACTGCGGCGCATCGAGCGGTACGGTTGCACGTTCGCCTTCACCGCGACGACGTTCCTCACCACGTTGATGGAGGCCTATGAGGAGGGTCGGCACGATGTTTCGACCATGCGCTACTGGGTCTGCGCGGGTGCGCCGATCCCCGGCCCGGTCGTACAGGCCGCGCGCGCGCTGTTCCCGGACCTCGCCACACTGAGCCTGTACGGGCGCACGGAGAACCTCGCCACGACGATATGCAGGCCGAACGATCCGCCTGAGCGCTCGGTGACCTCGGACGGCCGCGTCATTCCGGGCGGGCTGCTGAAGATCGTCGGCCCCGACGATGTCGAGGTGCCGATCGGCGAGGAAGGGGATATCGCCTTCCGCGGTCCGTCTCTCATGCTCGGTTACTACCGGGAGCCCGCTGAGACCGAACTCAGCTACACGGCCGACGGGTTCTCGAAGTCCGGCGACCTCGGCTACGTCGACGAGGCCGGATTCGTGCGGGTGAGCGGCCGGGTGAAGGACATCATCATCCGTGGCGGTCTGAACATCAGCGCCCGCGAGGTCGAGGATCTGCTCAGCGGCCACCCGGCGATCCGTGAGATCGCCGTCGTCGCGATGCCGGACCCGCGGTTGGGTGAGAAGGCGTGCGCGTTCGTCGTCGTGAACGAGGGCTACGACCTGACGCTCGAAGTGGTGACCGGCTTCCTGCGCGAGCAGCGTGTCGCGGTGCAGAAACTGCCCGAGCGTCTGGAGATCATGGAATCTCTGCCCATGACCGCCGTCGGCAAGGTCCGCAAGAACCTGTTGCGCGAAATGATCGCGGACAAGCTCAAGGAGGAGGGCGTCATCCGGGCCTGATCGGGGCTCAGTTCGAGACGTCCACGATGACCTTGCCGATCGTCGTGCCGCGCTCGAGGAGCCGTACCGCGTCGGCGGCGCGATCGAACGGAAACCTCGCTCCCACCTGCGGGTGAAGCATCCCGGTGTCGAGGAGCCGCTGGACGGCGTCTCGGACCATGACGAGCGTGCCCGGATGCTCCTGGTCCATGGTGTCCAGGGAGATGCCGGTGATCGTGAGGTTGCGCAGCAGGAGGCGGTTCACGCGAACCTCGGGGATGCCTCCGCCGACGAAACCGATCACGACGAGGGTGCCGCCGATCCGCAGCGCGCGCAGGGAGTCGGTGAACCGGTCTCCGCCGACCGGATCGAGCACTGCGTCGACGCCTCGTCCGCCGGTGAGTTCGCGCACCCGCTCGAGCCAGTTGGTATCGCTGCGGACGACCGCCCACGCGCCGGCCTGCTCGGCGAAGGCCGCCTTCGCGTCACTGGAGACCACGGCGATGGCGCGCGCGCCGAACTGCGTTGCGAGGTCGAGCACCGCGGCGCCGACGCCGCCGGCTGCGCCATGGACGAGAACGGTCTGCCCGGGCTGGACTGCGGCGCGATAGTAGGCGTACCAGGCGGTCGAGTAGTTGAGATACACGGCGGCGCCCTCCGCGAACGACACCGTGCCCGGAAGGCGGATCGTGTACTTGGGAGCGACGAGACAGCGTTCGGCGAGCGCTCCCCAGAAGACGACGCCCGCGACCCGGTCACCAGGGGCGAATCCGGAGCCCGGATCGGCCTCCCGAACCACTCCGGCGACCTCGCTCCCAGGCGCATAGGGCGGCGGCGCGCCGTACTGGTAGGCGCCGCGCGACTGGAGCACGTCGATCGGGGACAAACCGGCCGCACGAACATCGACGAGCACCCGCATCCCGTCGGCCCGCTCGTGGCTGCCGACCGGCCCGGGCATGTCGCCGACGTGGATCGCATCGGGGCCGCCGAGTCGGTCGACGACGATCGCCCGCATCCCGCTCCTTCCTCGTCATGCGGGGCGGAACGAACCTTCCCGCTCCGGCGCTCTTAGGATAATCGTGTGCGAGTCGCGATCACCGGTTTCGGCGCGGTCACTCCGGTCGGCGGCGATGCTGCGTCCACCTGGGCCGCACTCGTCGATGGACGATCGGGTGTGACGGCGCTCGACGAGCCATGGGCGGAGCCACTGCCGGTGCGGCTGGCGGCGACCGTCGGCGCCGAGGCACTGCTCGGGCTCACCGTCCGCGAGCAGCGCCGTATGGATCGGGTCGAGCAGTTCGCGCTTCTCGCGGGGCGCGAGGCCTGGCGGCACGCAGGAACCCCGGAGACGGATCGTGATCGGGTCGCCGTCGTGGTCGGCTCGGCGATCGGTGGCTTGACGAGCATGCTCGAGCAGACCGAACGCCTCAGGGACGCAGGCCCGCGCCGGGTCTCGCCGCACACGGTGACGATGATGATGGGCAACGGCGCGGCAGCATGGCTCTCGATAGACGTCGGCGCAAGGGCCGGTGCGCGCGCGCCCGTGAGCGCCTGCGCGTCCGGCTCCGAGGCCATCCTGATGGCGAGACAGATGATCCTCGCGGGGGACGCCGATGTCGTGCTCGCGGGCGGTGCCGACGCGTGCGTGGCCGATCTCACCCTTGCCGCCCTCGCGCAGACCGGCGCCCTCTCCACGCGGAACGACGATCCGACGGCGGCGTCCCGCCCATTCGCCGCCGGCCGTGACGGCTTCGTACTCGGCGAAGGCGCTGCGGTGCTGGTGCTCGAACGAGAGGACCACGCCAGGGCGCGGGGCGTCCCCATCCATGCATTCCTGGAGGGAGCAGCGCTCACGTCCGACGCATTCAACATCGTGTCCGCCGACCCGGAGAACCAGGCGCGCACGATGTCGCTCGCGCTGCGTTCGGCCGGGCTCGGTCCCGACGACATCTCGTTCGTGCACGCGCACGCAACCTCGACCCCGCTCGGCGACGCGAACGAGAGCCGCGCCATCGTGTCGGCGGTGGGTCGCACGTCGGTCACCTCGACGAAGTCGATGGTCGGCCACCTGCTCGGCGCATCCGGCGCGCTCGGGGCCTTGGTCGCGACGCAGGCGCTGCGTGACGGCCGCGTGCCGGGGACGATCAACGCGGACGAGTCCGACCCGGAGATCGAGGTCGATGTCATCCGACGCACGCGCGAGGGCGACTTCCAGGCGGCGCTCGTCAACGCGTTCGGATTCGGCGGCCACAACGTCTCGCTCGTGCTGACGCGGGCCTGACGGACCTCGCCACGCCTCCGACGGATCAGGCCGCTCGTCCGAGGGGCCGTTGCGCCGCAGCCGCCGAGGTGCGCACTCGGGGCCGCCCCTCTCGACACCCCCGAGTCAGCGCGCTGCGGTTTCAACCTTCTTGCCATCAGCCTCCCCGATGCCGCCAGGCTCGCCCTGCTCCGCGCGGGGTGCCGGATGCTCAGGAAGAAGGTCTACGCCCGCAGTTGAACGTCGTGCCGCTGACCGCGGCGTCGTCGACGGTGGGACACCCGCCCGCAACCAGCGCGGCCGACCACTAGAAACACGACCCGAGGGGTCAACTTTCGCCGACGAAAAGGGGTCTGTCAGATTTCAACCGTCGTTGACAACACGCCGGGCGACGAGGCGGAAGCCCGCGCACAACGTCTTCGCAGTCACTTTCGAAGGCCGAATCAACTGAATGCGCCGGCACCAGATCCACCGTCGATCTGATACACAGCACCAAAGCACCACAGCACCACAGCACCACAGAGACCGAGAAAGCCGCTCCGAAGGGCGGCTCAACCAGTACGGATTTTCTGCTCTATCTCTGCTATCTCTAGCTCTGGCGCTACTCCGCGGCGGTCACGAGGACGCCGATTCCAGTAGGCCTCATATGGTGGACCCTAGGAGATTCGAACTCCTGACCTTCTCATTGCGAACGAGACGCGCTACCAACTGCGCCAAGGGCCCAAGTGCCTAAAGAGGCTATCACGGGGGCAAGGTCGGCTCGGGCGGATGCCCAGGCATCCGCCCGGGCTGCACGCCCGTCGACGAGCGAGCGAAATGACGCTACGCCCGGCGACGCACCAGGGCGGCCGCAACGTCGATGGACTCGGTCGCACCGTCGCCGACGACACCCATGGCAGCCAAACGCGCGGCGAGGGCGGATTGCTGCGGGCCGGCACCGGGGGCGGCCGTGGTCTCCAGTGGCACGCTCTGCACGCCAGTTGGCCGACGGGGTGCAGTAGGAAGCGGTGTCACCTCGGCGCCGAGCGACGAGTACCTCGCCTCGATCTCAGCGCGGACCTGCGCCCGCCGCAGTTCGGCGGCAGCCGTGACCGCCGCCATCGTGCTCGCCGCGACCGTGCCGCGCGCGAGGTGCAGAGGGCGCGGCAGCGGCTGCGGCGTCCACGTCTCGGCCTCGGCGTGCCGCTCGACGGCGACGCCCTCGTCGCGGAACGCGTGGTCGTACACGGCACCCGGGGGGACCGACCTTCCGCTGCGGCGAATCGCGGCCGCAGCCGCTCGCGCAGCGGCCTGGCGGTTCGCGATCGCGGCGAGCACGGCGACCGCGGCGAGTGCGAGCAATCCGCCGACCAGCGCGAAAACCGAGCTGAGGCCGAACACGACGGAGAGCACGGCCCCGGCGACCCCGACGGCCAGGAACCCGGATGCCCCGAGCCGGCCGCGCCTGGCGGCCCGCGCCGACGACGAGCCCTTCGCGGTGTGCACCCCGGCCTCGCGAGCGGCGCGGACGGCCGCGTCGATCTTGGCCTGGCGGGCAGCAGCGCGGGCACGAGCCTCGGCCTCCGCCCAGGCGCGGACCTCGGCCTCTGCTGCGGCTTCGGCGCGCGCGACCGCTTCCGCGCGAGCGCGCTCGGACGCGCGCAGCTCCGCCTCGGCCTTGGCGAGCTTCTCCGCGTGCAGCCGGTCCTTGCGGGACTCGAGCTTTTCGACCTTGCGCAGTGCGCGCTGCGTCACGGCCATTCGCCTGGCCCTCGCCTCGTTCGCCACGGGCTCGGGCACCTCGGCGGCCTGCGCGAGAATGCGCAGGGTCTGCTGCAGCTTGACGGCGTTGCGCTCGGTCGCGGAGTACTCGCGGCGGCGCAGCCAGGTCGGAATGAGGTAGAGCAGCCACAGCACGGCGGCGACCACGATCACCAGGCCGCCGCTGAGCAGGTTGCTCCCCATGATCAGAAGCTACGACCGGGATGTCCGACAGCCTCGCCACCCACGCCGAAAGGCCGCAATTCATGCCTCTGACAAGCCGAGGACCACGATTTCAGCGGCTCGCGGGCGCTACGGCCGCGTGATGATGGGGAGCGGGTGCAGCGCAGCCTCACGATCGGCATCCGGCACGCGCGCCGCGCCCTCGGGGGCAGCTCCCGTCCGCCAGCGCTGCAGGACACCCTGCCGCACCTCCTCGACGACGAGCGCGAAGCAGAAGTGGTCGCGCCAGTCACCGTTGATGTGGATATACCGCCGGCGCAGGCCCTCGTAGCGGAATCCGAGCTTCTCGACCACCCGCAGCGACGGCGCGTTCTCGGGCCGGATGCAGATCTCCATGCGATGCAGGCCGAGCTGGAAGAAGCAGAAGTCCGTCGCCAGCGCCACCGCGGCCGGCGTGTAGCCGCGGCCCGCGAAGCGCTCCGAGATCCAGTAGCCGATCGTCGCGCTGGAGAGCGAACCGTAGCTCACCGACGACACGTTGAGCTGTCCGGCGAACTCACCACCCACGTCGAGCGCGAACGGCAACCCGTGTCCTTCGCGCGCGTTGGCGAGGAGCGAGCGGATGCCGGCGCGAGTGTCGGACCCCGTGAATCCGTGCGGGCTCGTCGCCTCCCACGGGCGCAGCCACGGGCGGTTGTCGGTGAGTTCCCGCTCGAGCGCCCGAGCGTCGCGCACCCGGATCGGGCGCACCGTCAGCGCGCCGTCGGTCAACGTCGGGACGAACAGCGCCACTGCCCGCTACTTGCTGACCGGACTGGGAATGGAGCCGGTGCTCGGCACCGGCAGGGCGTCCGCCGCGACGAGCCTCTCCGGCAGCTCGGCGGCGAACTCCCGCAGCCAGGTGCGGAACTCGGGGCCGAGGTCCTCACGGTCGACGGCGATGCGCACGATCGACTTGAGGTAATCGAGACGGTCGCCGGTGTCGTAGCGGCGGCCCCGGAAGATGACGCCGTAGACCTTGCCGTTCTCCTCCGGGCCGACCGCGAGCTCCTGGAGCGCGTCGGTGAGCTGGATCTCGCCGCCCTTGCCCGGACGGGTGTGCTCGAGGATGTCGAAGATCTCCGGCCGGAGCACGTAGCGCCCGATGATGGCGTAGTTGCTCGGCGCCTCCGCGGCATCCGGCTTTTCGACGAGGCCGGTGATGCGCACCACGTCCTCCTCGTCGGTGCCCTCGACGGCGGCTGCGCCGTAGAGGTGGATCTGGCTGTACGGCACCTCGAGCAGCGCGACGACGGTGGTGTTGCGCTCGCGCTGCACCTCGAGCATGCGCGCCAGCAGGATGTCCCGCTCGTCGATGATGTCGTCGCCGAGGAGCACCGCGAACGGCACGCGACCGACATGCCGCTTGGCCCGCAGCACGGCATGGCCGAGGCCCTTCGGGTCGCCCTGGCGGGTGTAATGGATATCGGCGAGATCAGTGGAAAACCTGACCCGCGACAGCTTCTCGGTGTCGCCCTTCGCCTCGAGCATCTGCTCGAGCTCGGTGGCGCGATCGAAGTGGTTCTCGAGCGCGTTCTTGTTCCGGCCGGTGACGAGCAGCACGTCCTGCAGGCCCGCCTCGACCGCCTCATGGACGACGTACTGGATGGCCGGGGTGTCGACGACCGGTAGCATCTCCTTCGGCAGCGCCTTCGTCGCCGGAAGGAACCGGGTGCCGAGCCCCGCCACCGGGATCACGGCCTTCGTCACCGGGTGACCGATGGGCACGCTCATGCTCTCAAGGCTATCGCCCGACCGCCCGTATCATTGCCGCATGCCTGCCGACCCGACCGCTGATCTCAAGCGGGCGCTGCGCGCGGAGCTGCGCGAACGGCGGCGAGTGCGCACCCAGACGGAGCGCGAGCGCGACACCGCGCACCTCACCGAGAACCTGCAGCGCCTCGTCGCAGAGCACCACGCGACGTCGGTGTCGGCCTATCTCTCGGGCGTCGACGAGCCCAACACCCGGCCGTTCCTCAACTGGGCCCGCGAGGCGGGCATTCGTACCCTCCTGCCGGTATCGCGCGACGACGGGCTGCTCGACTGGACGACCGGCGACGGCGAGAGCGAGCACACCGGCTCAATCGGGTTCCCCGAGGCCGAGGGCGAATTGCTCGGCCCCATCGCCGTCAACGACGTCGACCTCATCCTCGTGCCGGCCGCGGCCGTCGACCGGACCGGAATGCGCCTCGGCTGGGGCCGCGGCTACTTCGACAAGACGCTCGGCAGCATGGAAAAATGTCCCCCGGTGTATGCGGTGCTCTTCGACGGCGAACTCGTCGACGACGTGCCGCGCGAACGCCACGACGCGCCGGTCGACGGCGTGGTGACGCCGACGCGGATCGTGCGCCTGCGCCGCGCACCCAACCCCTGAGGAGTCCTGTGCCCACCTATTCATACAAATGCACCGAATGCGGCTACACCTTCGACACCCAGCAGTCGTTCGCGGATGCGTCGCTCACCACCTGCCCCGAGTGCGGCGGCGTGCTGCGCAAGGTCTTCGGCAACCTCGGTGTCACGTTCAACGGCTCCGGTTTCTACCGCACGGATTCCCGCCCGTCACATGACGGAACCGGGACATCATCAGGAACCTCGTCGGACAGCAGCGCCGGTTCGACGCCGCCCGCGACCCCCTCATCCGGGAGCAGCTCTTCCGCTGAGACCTGAAGCCCGGCAATATATACGCACCTGTCGAGTCGGAATCCCGGCTCAGTGTGAGAAGGGCAACGTGGTGAAGGGCTTCAGAGAGTTCATCTCGCAGGGCAACGTGGTGGGCCTTGCCACCGCGGTCGTCATCGGCGCAGCGTTCACGGCGATCGTGACCGCCATCGTCACGGGCATCATCAATCCGCTCATCGCTGCGGTGTTCAACGCCAGCGACCTGTCGAAGGCACTGGTCGTCGCGATCCCCACGGTGTCGGGCGGCCAGTCGGACATCCTGTTCGGCGCGGTCATCGCCGCCGTCATCAACTTTATCGTCATCTCGGCAATCGTCTACTTCGTCTTCGTCCTGCCGTACTCGAAGTTCCTCGAGCGCCAGGCCGCGAAGAACGCGCCCACCGAGAAGGCGCCGGACGGCCCGACGCAGGAGCAGCTGCTCACCCAGATCCGTGACCTGCTCGCGGAGAAGAACTAGCAAGCCTCATCGGGGAGGGCTCGGGGTGTTCCCCGGCCCCCTCGTCACGTCTCAGCCCCTCATCGTCGTGCACCGTTGCCACCCTCGAGCAGTCCGTCGCCCTGAGCCGCGGCCCGGTTCGCTACCCCCAGTGGGGCGGCTTGTCGCGCGTGAGGCGATCGTCATTGCCGTCGCTGCCGTCGCTGCCGTCGCCCCAGCTCGAGGGCTGGTCCTCGGCTGCTTTCGTCGGCGCGGACTCCCCGGCCGGAAGCTGCGGCGCCGGATCGGCGCCTGCGGCACCAGGACGCTGCACGCGACGGTGCCTGCGCTCGGCCATCTCAGGCCTGGCGGTCGATAGGCTGCGTCTGAGCCGCGTCGGACTCGACCTCGACATCGAACCCCTGGGCGCCGATGAGGCGGCCGATGCGCGCCGCCACCGCTCCCGGGTCGGCGAAGAGCTCGAAGCTGTGCACGCGCAGATAGTGCCAGCCGAGACGGCGCAGCACCTCGGGGCGCAGCCGCAGCGACTCGCGCAGCGAGGCGGCGCCGACGACGTGGTCGGTCTCGACGACGACGGCCTTACCGCCGGCGGAGGCGACCAGCGGCAGCATCCCGCGATAGCCGACGCGCACGTCGAGGCCCCGGCCGCGCAGCCGCTCGGCGAGGTCGATGAGCAGCGGTTCGACCCCGTCCGGGCTGTCCGGGAAGCTGTCGCCGATGCCGCCCGCGAGAGCGAGCACGTCAGCGAGCGCGACGACGCCGCTCGGCATCCGGGAATCGTCGATATCGAGCGGGGTGAAGCACGAGACGATGTCGAGCCCGCGGCGGGCCCGGGTCAGGCCGACCGCGAGCAGGCGCTCGCCGGCCGGTGTGGCGAGCGGACCGAAGTTCGACAGCAGCCGCCCGTGCGGCGTGCGGCCGTAGCCGATCGAGAAGATCACCCGGTCGCGGCTCAGTGCGACGGACTGCTCGAGGGTGACGACGGTGAACGGCTCCGGCTTGTCCCCGAGGAGGAAGTCGGAGAGCTCGCCGCGACTCGCGAACACCCTCAGGATCGCCTGCTGCACCCGCACCGCATGGCGCGCCGACGCGGTGACGACCATGAGGGATTCCTTCGACCGGGTCTGCGCGTGGTCGACGACGAGGTCGACGACGCGGGCCACCTCGGCGTCGACGCTCTCGACGGCCCCGCTCTCGGGATCGGGCAGCCCCGAGCCGTCGGCGAGGTGGTGCACGGTGAGGCTCGACTGGCCGAGGTAGGTGCCTGCCCAGGGCAGCGCCTCGATCCTGCCCTCATAGAACCGGCGGTTCACCATCTCGGCGAGATCGTCACCGCCCGCCCGGTACGAGCGGGTGAGCGAGAACACCGGCAGCAACTCGCTGAGCTCGGCGAGGGTGGACTTCCGGTGCAGCGCCTCGACGTCGCCGCGCTCAGTCATCGGGGAATCCCCCTCGTGCACGGCGATCTCGAACGGCGACGGGGTCTGCGTGACCGGGTCTCCGACGACGACGAGCTGCTTGGCGCGCCTGATGACACCGAGATTCTCGGCAACGGTGCACGCGCCCCCGTCGACGATGATCGCGACGTCGAAGTCGAGAGCGTCCGGCAGATCGGCGACCTCGTACGGCGAGGTCAGCCAGACGGGCGCCAGATCGCGCGAGAGGCGGGGGGCCGCGGCCGCGAGCGCCGCAGGGCGCACGGGGTCGACACGCAGGATGCGCTTGAGCGCCTCCGACTCGTCGGGGTGGTCGATGACACCCACACTCCAGCCCTGGGCGAGCTGCCAGGCGAGGAGTCGGGCACCGGCCGAAGCGTGGGCCTCGTCGACGAGCCGGAAGTCGGCCTCGAGGCGGTCGAGCACGCCGGTCTGACCGCCGAGCAGCGCCTTCTCGTTGGTGAGGAGGTACTCCAGCGTCGACTGCCACCAGGCGAGCTCGAGCTCGGCGGCGACCTGCTCCTCGGGCACATGCCGGTTGGACAGGTCGGCGAGCAGGGGGTCAAGACCGGCATCCCGCAGCGACGAGATCGTCGCGACGCGCTCCTGGAGGTTGGCGAGCACCTCGGACTCGGCGGCGAGCCCGGAGATCTGGTGGGTGAGCTGGCCGATGGGCAGCATGATGAGGGATGCCTGCGTGCCGGTGCGCTTGAGCGGCTCGTCAAGGGCCGCGAGGTCGGCGACGACCTGCTGATACGCAACCTGAACGTCGGCGATGCCCACCGGCACGGCCGGCGGCGCACCCGCCTCGGCGAAACGGTTCCAGAGGGTGCGCTGCTGCTGGATGCGCAGCAGCGCGGCGTGGAGGTCGGCGATGTGCACTCCCGGCCGCACGTACTCGAGGGCGAGCTTGCGCAGCCGGCGGCGGTTCGCGCCGGAGAGCTGTGGGGAGTCGTGACGACCGGCGGTGGCCGCGATGAGATCAGTGAGCGGCCGGTCGAAGACAGCGACCTGGAACTTGTCGAGCGTCTCGCGCAGATCGCCCAGGAGCTTGAGGTAGATGCCGAGCTCGGCGATGTTCTCGAACTGGCGCAGCCTGGTCGAGCCGACGAGGCTGCGCGCACGCTCAAGGAGACGCGGCAGCTCGGCCTCGTGCAGCTTGCGGGCGAGGGCGTGAGCGGCATCCCCCTCGGCCGTGGTGACGAAGTCGGCGCCGTACCACGGCGAATCGGCGGGCCCGTAGCGGAACTCGCCGAGCCGCGCGGCCTTGACGAGCTGGGCGGCCGCGACCTCGCGGCCGTCGGCGAGGCGCTCCAGGGTCTCGACGCTGAGCCGTGCGGAGGTGGTCGGTGCCGGATCGGCGAGACCCAGCCGGGCGACCCCCTCGAGGGCCTCGAGAGTGCTCACCCGGAGCGTCACATGCTTGTGCAGCAGGGCTCCGCGGTAGTCGGCGAGCACCCGGCGCAGGCGCACGAGCGCGTCGTCCACCTCGGCGACGTCGATCGGCTGCGCCTTCTCGTTGCGGCCGATCGCGTGGATGAGGTCGCGACGCAGCGACTCGGCGCGCACCGCGACTCCGGGCAGGCCGAGCTGGGCCAGACGCTGGGCGATGCCGTCGAGGCTCGAGCGTCGGGGGCTCGCCACGAGCACCCGCTTGTGCTGGGCGACGAGGGCTCCGATGGCGTTGACGACGGTCTGGCGGCCGCCGGTGCCGGGCAGCGTCGTGACGACGAGGGAGTTCCCGGCGGAGATCTGGGTCACGACCGCGTCCTGCTGCTCGTCGGCGTCGAGCAGCAGCGTGTCGACTTCGGGCGGCCGGGCGTCGTGGCCCACCACGGGCGCCGGACGATACGCCGACTCGAGGCGCTGCCGGGCCGAGGCATTCCCGGCGAGGGCGTCGATGACGGGGTGGCCGAGATCGTCGGCGTCGGCGAGCATGCGGCGCGAGACATCCGCGAAGCTCGAGATGACCAGCCGCGGCTGGACGCTGAACCACGGCAGGTGCGCGGTGACCTGGCGCAGCCGGTCGATGACGGGCTGCGGCTTGAAGACTCCGCCCTCCACCGCGATGCGCACGATCTCGTCGGCGTCGAGGCGGATTCCGAACTGCTCGGCGAGCGCGCGCTCGAGCTCGGGGTTGAAGAACACGTGCCCGCGCAGCTTGAGCTCGAAGTCGCGGCCGTAACGGCGGATCGCGACCGGCCTGAGCAGCACGGGGGCAGTGAATTCGTCGCCGCCCAGACGCCAGGTCGCGAGGCCGATGGCGAGGTGCACGGCATCGATGCCCCTCACCGAGCGCAGCTCGACGCCCTTGTCGGTGATGGCGGATGCGGCATAGCGGGCACTGCGCAGCGCGAGCTCGTCACGCACGAGGCTCGACAGCAGGGTGCTCTCGCCGGCGATGAAGCGCGGCAGCCCGCTGGGGTGCGCGCTGGTGAGGTCGATGCGGGTGCGCGGGGCATCCGCGAAGTGCAGGAGCGGCGATGGCCCGCCGAGGTCGGCGAGCTCGTACCGCCAGACCTTCCACATGTGCTCCGCGATGTTGCCCGGCGTCTCGCCGGTCGCGGCGCCCAGGGTCACCTGTGCAGCGCCGCCCGCGGGCTGGGTCGGCGGGTTCAGCGCGCCTCCGAGGACGCCGGGGTCGCCCGCAGAGTCATCCGGCGTGTCGGTCACCGCCTGCTCCTCCGTACGCCACACGCAGAAACCCTAGACGCAGCCGCGGACTGGGGCGGGGAGCCGGGCCGGGTTTGCGTGGATTCCTAGGCTTCACGTTCGGAGCACGGCACGAGTGTGCCGGCGCAGGGGCTCTACCTGCTCGACTCGACGTACACCGAGGATGGCGCGATCGAACGCTGGGTCGCCCAGTGGGGCGACGCGGTCAGAGCCCTGTTGTAGCCCACTGCAGTCCGAGGCTGCTGAGGCTCACGACGAGCCAGAGCACGCCGCCAAGCAGCAGCGGCTTCACGCCCGCGCGGCGCAGCGCGCCGATGTCGGTCGAGAGGCCGATGGCGGCAAGCGCCGTCGCGATGAGAAACTGCGACACCGCGACGATCCCCGGATGCCACATCGTCGGGATGACGCCGGTGGAGTTCACGAGGGCTGCGACGGCGAACCCGACGAGGAACCACGGCACGAGCCGGAGCACGCCGAGCCACGTCAGGCGGCGCGGCGGCGCGGGCGCAACGCCGGACGAGGCGAGGGTCGGACTGGATGGTCCAGTCGGCGGCGCGCTGGTCCGCAGTCGTGCGCGATCGACCCATGCGGCGAGACCCACGCTGACCGGGATGATCATCAGCGTCCGCACCAGTTTGACGACGACGGCGTAGTTCGCGGCGTCCTGCCCGTACGTCGTCGCCGCCGCGACGACCGACGAGGTGTCATTGACCGCAGTGCCCGCGAAGAGTCCGAAGGCGTGCTGGCTCATGCCGAGCAGGTGCCCGACGAGCGGGAAGACGATGACCGCGGCGATATTGAAGAGGAAGATCGTCGAGACCGCATAGGCGATGTCGGCGCTCGCGGCACCGATGATGGGAGCCACCGCCGAGATCGCGGAGGCTCCGCAGATGCCCGTGCCGACGCCGATGAGGGTGCGCAGATCGCCGACCACGCCCAGCCAGCGGCCGAGCAGCCAGGCGGCTACGAGGCAGATCGCGAGCGTGCCGAGCATGACGGGCAGCGACTCGAGGCCGACGCGGGCGGCTTCGCCGATCGAGAGCTGCAGGCCGAGGATGACCACCGCGCCCTGCAGCACCCGCCTCCCGGCGAACGAGATGCCGGCGCCGAAGGATGCACCCGGGCGAGCGGCGAGTCGCACCGCGACCCCGATGACGATCGCGGGCACGGCGCTGCCGACGAGCGGCACGAACGCGCCGACGAGAGTCGCGACCGCGGCAATCGCGGCGGCGAGCGCCAGTCCGGGCAGCGCGGCGACGATGCGGTTCACGAAGCGGAATTCCTCACTGCTCAGGTCGCCGACATACCGGCTTCGTTGTGCCCCCGACAGGACTCGAACCTGCAACCTAACGCTTAGGACGCGCTTGCTCTTCCATTGAGCTACGGAGGCGTGGCGGACGGTCCATCGTACCGGGCGGGCCCAGCCGCTCTCGAGCCGACTCCGCTCCCGCAGCCACTCCGAACAGCATCGGTGCATCCTTCCGCGCCGGGGCACGCACAGCCGAGCCCTCGATCGGGCTCGTCTCGGCCGGCGACGCTCGAAGACTGAACGGTTCCGGCGCGCCAAAAAGTGAACGGTCGCCAGGCCGTTCAGCCGGCGGGTTCGTCGGTGATGGTTCGAGTGCCGGGAGGCTGCCGATGCCTCTCCTCAAAGCCGGTAGCCGGCCCGCACCGTTGAGGGCAAGAGGATCACGGAGGCGCACGCTCAGCGGGACGAGATGAGTGGGAAGAACGGGTTCGCGACGTCGTGCTCGAACGAGAGATAGCCGAACTCGTCGACGAGCATCAACCCGTAACGTCGGGGCCGGGCGAGTTCACGGGGCAGGCCCACTTGCCGGTGCGCGTCGGTGGGCCAGGCGACCCAGTCCGGCGCGGTCGCGAACAGCGCCCACTCGAAGTGCTGAGAACTCCGGTCACGCCGTATTCACGATCGGGGCGTGACTACTTACCCGCCTGTGGCATGTCCATCTCCGCGATACCGCTCGCACCGAGGATGTCCGTCGCAAGCAGTGCGGTATGGAGTGGGCTGAGGTCCGTGCCAAGGTCTCGGCCGAGGATCTCTTCGGCACGCCGGAGCCGGTAACTCACGGTGTTCTTCGAGACGTGAAGCCGACGTGCAGCTGCGTATTGGCTGCGATTGACATTCAGGTACTCCAGCATCGTGCTGCGCAGATCGGTCTCGCGACCACCGGCACCGAGAAGACCGCCGAGCTGAACCTCCAGGAATCTCCGCAGCCGCTCGGGCCGGGCGGCGAGTTCTGCAACAGCCCCATATTGGTCGTAGGACAGGATTCGCCCGAGGTTCCGCCACCCTGCCATCGTGGCGACTCGTTGCATAGCTCTCGCCTCGTCATGGCTGGCGATAAACCCGGCGGCTCCCCTACCAGGGAGGCCGACGGCCAGCGTCCATCCGTTGCACTGAGTCGGCGGCTCCAAGTGGAGATCGTCAGCAGTGCGGACACTGCCCCACGCCCAGAGGACGTTCGGTGCGATCATCACTTTGAAGATCTGATCGCATCCCATACTCTCCAGAGCCTGCACGGTCGTCGTCACGAGCTTCTGAGGCTCTCGCCGCTTGCTGAATGCGACGGCCGCTACATGAATGCGGTCGAGTGGATATCGGGTGACCTGCTCGAACCGTTCCGGTCGCACACGTCCGTTCAGGAGGGCTGCGAGGACCGCCGACTCGGTTTCGTCGAGGAACCGCACGGGGTCGTCCGCAGCCGAGTGCATGTCCACAATGGTGTCGGCGAGCTGATTGTGGGTGCTGACAACCTCGGTCACGATCGCCCGCATTATCGCGCCCTGGTCACCAGGCGCAATAAGCCGTTCACACTCGTGAAGGAGCGCTTCGGTGATCCCGGCTTGCGCCTGATTGAGGGCACGCAATACCGCGGCCAGCGTCACGCCTTCGTTCAGCGCCTCCTGCGCCAACTGCAGCACGACCGGTCGTGTGAAGCGGCCAAGGCCCGGGTCCACGAGTCCGAGGAGTGTGTCCACGAACAGCGTTTCCGTCGTCGCTTGGACCGCGATGCTCAACGACGCGAGAGAGGGATCGGTACTGACGATCAGATCCGCGACGCTCACCGCATTCTGAGTAGCCCATCGCAGAGGTCCGGGTCCAAGGTGCTGACGCGCAACTCCCTGCGCGTTGTCGGGCAACTCGCTAGGTGCACCGACCCGTGAAGTGAGTTCCAGGACCCAGGCGAAGGGCTGCGGGGCACCAGTCGGAATGGGGGTAGTCAACTGAACCTGATTCGGAGGAAACCAATTGGTCTGCTTCGTCCGGTGATCGTATTCTTGACCGCCATCCACGGTCTCACTCACCTATCTTCTTGGGCTCCGAACGCGTCCGCGAAGCTGATACTGCCGCGGCTTTCGCGGAGGTCCGCATCAAGGGAGTTCAACATCCGAGAGTTTTCGATGATGATCATGTGCACGTCCTGCGAATCAGCGTAGTGCCGGTGCCAGATCCACGGCGGAGTGAAGACGAAATCGCCCGTTTTCCACTTGACGATCTGGTCTCCGATCTCCGACCATCCGCTTCCGTCAGCGACATAGTGGATCGACTCGTGGACATGACGCTGCAGGTCTGTCGCAGTGTCTGCGGGAATCATCTGAAGGATGAACTCAACCGTCTTCATGGGCAGATGACGGAGCAGGCCGAGATGGGATGGGTTGTCGGTCGTCCCTTTCAGCCAGTACGCATCCTCCGAGTGGGTGACGAGATTCGGCTCGATGACATGCTGGTCGTCTCGATTGTGCATGCGGTTCAGTTCCTGCATGAATTCCTGCAGTCCCTCTTCGCTCAGTTTTCCGTTCGTGTTATCCATCAACCCTCTCCTCGTTCGTTAGGACTGTACAAACTTGCTCGAGTCAATCGACGGGCAACTCGCTGGACCTGAAAGTCTCTCGTGTAACGAGTGTGGCGATCAAGGAGAGCAGCGCGAGTGCCGCGATGTAGATGGCAACCGACCAGATGCTGTGGGTCCCGGCGAGAAGTGCGGTGGCGATCAGCGGCGTGAAGCCTCCCGCGAGCATCGCCGTGAGCTGAACCCCTAGGGAGACCCCGCTGAGCCTTACGCGTGTCGGGAAGAGCTCCGCGAAGAACGCGCCCGACGGAGAGGCGAGGGGTGCGTGACCCAACCCCATCGCAAGGATCAGAGCCAAGTAGACCAGAGGCAGGGACGTCGTGTTCATCAGGAGGAAGAACGGGGCGGCGAACACCAGTAGGAACGCTGCCCCGAAGATCATCACCGGACGGCGTCCGATTCGGTCGGACAGCGCGCCCCAGAGTGGAGCCGTGACCATCTCCACGACGGCGGCAACAAGAACGGCGTTCAGAATACCGGCGCGCTCCATGCCTAGGAATTGACTCCCATAGGTAACTGAGAACGTTGCGAGGAGGAAGAACGCCGCGGTCTCGCCCGACTTCATCCCGATCACCAGCAGAATCCCTCGCCAATGGCTTCGAATGACCTCGACCATCGGAGCTCGCGCGGTGCGGTTCTGGCTCTTGACGTCCTCGAACACGCTGGTCTCGGGCACGCCCAATCGCACTGCCAAACCGATTCCGACCAACACCAGGCTGATCAGGAACGGCACCCGCCAGCCCCAAGCGATGAACGCATCCTTGTTGAGCGCTCCCGCGAACGCGCCGAAGATGAGAGTCGCGAGAACGAGTCCGCCGGCCATGCCCACCGCCGGCCATGCGCCCAAGAACCCGCGTCGCGCGGACCCTTTGCCACCGGACTCTGCTGCCATGACGAAAGCCCCGCCTTGCTCGCCGCCCATTGCAATTCCCTGAACGAGGCGCAGGGCGACCAGAAGGATCGGAGCCCAGATACCGATCGTCTGATAGGTCGGCAGCAGTCCGATGACAGTGGAGAAGACGCCCATCGCGGCCATCGTGATGATCAGCACCCGCTTTCGACCGATTCGATCGCCGAGGTTGCCGAAAATCACACCTCCGAGCGGCCGGGCGACGAAACCCACGCCGAAGGTCGCCAACGATGCCAACGTGCCGACGACGGGGTCCACCTGCGGAAAGAACAACGGGCCGAATACCAGGGCGGCCGCGGTCCCATACAGAACGAAGTCGTACATCTCCATAGCGGTGCCAACCGCCGTAGCGGCGACAGTGCGCGGCGTCATCCGCGGAACAGTTGGTTCCGACAGGGTCAGAACCGACTCATTGGTGGACATAGGAGCTTCCTTTCTGACGGCGCGGGCTTCGTCGCCCGGCTCGTATCGGCCTGTTCTGAGAGAATTTGTGCCTAGGCAACGTGAAGTCGCACGGCCACGCACGACGGAGCAGCGCTAGCTGGCGGAACTGGCCTTAGCGCGGGTCGTGTAGCTACGCTGCAACTCGGCCCACCGGCGTCCCGTCTCGATCGCGCCGTCGAGATACGCCTGGGGAGCCGTTTGGTACGGCGGCCGGGCCGGGCCGGGATCGGTGACACCAGCCGCGGCGATCCGCGCCTTGTCGAGGGGGATGTTGTATTTGGAGAACTGCGAGAAGTCGCCATCCGGCATGAGCGTCGAGTAGGCCCGCTTGAGGTCCCGGCTGATCGCGTCAGCGGCGTCCCAATCGGAAGAGGCCATCGCCTCGCGCAACCGCTCAAGCGGCTCGGTACCGCATGCGGCGCTGGGGGTCCAGCAAGCAGCGACATGTTGACCGGCCGCTCGACGAGCATCCAGCCAGTCGGCATCCATGGGAAGCAGTCGGATCTCGTCGCCGCAGGCCTGGACATCATCCGCGTACTGGCTGCCAAGAGATGTGTACTTCGCGCCGATGAGCGTGGGGATCGCCGCAAGCCTCGCGTACAACTCCGAAGAGATCTTTCCCTTGAATGCCGCGGGGTTGTCGTACAAGATGACGGGGACGTCCGGCAGAGCGTCCGCGATATCGGAATAGAAGCGAACGATCGAGTCATCGTCCATCTCGCACCACATCGGTCGTCCGAGGAACAAGCCGTCGACTCCGATGTCCAGGAGCATGCGGGCGCGGCGGATCGTGTCTCGGGTGTTCAGTGTGGTTGCGCCGGCGAACGTCGGCGTCGTGCCGCTCTCGGACACGACGGTCTTCATGAAAGTGACGACTTCGTCCTCAGTGAGGGTCGCGCCTTCGCCAAACGTACCGAGCGTGATGATGGCGTCGACGACCGGAGCCACTGCGCGAATCATCGAGGTGGTCACGTCCACATTGACCGTGCTGCTCGCGTCCCAGCGCCCGGCGTCAGGTGTTGCGGGTGTCGGCACGATTCCCAGAACGCCGACCAAGTCCCGAGCCGTATACCGCTGCGCCAACTTATCCTCCTTGATAACCAACGCGCCGATGTGGACCATGGCGTCCGCTGCGCGCAAGCATCATTGCATGCCGGCAATGCTCGGATCTTGGTCCCGCAGACCAAACTTGCCCGGAATGCGGTGATCAGGCGCGCGTCGAGGTGGGGTTCCAGCACGGGTACGCCGTGAAGGGCCGGTGAAGCAGCGATACTTCGAGTTGATTCGTTGGGGATGTAGCGGATCTGCTGCCTCGGAGATGGTCGAGGTGTCACCCGGTTACGGGTCGGCGTGGTTCGTCGATGCCGGCAGCGCGAAGGCTGCGGATCTGGCCTCACCCGATGAGCAGGGGTGCGTTCCTTCAGGACGGAGTTGCTCGTCCCTCAAGCTCCGAGGCCTCATCAGGGCGAAGGGACGCCGGGGCTACGCCGCCTCGGCGAAGTAGTCCTCCCACTCGGGCTGCAGGTGCTCCGAGGCGCCGCGGACCAGCCAGGTCGGCTCATGGGGCATCCGCGGGGTGAAACGCAGGTGCCAGCCGAGCTCGTGCAGCATCCGGTCGCCCTTGACGTTGTTGCAGCGCAGGCAGCAGGCGACGAGGTTCTCCCACGAGTCCTGCCCGCCCTTCGAGCGCGGCAGCACGTGGTCGATCGTGCTCGCCGGCTTCGCGCAGTAGGCGCAGCGGTGGGCGTCCCGGCGCAGCACCCCGCGGCGCGACACGGGCACGTTGCGGCCGTGCGGCAGGCGCACGTAGCGCGTGAGCAGGATGACGGAGGGGCGGTCCCACACGTCGGCGACGCCGAACACCGGATGCTCGGCATCCACCTGCACCACCGTCGCCTTGTTGTTCATGACGAGCGCGAGGGCCCTCTTGAACGACACGACCGCGAGCGGTTCGTAACCGGCGTTCAGAACGAGAGTGCGCATGGAGGCCCCTTTTAAGACGCAAACGGCGCCGTCACGAGGACGACGCCGAAGGAGACTGCCACCTGGCAGGAGTGCCGGTGGTGGTGATGGTGGTAGCGGTGCATCACAACAGGAGGGTAACCCCGAAAAATGCGAAACGACCCGGATTGCCCCACGCCGTGTCGCTCACCGCGGCGTCAGTGCTTGATCCCGAACCGCACGATGTAGTAGCTCGACGTCCAGATCGGGCGGCTCTGCACGGCCTTGCCGCGCTCCGGCGCGTCGAGGATCATGCCCGGGCCGGCGTAGAAACCGTCGTGCGAGCCGTCGGAGAGCACGATGACATCGCCGGGCTGCGCATCGGCCGCCGAGATGCGGGTGCCGATCCAGCCTTGCGCCGAGACCGAGTGAGGCAGGCTGATGCCGAACTGGCCGTACACCCAGCGCACGAAGCCTGAGCAGTCGAAGCCGGCCGGGGTGTCGCCGCCGTAGACGTAGGGCACGCCGCGGTACCTCTGCGCGGTGGCGAACACGGCCGCGAGCGAGAAGTTCGGCTGCGGCGGGTTGGCGAGGGCCTGCACGTACGACGGGCCCGAATAGGCGGCCCGGTAGCTCGCCAGGCTCGCCGCAGCGGCCTGGGCGGCGGCGGTGAGAAGCTGCGTCTGGGTCTGCGAGGTGAATCCGTCGTGCACGGTCTTGGCGGCGGCGACGTTGCCGGCAACGGTCACGCTCTGCACGCCTTGAGCCTGCCGGACGACCTCGGTCGTGGTGGCGCTCGGGGCCAGCGCGTATGCCGGCAGCGCAGCGGTGGCGACGACGCCGACCGCGAAGACGACGGCGAGCGCCTTGATGACGGGCTTCCCGCTGCGGCGGACCGCCACGGACTTCGCCGCCTTCGCCTCGGCGGCCGCGAAGCGCTTGACGGCTTTCGCGCGGATCGTCGCCAGCTGGTGCACCGCGATCGAGCGGCGGCGGTCGGCGGCCTCGTGGGCGAGAGCCGCCGACTTGGCCTCGCGGCGGGTGGAGGGGGACGCGACCCCCTTCACCGCGGGGTGGCCTATTGAGTTGAGATCGAGAGATGTTTCGAGAATCGCCAAGGGGTTTACCTGTTCGGTGGGGGTGGCCGGGGCTCCGACACTTGGACTCGACCGAGAGTACGGGAAGGTAACGGGAATGTCACATCCCCCAAGCGTGTTCGGCGCATTGCCAGAGGATTGCCAGAGGCGGAATCGGGCCTTACGCCGCGATGAAGATGTGGCTTGCGGTCTCGAAGTCGAGATCGATCGGGGGGTAGCCGTCGACCGCCGCCGCGACCCGGCCGCCGACGCGGGCGAGCGTCACCGTGTTGCCCGGCAGGATGCCCCCGGCACGCAGCGTCGCGAGCAGCTCCGGCTCGAACTGCACCGGCTCGCTGAGACGGCGGATGGTGCTCGTCACCGGGCCCGGGGCTCCGGCGATGGCATCCGTCGCGCGGCGCACCCCGTCGAGGAACGTCGTCGACAGAGCGGAACCGGCGTCGTCGAGACTCGGGATCGGCGTGCCGTAGGGCGACTCGGTCGGGTTGCCGAGCAGCGCCACGATGCGCTCCTCGACGAGGTCGCTCATGACGTGCTCCCAGCGGCAGGCCTCGTCGTGGAGGAACTCCCACTCGAGGCCGATGACGTCGCTGAGCAGCCGCTCGGCGAGGCGATGCTTGCGCATGACGTCGATCGCGCGGCGGCGGCCCGCCTCGGTGAGCTCGAGGTGGCGGTCGCCTGAGACGCGGACCAGGCCATCGCGCTCCATGCGTGCGATCGTCTGCGACACGGTGGGGCCGGAGTGCCCGAGCCGCTCGGAGATGCGCGCGCGCAACGGCACGATGTCCTCCTCCTCGAGGTCGAGGATCGTGCGCAGGTACATCTCCGTCGTGTCGACGAGATCGGTCACTTCAGCGGCTCCAGTGGGCTTGCGCAGGCGCGTGCGGCGCGCGTGCCCTCCCAGCCTACGAAATAGGATCGGGATATGGCCTCGATCGTGCTGCCCGATGAACTCAAGCCCGCCGACGGACGCTTCGGATGCGGTCCGTCGAAGATCCGCCAGGAGGCGATCACGGCCCTCGCGACCGCCGGCGTCGAACTGCTCGGCACCTCGCATCGCCAGAGGCCGGTCAAGCACCTCGTCCACTCGGTCAAGGAGGGGCTCGCCGAACTCTTCGCACTGCCCGAGGGGTATGAGATCATCCTCGGCAACGGCGGCTCGACCGCGTTCTGGGACGCCGCGGCCTTCGGCCTCATCGAGAAGCGCTCCGAGAACCTCACCTTCGGCGAGTTCGGCGCGAAGTTCGCCAAGGCCGCCGCGGCTCCGTGGCTCGACGCACCCGTCGTCGTCGACGCCCCCGCGGGCACCCGCTCGGCGCTCGTCGCGGTCGAGGGCGTCGACGTGTACGCGTACCCGCACAACGAAACCTCGACCGGCGTCATGCACCCGGTGGTGCGCGCCGCGGGCGATGCCGGCGCGCTCACCGTCGTCGACGCGACGAGCGCCGCAGGCGGCATCCTTTTCGACACGACCGAGGCGGATGTCTACTACTTCGCCCCGCAGAAGAACTTCGCCTCGGACGGCGGCCTGTGGCTCGCCGCCGTGAGCCCTGCCGCGATCGAGCGCATCGAGAGCATCGCCACCTCGGGCCGCTACATCCCCGAGTCCCTCTCCCTCAAGCTGGCGCTCGACAACTCGCGTCTCGACCAGACCCTCAACACCCCGGCGATCGCGACGCTGTTCCTCATGAACGAGCAGACCCGCTGGATCAACGAGGAGGGCGGGCTCGCCTGGGCCGATGCCCGCACGAAGAAGTCGTCGGGTCTGCTCTACGACTGGGCCGAGTCGGTCTCGTACGCGACGCCGTTCGTCGCGAACGACGCCGAGCGTTCGCAGGTCGTCGTCACCATCGACTTCGAGGACATCGACGCGGCCGAGATCGCTGCGACGCTGCGCGCCAACGGCATCGTCGACACCGAGCCCTACCGCAAGCTCGGCCGCAACCAGCTACGCATCGCGACCTTCACCGCGATCGAGCCGTCCGACGTGGCCCAGCTCATCCGCTCGATCGAGTACGCGGTCGAGCACTTGGGGTAGCAACCGTCAGGCAGCCTGCGCGAGGTCGGCGCTGTCGAGGATCGTGTATGCGTAGCCCTGCTCGGCGAGGAAGCGCTGACGGTTCTGGGCGAAATCCTGGTCGACGGTGTCGCGCGCGACGAGCGTGTAGAAGTTCGCGTGCAGACCGGATTCCTTCGGTCGCAGCAGCCGCCCGAGACGCTGTGCCTCCTCCTGGCGCGACCCGAACGAGCCCGACACCTGGACGGCGACGGTGGCCTCGGGGAGATCGACCGAGAAGTTCGCCACCTTCGACACCACGAGGACGGTGAGATCACCGTCCCGGAAGCGCTGGTAGAGCGACTCGCGCTCGGTCACCGGCGTCTGGCCGGTCAACGCGGGCGCGTTCAGCGCCTCGGCGAGCTCGTTGATCTGGTCGAGGTACTGGCCGATGACGAGGATGCGCTCTCCGGCGTGCTTCTCGACGAGCCGCTTCACGACATCGAGCTTCGCGGGGGCGGTGGCGGCGAGCCGGTAGCGCTCCTCATCGGCCGCGGCCGCGTACTCGAGCCGGTCGGAGGCCGGCAGGTCAATGCGCACCTCGTAGCAGGCGGCCGGCGAGATGAATCCCTGCGCCTCGATCTCCTTCCAGGGAGCGTCGAAGCGCTTGGGGCCGATGAGCGAGAACACGTCGCCCTCGCGGCCATCCTCGCGCACGAGCGTCGCCGTGAGCCCCAGTCGGCGCCGAGCCTGCAGTTCGGCGGTGAGCTTGAACACGGGCGCGGGCAGCAGGTGCACTTCGTCGTAGATGATGAGGCCCCAGTCGAGGGCGTCGAGCAGGGCGAGATGGGCGTATTCGCCCTTCCGCTTGGCGGTGAGGATCTGGTAGGTCGCGATGGTGACGGGCTTGACCTCCTTCGCCGAGCCCGAGTACTCGCCGATCTCCTCCGCCGTCAGCGAGGTGCGTCTGAGCAGTTCGTCGCGCCACTGCCGGGCGGACACGGTGTTGGTGACGAGCACGAGCGTCGTCGTCTTGGCCGTAGCCATCGCGCCCGCGCCGACCAGCGTCTTGCCGGCGCCGCAGGGCAGCACGACGACGCCGGAGCCGCCGTCGAAGAAGCTCTCGACGGCCTTGTTCTGGTAGTCGCGCAGATGCCAGCCGTCCTCGTTGAGGTCGATGCGATGCGGCGTGCCGGGCGTGTAGCCGGCGAGATCCTCCGCCGGCCAGCCGAGCTTGACGAGCTCCTGCTTGAGGGCGCCGCGCGCCCAGGCCTGCACCGCGAAGGCGGAGTCTCCGATGCGCTCGCCGAGCAAGGGCGCGATGCGCTTGGCGCCCGCGACCTCGATCAGAACGGGGACGTCGGTCGAACTCAGCACGAGCGCGCCGTCCGCATCGCGCTCGATGACGAGGCGGCCGTAGCGCCCCACGGTCTCGCGGATGTCGACGGACACCGTCTGCGGCACCGCGAATTTCGAGTAGCGCTCCAGCGTCGCGAGCATGTCCTCCGCGGTGTGACCGGCGGCGCGCGCGTTCCAGAGGCCGAGCCGGGTGATCCGGTAGGTGTGGATGTGCTCCGGCGCGCGTTCGAGTTCGGCGAAGACGGCGAGGTCGTGACGTGCATCCTCGGCCTGAGGGTGGGCCACTTCGAGCAGGACAGTGCGGTCGCTTTGCACGATAAGAGGGCCGTCAGCCATAACGTGCAACTCTATCGCGGGCGGTGCATCGCAGCCTGTGAACGGCAGGCTGCGGCGGAATCCGCTAGAGCGGCCGCACGGCGGTGATCGATGCGAGCGGCAGCGTCCGCTCGACGCCGGCTCGCCGGTCGCGGCCGCGCATCCTGCCGCCGCCGACGCCCGTCGGCTCGATCGTGAACTCCTGTTCGTCCCCGCCCGGCAGGCCGACGGTGACGAGCAGCGGTCGGCGATCGCGGACCGCGACCTCGAGTTGGCGGGTCAGCCACGCGGTCGGCGACTGCGGCTCGCCGGCATCCTTCTCGCGCAGCCGCTTGACGAGCTGGCCCGCCCGGTCGGGCAGCTCGAGCGAGGCGGTCGTCACCGCGTGGCGCTTGCGCACGCTCACCGGCTTGCCTTTGGCATCCTCGGCGACGACCGGATAGCGGGCGTCCGCGAACGCCCAGTACACCACGTCGCGGGCGAAGCGCGAGCCCAGGGCGCTGTCGTCGATGCGTTGCAGCGAGAGCGGGAGGAACGCCTTGTCGACGGCGATCTGCGAGATGAGGGCGGGATCGCTCGATGAGATCACAGTGCGGAACGCCGCATGCGCCGCCTGGTCGCGCACCCGCACCCGCCCGTAGCGGCTCGCCGATTCGGAGATGAGATAGTCGAGCGGCTGCGGGATTCCGGTGAGCGAGATCGCCTCGAGGAAGCCGCGCAGCGACTCCGCGGTCTCACCGGCGCCTATCGCGCGCTCGATGCTCGAAGCGGAGACGCGGTAGGTAGAGGCGAGCGCCCGGCTCTCGACGTCGGCCAGGGCGCGCAGCCGGGCGTCGACGGCCGGCGCGAGCGGTCCGGGGGCGACGATGGAGAGGTCCTGCTGCACGTAGACCTTGTCGACCTCGCCGGGCAGATGGGGCACGAGGAGGGCGACGGCGTCCTCCGGGCTGCCGGCGAGCAGCGCCGATCCGTAGCTGCTGGGGATGTCGCCGACGCGGATGCCGAGGAGTTCGGAGGTCGGCTCGAAACGGCTTGAGAGCGTCACGAGCATCTCGCCGGCGGCTGGCATGAGCCACTCGAGCACCTCGTGGAGATCGCTCCCCCAGCGGGTGTGCGCACGCTCGCCGAGCAGTTCGCGGATGGCATCCGGCAGGGCGGCGAGCCAGCTGATCGCGAGCTCCTGCCAGCGCAGGGCGGTGGTGAGCCTCAACCAGCGCTCGGCGCCCGCGGTGGTGAGGACGAGCGAGCCATCGCGGGCGATGAGCTCGGAGGTGTAGGCGAGCCAGAGCAGGGCGGGCACCGTCGTCGTGTCGACGCCCATGGCCATGGCCACGCGTCGAGTGTCGGGCAGACTGAGGCCGCCCTTCTGCAGTTCGCGGGCCGGCTCGCGGTCCAGCTGAAGCAGCAGCTCGGCGACTGCCTGGACCGTGTGGAAGGCGCGCTCGGCGGCGACCGGGTCGATGTCGGCCGCGGTCTGGGTCGGCAGCAGCACGAGCGGGAACGGCTGCCGGGATCCGATGAGGTCCTCGATGCTCGGCAGGCCCATGCTCGGCCAGGCCCGCAGCAGCGCTCGCACGCCGTCGTAGGTGCGCAGCCCGCCGCCCTCGACATAGGCGAGGGCGGATGCGCGGAGGCGGTCGAACCTGGCCTCGGCGGCATCGGAGCCGAGAGCGACGGGGCGGCCCGCCGCGATGGCGGCCAGCATCCCCAGCGCGTGCCGGTCGAGCTGCCCGAGCACGGGCTGCAGCGAGGCCGGCTCGAGCAGCGCCTCGGCGAGGTCGTAGAAGTCCCCGATCTTGCGCGGCAGCTTGCGGTTCTCGATGAGGGCGGTGAGTTCGTCATCGCTCAGCGCGGCGAGGTGCGCTGCGAGCGTCAACGCGCTGGTCATCGCCGGCCTCTTCGGTCGCCCGCGCCGGCTACTTCGTCACCTTCCGGTTGGCCCGACTGCGCTGGACGGCGTTGACGATGAAGAGCGCGATGATGCAAGCAACGCCGAGCGGGAGGGCGACGAGCGGCAGCCCGAAGAGGTAGTCCCAGGCGCTGCTCTGCGCCGTCCGGATGTTGAGGTGGAATATGCCCGTGCAGACCATGATGGCGATGATGGCCAGCACCGATGCGCCGATGAGGAACAAGGTCAGATAGGACAGGTACCGCTGAACGGACCCCGTCGGGGTCTTCACGGGCTGAGGTGTTTCAGGGCGGGCCACGTCATCAAGGATAATGAACTTCGGCCGAGGCGCCCTCAGGGGCTTTGCGGCGCAGATTTTCTGAAACGAGGATTTCCCGATGCCAACCGGCAAGGTCAAGTTTTACGACGAGGACAAAGGCTTCGGCTTCATTGCCGGTGACGATGGGCAGGAAGTGTTCCTGCATGCGTCGGCGCTGCCCGCCGGAACGGTCGTCAAGGCCGGGACGCGGCTCGAGTTCGGCATCGCCGACAGCAAGCGCGGCGCCCAGGCGCTCTCGGTGCGCGTGCTCGACGCTCCGCCGAGCATCGCCAAGGCGCGCCGTCCCAAGGCCGACGACATGGCCGTCATCGTCGAGGACCTCGTCAAGCTCCTCGACTCCATCGGCGGCGACCTCCGTCACGGCCGCTACCCGGGCGCCGCGACGGGTCGCAAGGTCGCGCTCATGCTGCGCAAGGTCGCTGACGACCTCGATGCCTGACGAGATCCTGCTCGCTGCCGTCGACCGCGCCCGGGAGGCGCTCGCGGAGATCACGCCCGCGGCGACGATCGGCGCGCCGGCCGGTCACCTCGACGAGGGGGACGGTGTCGTCTCGCTGCTCTTCGAGAACACGATGCCGGGCTATCCGGGCTGGTTCTGGACGGTGTCGCTCTCGCGCGATCCGGCGACCGGGAGCGTCAACGTGCTCGAGACCGAGCTCATGCCGGGCGAGCGCGCCCTGCTCGCACCCGAATGGGTGCCGTGGGCCGACCGGCTCGCCGAGTACCAGGCCCAGCAGCAGGCGCTGCGCGACGCGGCTGCGGCCGCGGGCGAGGAACCGCCGATCGACGAGCTCGCCGTCGTGGCGGCGAGCGAGAGCGAGGACGACCTCGACGACGATCTCGACGAGGGCGATCTCGATACCGGCGATGAGGACGATGACCTCGACGATGTCGACGATGTCGACGACTTCGACGGTGACGACCTCGACGACCAGGTCGAGCTCGAAGACGAGGATGAAGACGACGACGAGGACTTCGCGGACGTCGATGAAGACGGCGATTGATCGTCCCGCCGGTTGAGCGACGGCGCTGCGGCGCGTCGAGACCGGCTACGCCATGACGTACCTCAGCAGGAGCGTGCTGCCTGAACGCAGCACCTGGGCGAGCTCCATCACTTGCACGGCGGCGGCGACCTCGCCGGTGAGCCGGCCGGACCCGGCGCCCTCGAACCTCGCCGCGAGCGTCAGGCAGAGTTCGTCGACGAGCCCCGCAGCGAGCAGCGAGCCGGCAAGGGTCGGCCCGCCCTCGCAGGTGACAAGCGGATACCCCAGGGTGCGCACCGCTGCGATACCGGGCACATCCGCCGCCCGCCCGACGACCCGCAGCTCCGGCGTATCGGACATTCCGTGCGCACGCCGCCAGGCCATACCGCGTTCGCCGAGCAGAGGACCGGAATAGCCTTCGATGCGCACGGTCCCCGCTCCGACGAGGATCGCATCCGCCGGCCAGCGCAGCAGGTCGAAGACCCGCCGGTCGGCGGCGTCCCCCAGCGCGCCCGAGCGCCCGTCGTGTTCGATTGCCCCGTCGAGCGACTCGACGAAGCTCAGCCGCAGCCAGCCGGGGCGCGGCGGGGCGTAGCCCGCGATGATCTCGTCGTCGGACAGGCCCTCGGCGGGCTTCGGCCAGAGCCGGTCGATCGCGACATCACTCATTGAACTCGCCCATGTTGTGCACGAGCGCGCCGGCCGGAGGCCGCCAGCCGAGCAGCGCCTCCGTCATCCGTACTGCGGCGACGGACTCGGGGACGTTGTGCATCCGCACGATCCGGGCGCCCTGCAGGATGCTGAACACCGCGGCCGCGAGCGAACCGCTCACCCGCTCGCCGCGCCCCGCATCGAGCGTCTCGCCGATGAAGTCCTTGTTCGACGCCGCGGCGAGCACCGGCAGGCCAATGTCGGCGATCTCCGACAGGCGCCTCGTGATCTCCAGTGTCTGCAGGGTGTTCTTGTTGAGGTCGTGGCCTGGATCGATGATGAGGCGATGCTCGGGGATGCCGAGTGACACCGCGAGCTCGATCCGCGAGCGCAGGAACGCGCCGATCTCGCCGACGACGTCGCCGTACTCAGGGCGCGGGAACTGGGTGCGCGGCCCCTTGCCCTGTTGGGCTGCGAGCGAGTGGGTGATGACGAGGGTCGCGTCGGAGTCGGCGACGACCCGGCCGAGCTCGAGGTCATGGATGCCCGTGGTGTCATTGACGACATCGGCGCCTGCCGCGATCGCGGCGCGGGCGACCGCGGCGTGGAAGGTGTCGACCGAGATCACCGCATCCGATCGCTCGCGCAGCCTCCGGATGACCGGCACGACCCGCTCGGCCTCCTCCTCGGCGGGGAGCGCAGGCCCCGGCGCGAAGGGCACTCCCCCGACATCGACCCAGTCGGCCCCCGCCAGGGCGGCGGCGAGTGCGGCATCCACCGCGGCGTCGAGGCCGAAAGTACGGCCGACATCGTAGAACGAGTCGGGCGTGCGGTTGACGACCGCCATCACCACCACCTGGCGCGAGAAGTCGAAGGCGTGCGCGCCGATGCGCCGCACCGGATCACGAAGCGGCGGCAGGTAAAGTTCGGCCACGCGGCTACTCGGCGATCGCGTCGAGAGGCACGTCGGGGTCGGCGAGCTTCGCCGCATCCACCGGCGCACCGGAGGCGATGAGGGCCTGGATGCTCTCGTTGACGTCCCACACGTTGACGTTCATGCCGGCGACGAGCCGGCCTCCGGCCACCCAGAACGCGACGAACTCAGCCGATTCGAGCGATCCGCGGATGATCGCGGGCACACCGTGGGTCAAGGGCAGGTAGCCCGCGTACTCCATGCCGACGTCGTACTGGTCGCTGTAGAAGTAAGGCACCTTGTCGAGCACCGCGCCGTGCCCGAGCATGTTCCGCGCCGCGATCCTGCCGCCGTCGATGGCGTTGGCCCAGTGCTCGCTGCGGAGCCGCGCGCCGAGCACCGGATGGATCGGATTGGCGACGTCGCCGGCGGCGAGGACGCCGGGCGCGGCCTGCAGGTGCTCGTCGACGAGGATGCCGTTCTCGACGGCAAGCCCGGCGTCCTCGGCGAGCCCGGTGTTCGGCGGCGCGCCCGCGCCGACGATGACGAGGTCGGCGGCGATGGCGCCGGAGTCCGTCTGCACTCCGGTGACCTGCCCGCCGCGGGAGTCGACGCCGGTGACCCGGGTCCCGTTGACGAAGGTCACGCCGTGCCCGGCGTGCACTCCGGCATAGAACGCGCCGAGCTCGGCGCCGACGCCCGACTCGAGCGGCACCGCCGAGTGGCCGACGACCGTGACGTCGTTGCCGTAGCTGCGCGCGTGCGCGGCGACCTCCATGCCGATCCAGCCGCTTCCGACGATGACCACCTGCCTGCCGCCGGAGGCGAGGTCTGCGCGGAGCCCGGCGCTGTCCTCGAGGGTGCGCAGGTAGCGGATGCCGGAGGCGTCGGCGCCGGGCACCCCGAGCGCGCGGGCCGACGCGCCGGTGGCGAGGAGCACGGCGTCATAGCCGAGCACCGCGCCGTCGTCCAGCGCCACGGTGCGCGCAGCGAGGTCGAGCGCGGTCGCGGCGACGCCGACGCGCAGGTCGATCGCGCGGTCGTCGTACCAGGACGGTGGCTGGATCCAGGTGGATTCCTCGCTCGCCGCCAGGTCGCCGAGAAACTCTTTCGACAACGGCGGCCTGAGGTAGGGGACGTGGCTCTCACCCGCGACGAGCACGATCTCGCCGTCGAATCCCTCCTCGCGCAGCTGCTCCGCCGCGCTCGCCGCTGCCAGCCCGCCGCCGACGATGACCATCCGTTCGCTCGCCATGGCCCCAGCCTAGGCGGGGGCGCGCATCGGCACACGGCGCGCATTCGGCATGGACAACAACAACACCCTGGATATTCTCAGGAAACGTGCAGATACTTGTTGGCATGACCGCAGGACCACGCATCCTCATCGTCGACGACGAACCCAATATCCGCGACCTGCTGACGACGAGTCTGCGCTTCGCCAGCTTCGCCGTCCGCGCCGTCGGCAACGGCGCCCAGGCCATCTCGGCCGTCCTCGAGGAGGAGCCGGACCTCATCATCCTCGACGTCATGCTCCCCGACATGAACGGATTCAGCGTCACCAAGCGCCTCCGCGGCGCAGGCTACACGGCGCCGATCCTCTTCCTCACCGCCAAGGACGACACCGAGGACAAGATCACCGGCCTCACCGTCGGCGGTGACGACTACGTCACGAAGCCGTTCAGCCTTGATGAGATCGTCGCGCGCATCAAGGCGATCCTCCGTCGCACCATGCAAGCCGACGATGACGCCGTCATCCGCGCGGGCGAGCTCACGATGGACCAGGACACCCATGAGGTCTTCGTCGGCGAGACCCCGATCGAGCTCTCGCCCACCGAGTTCAAGCTGCTGCGCTACCTCATGCTCAACCCCAACCGGGTGCTGTCCAAGGCGCAGATCCTCGACCACGTGTGGGAGTACGACTTCAACGGCGACGCCGGGATCGTCGAGAGCTACATCTCGTACCTGCGCCGCAAGGTCGACGCGCACTCGAGTGAGCCGCTCATCCAGACCAAGCGCGGCTTCGGCTACATGCTCAAGGCCGGCAAGGCCTCCTGACCGACCGCAGCCCAACTCGGCCGCGTAGCGTGTGAGCATCATGCACCGATCGATCGCAGCGGCCTGGGCCGCCATCTCGCTGCGTACCAAGGTGACCGGCGTGACGGTGATGCTGCTCACCTTCGGCCTGCTGCTCTCGGGCCTCGGCACGATGCTGCTCTTCCGGCCCGTGCTGCTGCAGCAACTCGATGAGCAGCTGCAGGCGGCATCCGCCCCGGCCAACATCAACGCGGTGTTCGACTCGGCCCAGGCGCACGCCGCGATCATCGATGACGACGGCACCCGCACCGACTACTTCATGGTGCGCTACGACGCCCAGGGCGCGCTCGGCGCCACGAACTGGACGGCCGCCGCTGCGGCGACGCAGCCCGTCGTGCCGAAGACGATGACGGTGGCGCAGGGCAAGGACTGCGCCGCCGGCGGCCCGTTCACCATCGCCAACGCCTCAGGCACCGTGCAGTACCGGGCGCTGTGCAAGGTCGTCACCTACGCGAGCACCTCGCAGCAGGGCACGGTCATCGTCGCCGTCTCGACCGAGCAGATCAACTCCGCGATCGCGAGCTACCTGTCGATCTTCCTCGGCTTCTCGGTCATCGTCGTCGTGGTCGGCGCCGTCCTCACTCGGATGCTCGTCACCGCGGCGTTCGCCCCGCTGCGCGAGGTCGAACGCACCGCGGCCGCCATCGCGGACGGCGACTACAGCCAGCGCCTCGGCGGCGCCGAGCCCAACACCGAGGTCGGCCGCCTCAACCGCTCGCTCAACACGATGCTGGGCCGCATCGACCGCGCCTTCCGCGATCGCGCGCGCACCATCGAGCAGATGCGCCGTTTCGTGGGGGATGCCAGCCACGAGCTGCGCACGCCGCTCGTCACCGTGCGCGGTTACGCGGAGCTCTACCGCATGGGCGCGCTGAGCACCCCGGAAGAAGTGACCCAGGCGATGGGCCGCATCGAGAAGGAAGCCGTGCGCATGGGCCTCCTCGTCGAAGACCTGCTGGAGCTCGCGCGCCTCGACGAGGCCCGTCCGCTCGACCTCGCGCGCGTCGACCTGCTGCCTCTCGCGCACGACGCCGCACTGGACGCCGGCGCCGCCAACCCCGACCGCACCTTCCGCGTCGTCGCCTCCATCCAGGGCGGCGGCACCGGCGTCCGGACGCTCGCCGCGCCGCCGCGCCCCGCGCCCATCGACGGCGCCACCGGGCCGATCGCCCTCGCGGGCTCGGCTCTCGCCCGGCTGCGCCGTGGGCGCTCGCGGCGCAGCCAGGTGGTCCTGACAGAGACCGTGCCGCTGCACCTCGACGACATCCCCACCCCTCAGACACTCCCCGCGATCGTCCTGGGCGAGGAAAACAAGCTCCGCCAGGTGCTCGCCAACCTCATCGCCAACGCGGTCCGCTACACGCCGGCGGGCTCTCCCATCGAGATCGGCGTCACGGTCGACCTCGTCGGCCGTCGCGCCCTGCTCGACGTCATTGATCACGGCGAGGGGATCCCGCCGCAGATCCGCGAGAAGATCTTCCAGCGCTTCTGGCGCGCCGACACCTCGCGCACCCGCGAGACCGGCGGCTCAGGGCTCGGGCTGGCGATCGTCAACTCGATCGTGCGCGCCCACCGCGGCAGCGTAGCGGTGCTCGACACCCCGGGCGGCGGGGCGACGTTCCGCGTGGCGCTGCCCCTCGCCGGGTAGCTCAGGCCGTCGCCAACTCGACGATGAGCGGGCGGAGGTGCTTCGGCACCCCGAGACGTTCGGCGATGCGCTCGACGCCCTCGACCACGGGCAGCCCGGCCGCGGCCGTGCGCGCGTCCGACGGGACCACGAATCCGAAGAGCGCGAATGCCTGCTCCATATCCTCACCATCGGCGAAAGCCCCTCCGCCGTTACCGCTCGCCCCTCACAACCGGACGCACCGATCCCCCATCCACAGGGCGCTTCCGCGCCGGGGCCGCCGCGTGCCGCCCCCGCCCTAGCGTCTGGCCATCCCTACCCCACCACTGAAGGAGACTCCCATGGCCATCTTCCAGGTCGACGCCGACGTCGTGCACTCCACGACCACCGCCGCCCAATCCACCCTCGCGCGACTGCAGAACGAGGCTCAGACCCTCACCGCGCAGCTCGCGGGTCTGCAGCAGTCCTGGTCGGGCAGCGCGGCAAGCGCCTTCCAGACCGTGCTCGGCGAGTGGCAGAAGGCGCAGCTCGAGCTCGAAGAGGCGATGAGCAGCATCCACACCGCCCTCCAAGCTGCGGCCAGCCAGTACGCGGACGTCGAGCAGCACAACGCGCACATGTTCATGAGCTGAACGGCATCGCGCCGAAAAACGGAGCGGGGCGCCCCGAGAATGGGGTGCCCCGCTCCTGCTGTGCCGGCGACGCACGGGGAATCGTGGCGCCGCCACCCTCTCGCGCAACGAACGTCTCTTCGCCTCTCGAAGGCGTCCGGCACGCAGCACAGAGGCGGGACACCCTGAAAGGGGTGTCCCGCCTCTGATGATCTACCGGAGTCTCGGTGCCCTGCGACTACTCGACCCCGACCCTCAGATCAGAAGTCCATGCCGCCGCCATCGGGCATCGGCGGGGCCGAAACCTTCTCGGGCTTGTCGGCGACGACGACCTCGGTGGTGAGGAACAGGCCTGCGATCGACGCCGCGTTCTGCAGCGCGGAGCGAGTCACCTTGGCCGGGTCGATGATGCCCTGCAGGATGAGATCGCCGTACTCGCCGGTAGCGGCGTTGAGGCCCCAACCCGCGGGCAGCTCGGCGACCCTGGCCGCGACAACGCCCGGCTCGAGGCCGGCGTTGAGCGCGATCTGCTTGAGCGGGGCCGAGATGGCGACCTTGACGATGTTGGCGCCGGTCGCCTCGTCGCCGGTGAGCTCGAGCTTGTCGAACGCGGTCTTGCCGGCCTGGATGAGCGCGACGCCGCCACCGGCGACGACACCCTCTTCCACTGCGGCCTTGGCGTTGCGCACCGCGTCCTCGATGCGGTGCTTGCGCTCCTTGAGCTCGACCTCGGTGGCCGCACCCGCCTTGATGATGGCGACGCCGCCGGCGAGCTTGGCGAGACGCTCCTGGAGCTTCTCGCGGTCGTAGTCGGAGTCGGTGTTCTCGATCTCCTGCCGGATCTGCTTGACGCGGCCCTCGATCGCGGACACCTCGCCGGCGCCCTCGACGATGGTCGTCTCATCCTTGGTGATGACGACCTTGCGGGCACGGCCGAGCAGATCGAGGGTGACGTTCTCGAGCTTGAGGCCGACCTCCTCGGAGATGACCTGGCCGCCGGTGAGAATCGCGATGTCCTGGAGCTGGGCCTTGCGACGGTCGCCGAAGCCGGGGGCCTTGACGGCGACCGACTTGAAGATCCCGCGGATCTTGTTGACGATGAGAGTCGCGAGGGCCTCGCCGTCGACGTCCTCAGCGATGATGAGGAGCTGCTTGCCGGCCTGGATCACCTTGTCGACAACGGGCAGCAGGTCCTTGATCGATGAGATCTTCTGGTTGGCGATGAGGATGTACGGGTCCTCGAACACCGCCTCCTGGCGGTCAGGGTCGGTGACGAAGTACTGCGACAGGAAGCCCTTGTCGAAGCGCATGCCCTCGGTGAGCTCGAGCTCGGTGCCGAAGGTGTTCGACTCCTCGACGGTGACGACACCTTCCTTGCCCACCTTGTCGATGGCCTCGGCGATGAGGGCGCCGATCTCGGGGTCGGCGGCGCTGATCGAGGCGGTCGCGGCGATCTGCTCCTTGGTCTCGACCTCTTTGGCGTTCGCGACGAGTTCGGCGATAACGGCTGCGACCGCCTTCTCGATGCCCTTCTTCAGGCTGATCGGGTCGGCGCCGGCCGCGACGTTGCGCAGACCTTCCTTGACAAGAGCCTGGGCGAGCACGGTCGCGGTGGTCGTGCCGTCGCCGGCGACGTCGTCGGTCTTCTTGGCGACCTCCTTGACCAGCTCAGCGCCGATCTTCTCGTAGGGGTCGTCGAGCTCGATCTCCTTGGCGATGGAGACGCCGTCGTTCGTGATCGTGGGGGCGCCCCACTTCTTCTCGAGCACGACGTTGCGACCGCGCGGGCCAAGCGTCACCTTGACCGCGTCGGCCAGGATGTTGAGGCCGCGCTCGAGACCGCGGCGGGCTTCCTCATCGAAAGCGATGATTTTTGCCATGTGTTTCTCGTCCCTCCCGGACGTAGCGAAGATGTCATTAGCACTCGAATCGGTCGAGTGCTAAGGATGATTCTGGCACTCGCCCCTGGGGAGTGCAAGCCGGATCACCGGGCGTGAGCATGCGGGTGCCGCCCGGGATTCCCGAGCGGCACCCGATCGAAGCCCAGTGGGTGGTGCTACGCCAGCCGCACCGATTCCGCCTGCGGGCCCTTGGCGCCCGTGCCGACCTCGAAGACGACCCTCTGACCCTCTTCCAGGGTCTTGTAGCCGCCCATGTCAATGGCGCTGTAGTGGACGAATACGTCCTGGCCGCCCTCATCGACGGTGATGAAGCCGTAGCCCTTTTCAGCGTTGAACCATTTGACGGTCCCATTCGCCATTTCTTCTTACTCCATTGCTTGCTGTGCCCGCCCAGGGGAACTGCTGCGCGTGAGCCAGACAGTAGCAGCGGCCAGGCGGCGGAATCCGCTCGGATGCCCGATTAAGGCAAATGGTTACCTGGGCGTGCCGCAGCCGTCATCCGCCGGAAATAAGGCGCGCGGGGCGCTCAGGCGATCGATCCGGTGGATCGATCGCGCGCCCCGGCGAAAGGCGGCAGCCCACGCGCTGCGGACGACCTCAGAACGCGAGATCCAGGACCAGAGCTCAGCCCGAATAGTCCGACCCGAGCACGATGGTCACGTTGTCGCCGGTGTACCCGTATTCCGTCGAGACGACGATCTGGCCGACGCCGAGCGCCGTGGCCACACCGGCCGCAAAGGCGAGGTTCTTAGTGTCGGAGACGTAGATCGTCGTCCTGGTGACGTCGTGCTGGCTCGCGTTGACCCCGGACGCGTTCTTGAAGCCTGCGGAGACGAGGGCCTTCACCGCGGAATCCCCGAGTGACTGGGTGCCCGAGGCGTTGAGCACCGTGACCTGCGCCGCCGCGCTGACCTTCGGCGCCGTCGTCGACGTCACCGTCGTCTCCGACGGTGCGGAACCCGGCAGACCGCCCGCGTCGGAGGACGAGCCGACGGCCCGGATGGTGATCCAGCCGCCGAAGACGATGACCGCTGTGGCGAGCGCGCACCACCCGATCCACACCCAGGCGCGGGCGGCGGGGCTAGGCGTACGGTGGGCGCCGACGCGCTCCGTGTGGTCGGCGACGTCGAACCGGTCGGCGGGGTGCTTCTGCGTCATACGGGTGTCCTTGCGGGAGATCAGGGGATCAGCGGCCGGGTGCGCGCGAGGCGGGCTGCCCGGCGGGCGTCACGCTGGCGCAGCAGGCGTTTGACGAGCATGGGATCGAAGGCGAGGGCCTGCGGCGTCTCGATCAGGCGGCCGAGCACCTGATAGTAACGGGCCGGGGAGAGCGCGAACTGAGAGCGGATCGCCTGCTCCTTCGCGCGGGCGCCGGCCAGCCAGTCCCGTTCGAAGGCGAGGATGGATTCTTCCCGCTCCGATAGTGGCGCCACGGCGGGAGAATAGTCAGACCGCCTATCGCCGGCGGGTAGCGCGCGCGGCGATTCGCTGGATCGCCGCCCCGGCGCGCAGCGCGGTGGTTATTGTGGTTGTCGACTCGTGGTGGAGGAAGTCATGGCATACGCGGTATCAAAGTCGGAGTCCGAGTGGCGGGCCGAACTCGACCCGGTACAGTACACCGTGCTGCGGGGGGCCGCGACGGAGCGCCCGTGGACGGGCGAGCTGCTCGACGAGAGCCGCACCGGCCTCTACACCTGCGCCGCCTGCGGCGCCGAGCTCTTCAAGAGCGGCACCAAGTTCGACTCGGGCTGCGGCTGGCCCTCGTTCTACGAGAGCGTCCGCCCGGAGGCCGTCGAACTCATCGAGGACCGTACGCTGGGCATGGTGCGCACGGAGGTGCGCTGCGCCAACTGCGGGTCGCACCTCGGCCACGTCTTCCCCGACGGCTTCGGCACCCCCACCGGCGACCGCTACTGCATGAACTCGATCTCGCTCAAGTTCGCACCGGGGGACGCGCAGTGAGCGACCTCGTCACGCTGACCCCCGCGGAGTTGCGCGAACGCCTCGACGCCTCGGAGGTGGGGCTGCTCATCGACCTGCGCGAACCGGAGGAGATCGCCGAGGCGCCGGCGATTCCCGGCGCCGTGAGCGTTCCGTTCTCGCAGTTCCGCGCCGGTGCGCGACCGGATTCCGACTACCAGTACGAGGGCGTCGTGCTGTACTGCGCGCACGGCAGCCGGTCGGAGCACGCCGGCAGGACGCTCGCCGCCGAGGGCTGGACGGTCGCCCACCTCGCCGGCGGCATCACGGAGTGGAACGCCGCGCAGGGCTGAGCCTGCGAGGCCTGCGCTCCCGAGAGGCGCACGCGTAGGCTCTTCCGACATGAGGTCGGGCGCGAGATGACGGGCGCGCGGCTCTGGACGGCGATCGGCGGTGCAATCGCACTCACCACGGCCGCTTTGACCGGCGTGGTGCCGGTGTCCGCGGAACCTCAGAGATCTTTGCCCCACGTCGGCGAGTACAGCGCCGCCCAATTCGCCGGCGCCGCGGCCAGCGCGCCCGCGGACCTCGCGACCGCCCTCAAGGACCAGCTCGGCATCAGCGTCGCCGAGTTCTATGCGGAGGGTGCCGCCGGGGCCGCGGCCGACGCGACCCTCTCCGGATTGCGGGATGCCGGCGTCGACGTGCTCGGCTCGCATCTCGACGGCACCGAGCTCGTCGTCAACGTCGCCTCTACGCAGGATGCGGCGATCGTGACCCAGGCCGGCGCGACCGCCGCCCTCGGCGCGCCTGCCAAGACCCCCTCGCCCGCCTCGATGCACACGATGTCCGATCCCGAGCTCGCCACCGGGCTCCACGGCGGCGCCGGCTGGTCGGTACCAGACTCGACGGATCCCACCTCGGACTGGCTGTGCTCGGTGGGTTTTAACGGCATCGACGCCATCACCGGCGCGCACGAGTTCCTCACCGCGGGCCACTGCGCCTCCAATGCAGCCTCCCCTGCGACCGCCTCGACCCTCGGCACCGATGTGCGCGATGCCTGCACATCGAACTGCATGACGTCGCCTACACCCACCTCACCGACGAAGCTTGGCACCGTCATCACCGCGAACACGCAGTTCGGGTCGAACATCGACGCGGGCCTCGTCAGGCTGAACGCGGGCATCCAGCAGCAGGCTGACGTGACGACGTGGGGCGACACTTCGCCGTTCGACGGCACAACGGCGCCGAACGCCATCATGGGCACCAGCACCCTCCCCATAACCGGGACTGCCCCGGCGATCGCCGGGGCAGTTGTGTGCCATTCGGGCTACCGCACCGGATGGCAGTGCGGGCACGTGAGCTATGTCGACTCGGCAGCGACCCGCCACCCGATCTCGGTCAGCGGCAAGGCCGTCAACTCGATCGTCACAGACATCTGCGTCAACGAAGGCGACAGCGGCGGCGGATTGGTCATGGGCAAGTTCGCCGTCGGCATCCTCTCAGGCGGAAACGCGATCGACGATAACTCGAGTCCGACCCAAGCCTGCGCCGGCCCCGCAGCCCCGGGAACCGAATCGGTGTACTTTCCGCTGATCTCGATCGCCACGAATTACGACGTCGCCCACTTCCTGCCCAACTGGGAGCTGCTGACGACGACCGGGCCGATCCGGCTCAACCCGCGCGTGACGCTCGTCCCGGCGACGATCGCCGGAACGATCCAGGTAGGCAAGACCGTCTCCACGCGTCTCCCCGCCTGGAATCCCGCGGCCGACCTCAAGACCATCAAGGTCCAGTGGCTGCTCGACGGCAAGCCGATCGCCCGCCAGACCACGGCATCGCTGGCCATCACGCCCGCGATGGGCGGGCACAGGTTGTCCCTTCGGATCACCGCGAGTCGCACGAACTACACGCCCACGGCCGTGACGTCACGTGCCTACGCCGTCGCCCTGGCGAAGCTCACCGCGATGCCGGCGCCGACCATCGTCGGCCCGAAGCAGGTCGGGCACACCCTCAGCGCGCGGGCGGGCACCTGGAAGCCGGGCGGCGTGAGGCTGCACTACCAGTGGTACGCCAACGGGCATCCGATCAAGGGCGCCGCCGGCCGCACGCTCAAGCTCACCGTGGCGCTGCGCGGCAGGACGATCCAGGTGCGGGTGACCGGAACGAAGACCGGCTACGTCAGCCACTACTCGACGAGCAAGAAGACCCCCAGGATCGCGTAGATCCCGGGGGTCTTCCCTGCTTCTGCGGCAGTGCGCGGACTGAGGACTATTCGCGCAGGCGCCATCTGATCGAATCGAGCTCGGCGCGCAGCCGCTTCGGAACCTTGTCGCCGAACTGCTGGAAGTACGCCTCCGCGAGGTCGGTCTCGTCGAGCCATGCCTTGGGGTTGACGTCGAAGAGCTCCGTGAGCTGCGCCTTCGTCATGTCGAGGCCGTCGAGCGTGAGCGATCCCTCGGCGGGAAGGCTGCCGATAGGCGACTCGACCGCCTCGGCCTCGCCGGCGACGCGATTGCAGATCCACTCGATGACGCGGATGTTCTCGCCGAAGCCCGGCCAGAGGAACGAGCCGTCCTTGCCGCGGCGGAACCAGTTGACGTTGAACACCTTCGGGGCGTTGCCGCCGAGCTCCTCGCCGACCTTGAGCCAGTGGCCCCAGTAGTCGGCCATGTTGTAGCCGCAGAACGGCAGCATCGCGAACGGGTCGCGGCGCAGCTCACCGACGGCGCCCTCGGCCGCTGCGGTCTGCTCGGACGAAATCGTCGCGCCCATGTAGACGCCGTGCGACCACGAGCGGGCCTCGGTGACGAGTGGCACATTGCTCGCGCGGCGGCCGCCGAAGATGATCGCGTCGATCGGGACGCCGTTCTGGGCGTCCCATTCGTCGGCGATCGACGGGCACTGCGCGCTCGCCACGGTGAAGCGCGAGTTCGGGTGCGCGGCGGGCCGGCCCGACGCCGGGGTCCAGTCGTTGCCCTCCCAGTCGATGAGGTGCGCGGGCGCCTGCTTGGTCTTGCCCTCCCACCACACGTCGCCGTCGTCGGTGAGCGCCACGTTCGTGAAGATCGTGTTGCCCCAGATCGTCTCCATGGCATTGGGGTTAGTGCTCTCACCGGTGCCGGGGGCGACGCCGAAGAACCCCGCCTCGGGATTGATAGCCCACAGCCGCCCGTCGGGGCCCTGGCGCAGCCACGCGATGTCGTCGCCGATGGTCTCTACCCTCCAGCCGGGCAGCGGCGAGCGCAGCATCGCGAGGTTGGTCTTGCCGCACGCCGAGGGGAACGCGGCGACGAGATGGAAGACGCGCCCGGCCGGTGAGGTGACCTTGATGATGAGCATGTGCTCGGCGAGCCAGCCCTCGTCGCGGGCGATCACCGAGGCGATGCGCAGTGCGTAGGACTTCTTGCCGAGCAGCGCGTTGCCGCCGTAGCCCGAGCCGAACGACCAGATCTCACGACTCTCGGGGAAGTGGCTGATGTACTTCGTGTCATTCGCCGGCCACGCGACGTCGGGCCGCGTGACGCCGTCGGCGTCGATGAGCGGGTAGCCCACCGAGTGCACGGCCTTGACCCAGGCCTCGCCGGCGTCGATGAGGTCGAGCGCCTGCTGGCCCATGCGGGTCATGATCCCCATGCTGAGCACGACATAGGCCGAGTCGGTGATCTCGACGCCGAGCTTCGACAGTGCGCCGCCGACGGGACCCATCGAGAACGGCACGACGTACATCGTGCGGCCGCGCATCGAGCCGTCGAACGCAACCTCGAGCTCGGCGCGCATCCGATCGGGGGCCATCCAATTGTTGGTGGGGCCGGCGTCCTCCTCCTTCTCGGAGGCGATGAACGTGCGGGATTCCACGCGGGCGACGTCGGCCGGGTCGGAGCGCGCCAGGAAGCTGCCCGGGCGCCATTCCGCGTTGAGGCGGATGAGCTTGCCCTCGTCGACCAGCTGGCGGGCGAGGCGGTGCGCCTCGGCGCGCGAGCCGTCGATCCAGACGATGTCGGCCGGCGTGGTGAGCGCAGCGATCTCGTCGACCCACCTGCGGACGTCCTGCGTTTGGGAGTTGCCGATAGCGAACGGGCGATCGAGGAGCGTCATCGTCGTCTTTCCTTTGCCTTGCACCGCGTCAATGCAGTGAATTTCATGCCGTAATACGAGAATGAGCCAAGAATCACGGCCAACTGAGCCAAATGCTGTGGAAAGAATCGTCATTCTTCCGCTAACGTCAAGACATGCCATCGAGCACCACTGACATGGCCACGGTCGGCCACCGCATCCGCCACTACCGCACGCAGCGCGGATTGACGCTCGACCGGCTCGGCGAACTCGTCGACACCGTGCCCAGTCAGCTCTCGCTCATCGAGAACGGCAAGCGCGAGCCGAAGCTCTCGCTGCTCACCCGCATCGGCGAGGCGCTCGGCGTCGAGCTCGCTGAGCTGCTGCGCAGCGAGCCGCCGGACGAACGCAGCGCCCTCGAACTCGAGCTCGCCCGCTACCAGCGATCAAGCCTCTACGCCAAGACGAACCTTCCCGTCGTCAAGGTGCCCCGCGGAACGCCCACGCCCATGCTCGAGGCGCTCGTCGGCCTGCACCGCGAGCTCGCGCGGGCGGCATCCGAGAAGATCGCGACCCCGGAGGAGGCGCGCCGGGCCAACACCGAGCTGCGCGCCTGGATGCGCGAGCGCGACAACTACCTTCCCGAGATCGAGAGGACCGCCGAGCAGCTCGTCGCCAAGACCGGCCACACCTCCGGCGCACTCACCCATCGCGAGGTGAGCATCATGGCCGAGCAGCTCGGCTTCACGCTCATCTACGTCAGCGACCTGCCGCGCTCGACGCGCAGCATCACCGATCTGCCCGGCGGCAAGATCTACCTGCCGCCCTCGTCGATTCCCGGCGGTCACGGCCTGCGCTCGATGGCGCTGCAGGCGATCGCGCATCGCGTACTCGGCCACACTCCCCCTGGCGATTACGAGAACTTCTTGCGCCAGCGCCTCGAGATCAACTACTTCGCCGCATGCTGCCTCATGCCGGAGTCGGCGGCGGTCGCCTACCTCGCCCAGGCGAAGAAGAACCGCGAACTCGCCGTCGAGGACTTCCGGGACGCGTTCGGCGTCACCCAGGAATCCGCCGCGCAGCGCTTCACCAACCTGGCCACCCGCCACCTCGACCTGCGCGTGCACTTCCTGCGCGTCGGCGACGACGGTGCCATCTACCGGGCGTACGAGAACGACGGATTGCCCCTGCCGACCGACGTGACCGGCGCTGTCGAGGGACAGTATGCCTGCCGGAAGTGGATCGCGCGCTCGGCGCTGAGTCAGGCATCCCACACCACCGAGATCTCCCAGTACACCGACACCCCAGCGGGCACCTTCTGGTGCTCGACCCAGACGGGAACGGCGGGAAGCGAAGCCTTCTCCATCACATTCGGAGTGCCCTTCGACGATGCGAAGTGGTTCCGCGGGCGCGAGACGACGAACCGGGCGAAGTCCTTCTGCCCCGACCCGGAGTGCTGCCGGAACCCGCCCACCGACCTCGCCTCGCACTGGTCGGGCAACGCCTGGCCGAGCGCCCGCCTGCATGCGCATGTGCTCTCGCCGCTGCCGGAGGGCGAGTTCCCCGGCGTCGACGACAACGAACTCTACGAGTTCCTCGAGCGGCACGCGCAGGGCTGATTCGTCACCACTTCGCCGGAAGGTGCTCCGAGATGACACGGCGCACCGTGCCCGAGGCCGAGCGCAGAACCAGCGACTCGGTGCGGATGACGCGGCTGGTGCGCTCGACGCCGCGCACGAGGTCGCCGGACGTGATGCCCGTCGCGACGAAGTACGTGTTGTCACCCCTGACGAGGTCATCGGCCTCGAGCACGCGGTCGAGCACGTGCCCGGCGTCGAGCGCCTTCTGCCGCTCTGCGTCGTCGCGAGGAGCGAGGACGCCCTGAATCAGACCGCCGAGACCCTTCACCGCGCAGGCGGTGATGATGCCTTCGGGTGAACCGCCGATACCCACGCACAGGTCGACGGGCGAGTCGTAGCTCGCCGCCGTGATGCCGCCTGCGACGTCGCCGTCAAGCAGGAGGTGCACGCCGGCGCCGGCCTCGCGGATCTCAGCGATCAGCTTTTCGTGCCGAGGGCGGTCGAGCACAGCCACCCGGATGTCTTCGACGCTCTTGCGCTTGGCCTTCGCTAGCGCACGGATGTTCTCGGCGATCGGATTGCGGATGTCGACGACGCCGACGCCCTCCGGACCTGCGACGAGCTTGTCCATGTAGAACACCGCCGATGGGTCGTACATCGAGCCGCGGTCGGAGACGGCGAGCACGGACAGCGCGTTGGGGCGCCCGGCCGCGGTGAGCGAGGTGCCTTCGACGGGGTCGACGGCGATGTCGCACGACGGCCCCAGGCCGTCGCCGACGTGCTCTCCGTTGAAGAGCATGGGTGCGTTGTCCTTCTCGCCCTCGCCGATGACGACGACACCGTCGAAGTGGACCGTGGAGAGGAACGCCCTCATGCCGTCGACGGCCGCGCCGTCGGCATCGTTCTTGCGGCCCTTGCCGACCCACGAGGACGCGCGGATGGCCGCGGCCTCGGTCGCGCGGACCAGTTCCATGGCGATGTTGCGGTCGGGGACGGCGGGGGCGGCACGGTTCGTGTCTTCGACGGTGAGAGTCACGGCTTTCACGCTAAGCGCGCATACCGGGTGAATTTCCGCGCTGCACGGCGAAAGAATCGCAGTTCTTGGCGATTGGCGAACGAGAGTCCCCCAGTCCGGCGTGAACTGCGTGACGCATCGCGTCGCGTCGCCAGCCACCTCGAGAACGCGAGCCGACTGTGAGACTCGAACTCACGACCTGCTGTTTACAAGACAGCTGCTCTACCAACTGAGCTAAGCCGGCGACCGCGCCAAGTCTATTCGGCGCTCCAGGGCCGGTCTCAGCGCGACGGCGTCATCACGACCTGGCCGGCCCAGGCGAAGCCGCCGCCGAAGCCGAACAGCAGTGCCGGAGCGCCGGCCGGGATCCTGCCCTCGTGCCACCACTTCGAGAAGCCGAGCGGGACGCTCGCCGCCGAGGTGTTGCCCGAGACCACGATGTCGGTGACGATCACGGTGTCGTCTTCGAAGCCGAGCTGGCCGACGATCGGCTCGATGATGCGCAGATTGGCCTGATGGGGCACGAAGACCTTGATGTCGGCCATGTCGAGCCCCGCCGTGGCGACGGCCGAGCGCACGATGTCGGCCGACTTGCTCAGCGCCCAGCGCAGGATCATCCGCCCGTCCTGGGTGAACTTGTTGCCGTTGGAGCGCTCGACGACGACGGCGCGCTCCATCTCGGTCTCGCTGCCCCACACGACCGGGCCGATGCCGACCTCGTCGGATGCCTCGATGACGAAGGCGCCCGCGCCGTCGGCGATGAGCACGCAGGTCGTGCGATCCGTCCAGTCGGTGATGTCGCTGAGCTTCTCGGCGCCGATGACGACAGCGCGCGTCGCACTGCCGGCGCGGATCGCGTTGTCGGCGATCGCCAACGCGTGCTCGAAGCCCGAGCAGGCGACGTTGACGTCGACGATGGCAGGGCTGTTCGTCGCGCCCAGGATCGCGGCGGCCCGGCCAGCCATGTTGGGGCTGTGGTCGAGCGCCGAGGTTGACGTCACCACCCAGAGGTCGATGTCGTCGACACCGAGGCCGGCATCCGCGAGCGCGTGACGCGCGGCGGCGGCGGCCATCACCGGAACCGTCTCCTCCGCGGAGGCGATGTGACGCTCGACGATGCCGGTGCGCTGCCGAATCCACTCGTCGTTCGTGTCGACGATCGTGGCGAGGTCGAAGTTGGTGAGCACCTTCTCCGGCTGGAAGTGGCCGATACCGACGATCCGGGAACCCGCGACGGCGGGCGCTGTCTTCAGCATGATTTCATCCTGTCACTTGGTGCCGGTGCCACTGGTGAAACCCACGGTGGTCGACGCGGACGGCGACGGCGTGCTCGTGGCGCTCGGCTGCGGCGAGGCGGTACTGTATGCGCTGCTCTGGGCGAGCTGGATGAACACGCGGAAGTCCTGCGCGCTCGTGGGCGAGCCCGTATAAGTTTTGCCATTCACCACGACGAGCAGCGTATTCGTGCCGAGCGCGGCGGTGTCGGAGTTCGGCAGCGGGCCCTCCAGGGCCCGGCCTGCGGCATCCTGCGCCCAGCTGTCGTAGCGGTGGTCGGCGATGCAGGCAGCAACGTCCTTGCTCGTCGCGCCCGCCTCGACGGCGATCTGCTGCAGGTCGCCGTCGGACAGCACGCCGCCGGGCGGTGGCTGGCTGGCGAAGACGTCCTTGTGGTACGTCCAGAAGTTGTCGGGGTCGAAGTTGGCCACGCAGGCAGCGGCGTTGACGGCGTGCAGCGCGGCATCCCCGGATTCCGTCGTCAGCGGCAGCGGGTGGATCTCGACGGTCGCGGCGCCCGACTTCACGAGAGCGCTGAGCTGGTCGCTGTTGGCGGCGGTGAACTGCGCGCCCAGCGGGCTGAGGTAGTCGACGTACTCGACGATGGTCACGGTCTGGCCCGCGGTGCTCACCGGATTGGGCGTCGGGGTCGCGTGCGCCGCGAGCGGCGCAGAGCGTTCGGCCTTGAGGCCCGTGCCGATGAGGATGCCGTCGGAACTCATGTTCGCCGGCCCCGACTGCGGCGGGCGGACGCTCGTGCTGATGACGACCCCGATGACGGTGCCGATGACGGCGATGCCGACGGCGATGCCGACCCAGGTCAGCCAGCCGCGGCGGCGATCGCGCTTGGCCTGGTCGTCGCGCAGTCGGCGGGCCTTCTCGCGGGCGGCGGCACGGCGCTCGCCGTTAGCCGGCCGGTCCGCGCGCGGCGGAAGGTCAGTCATAAAGTCGCTTTCGAAGGGCGGCGCGGGGGCGGGCGCCGGGGGTAGAGCCTTTCGATCCTAGGTCGGCGCTCCTGGCAATCCCCCGAACGGGACGCCGGATCGGCGCGCGACCTGATGCCCTAGCATGGCACCAGCCCCGGGGCCGCACAACTCCCACTCACTGCGGATCGTCCGGCACGTGCCTGCCGGTGAGGAGAACTACCGTCATGTCGTCCGTCGTCTTCGACCACGCCACCCGGATCTACCCGGGGAACACCCGCCCCTCCGTCGACAAGCTGAACCTCGAGATCGCCGATGGCGAGTTCATCGTCCTGGTCGGCCCGTCCGGCTCTGGAAAGTCCACGGCACTGCGCATGCTCGCCGGCCTCGAGGAGCTCGATGAGGGCGACATCCTCATCGGCGATCGCAACGTCACCGACGTCGCCCCGAAGGATCGCGACATCGCGATGGTGTTCCAGAACTACGCGCTCTACCCGCATATGACGGTGGCCGAGAACATGGGCTTCGCACTCAAGATCGCCGGAGTGCGCAAGGAGGAACGCGAGAGGCGCGTCCTCGAGGCGGCCAAGATGCTCGACCTCGAGCAGTATCTGGGGCGCAAGCCCAAAGCGCTCTCCGGCGGCCAGCGCCAGCGCGTCGCCATGGGCCGCGCGATCGTGCGCAGCCCCCAGGTCTTCCTCATGGACGAGCCGCTGTCCAACCTCGACGCGAAGCTGCGCGTGCAGACCCGCACCCAGATCTCGCAACTCACCCGCCGCCTCGGCGTCACCACGGTCTACGTCACGCACGACCAGACCGAAGCGATGACGATGGGCGACCGCATCGCCGTGCTCAAGGACGGCGTGCTGCAGCAGGTCGGCACCCCGCGCGAGCTCTACTCGAACCCGATCAACGTCTTCGTCGCCGGATTCATCGGCAGCCCGGCCATGAACCTCTTCACGGTCGACGTCGTCGAGGGCGGGGTGCAGTTCGGCACGCAGCTCATCCCCGTGGATGCCGCGCTGCTCGCCGGCGCCGGCAACGAGGTCACGATCGGCATCCGCCCCGAGGACGTCGTGCTCTCCGCCGCGGCCGAGCACGGCCTCGAGGTGCACGTCGACATCGTCGAGGAGCTCGGCGCCGACGGCTACCTCTCTGGTCACGCCGAACGCTCGGGACAGCGCAGCGACGTCGTCGCCCGCATCGACGGCCGCGACCGCCCGAGCGGCGGCGAGACCGTCGTCATCCGGCTGAAGCCGGCGCACGTCCACATCTTCAACGTGGAGACGGGCGGGCGCATCGGCGGCGCCATCGTCGACTAGGCACCGTGCCCGACTCGCTCTCCATCACGTCTGCCACGGTGGATCCGGCCCTGCTGGATCTGCCTTGGCGGCTCCCGCTCGAGGACTGGGCGAATGACACCATCGCGCAACTGCCCAAGGGCATCTCGCGGCACCTCGTGCGGTTCGCGAATCTGTCAGGGTACGTCGCCGCCGTCAAGGAGACGACGGCGGGACTCGCCCAGAGCGAGTACGAGATGCTCGGCACCCTGCAGCGCCTCGACATCCCCTGCGTCGAGCCGGTCGCGGTCGTCACCGGGCGCACCGCCGCGACGGGCGAGGCGCTCATGCCGTGCCTCGTGACGCGGCACCTCAAGTTCTCGCTGCCCTACCGGCAGGTGTTCTCGCGGACGCTGCGCCCCGATACCGCGACGCGCCTCGTCGACGCGCTCGCCGTGCTGCTCGTGCGACTGCACATGGTCGGCTTCTTCTGGGGCGACGTCTCGCTGTCCAACACGCTGTTCCGGCGGGATGCCGGGGCCTTCGCCGCCTACCTCGTCGACGCGGAGACCGGCGAGCTCCATGAATCCGGCCTCTCCTCGGGTCAGCGGGAGCACGACCTCGAGATCGCGACGGTCAACATCGCAGGCGAGCTCATGGACCTCGAGGCCGGGGGGCGGGCGTCCGACGACCTCGACCCGGTCGCCATCTCGCGCGGCATCGCGGACGCCTACCACTCCTTGTGGACCGAACTCACCGAGAGCGAGACCTTCGACGCCGACGAGCGCTGGCGCATCACCGAGCGCGTGGGGCGGCTCAACGACCTCGGCTTCGACATCGGGGAACTCACGATCGTCACCGGCGACGAGGGCTCGACGGTGCGCATCCAGCCCAAGGTGGTGGATGCCGGACACCACCAGCGCCGCCTGCTCCGGCTCACCGGCCTCGACGCCGGCGAGAACCAGGCCCGCCGCCTGCTCAACGACCTCGACGGCTACGCGGTGACGCACGCCCGACCGGGCGCCGACGAGGAGGCCATCGCCCAGGAGTGGCTGACACGCGTGTTCGAGCCGGTGGTGCGCAGCATCCCGGTCGAGCTGCGCGGCAAGCTCGAGCCTGCCGAGGTGTTCCACCAGCTCCTCGACCACCGCTGGTTCATCTCGCAGGACCAGAAGCGGAATGTGCCGCTGGCCGAGGCGGTGCAGAGCTACATCAGCACCGTGCTGCGTCACCGCCGGGACGAGGCGACGGTCATCGCCGTGCCCACGGAGGCCATCGCGCTGGCCGATCCGCCCGACCCGCCCGGCTCCGACGGCGACTGGCGGGCCACGGTGTGACCCGGCGCCTCCACCCCGGCTAGGAGCCGTCGCGGGCTTCTTCGCCTTCCTCGCCCTCGTCGCCGCAGAGGGGGTCTTTTGGGGCCAGTCGGGGGCGGCCGGCTAGCTCGATCGACCCGCGCGGAGCTTCGCGATCTCATAGAGGGCGACGGATGCCGCGATGCCGGCGTTGAGCGACTCGACGGCGCTGATCGGGATGGACACGACCTGGTCGCAGGTCTCGGTGACGATCCGCGACAGCCCCTTGCCCTCACTGCCCACGACGACGACGACCGGACGGTCGGCGAGAGCGAGGCCGGGCAGCGGGGTGTCGCCGCCGCCGTCGAGGCCGAGAACGAACAGCCCGCGCTTCTGGTAATCCTTGAGCGTCTGGGTGAGGTTCGCCGCCATCGCGACCGGAGTGCGCGCCGCGGCGCCCGCCGAGGTCTTCCAGGCCGCGGCGTTGACCCCCGCCGAGCGGCGCTGCGGCACGATGACGCCCTGACCGCCGAACGCCGCCGTCGAGCGGATGATCGCCCCGAGGTTGCGCGGGTCGGTGACGCCGTCGAGGGCGACGAGCAGCGGCGTGAGCCCCTTCTCGAGGACGGAGTCGAGCAGCTCCTGCGGGTGCGCGTACGCATAGGGCGGCACCTTGAGCGCGATGCCCTGGTGCACGGCGTCGCGCCCGGCCATCCGGTCGATCTCCGGCCGCATGACCTCGAGCACGGGGATGCCGCGATGCGTCGCGAGCGCGAGGGACTCCTTCACGCGATCATCGATGTCGACCTTCGCCGCGATGTACAGCGCGATCGCCGGGATCTTGGCCCGCAGCGCCTCGAGCACGGAGTTTCGCCCGGTGACGATCTCGGTGTCGTCGGTGCCCTGGGGGCGTCGCCCCGACGCGCCGAACGCCCCGGCATCGGCACCGCCGCGCTTCGCGACGTTGGCCGCCGCCCGCTCGGCGAGCTGCTTGCGACGGTGCGCGGGGTGGTATTCGCGGTCCTCCGCCTTCGGCGTCGGGCCCTTGCCGGCGAGGGCCTTGCGGCCATGCCCACCGGTGCCCTTCCTATTTGTCGCCAAGGCTCCACCTCGATCCGCTGGGAGTGTCTGCGATCTGGATGCCGGCAGCCAGAAGCTCGTCGCGCACCCGGTCGGCGACGGCGAAGTCCTTCGCCGCGCGCGCGGCCTGGCGCTCGTCGAGAAGCCTAGTCACGAGCGCGCCGAGCGCATCGGCGGCCGCGGTGCCGGACTCGTCCGCCCACTCGTTCGGGCTGATGCCGAGCACCGCGGTCATGCCGAGCACCTTGCCGCGTGCGGCGGCCGCGGTGCCGAGATCCTCTGCGTCGAGGGCGGTGTTGCCCTCGCGCACCGTCTCGTGCAGCACGGCGATCGCCTGCGGCACGCCGAGGTCATCGTCCATCGCCTCACCGAACTCGTCGGGGATGGCCGGCACAGCGGCCGTCGTGAACCGCGTGCCCTCGAGTCGGCGGCCGCTGCGCTCGAGGAAGCCCTCGATGCGCGACACGGCGGCCTCGGCCTCTGCGAGGGAGGAATCCGTGTAGTCGATCGTCGAGCGGTAGTGCGCCGAACCCAGCGCATAGCGCACGACGAGCGGGCGGGCCGCACCGAGCAGGTCGGCGGCGTAGATGGAGTTGCCGAGCGACTTCGACATCTTCTGGCCGTTCACGTTGACGAGTCCGTTGTGCACCCAGAAGCGCGCGAAGGCGTCGCCGGCCGCGTTCGACTGGGCGAGCTCGTTCTCGTGGTGCGGGAAGCGCAGGTCGAGTCCGCCGCCGTGGATGTCGAAGGCGGGGCCGAGATAGCGCGCGCTCATCGCCGAGCACTCGATGTGCCAGCCGGGGCGGCCCGGCCCCCAGGGGCTGTTCCACGACGCCGACTCCGGTTCGTCGGCCTTACGGCCCTTCCACAGGGCGAAGTCACGCGGGTCGCGCTTGGCACGCGGGTCGGCGTCGGCGGCGTCCTGCATGTCGTCGACCGACTGGTGGGTGAGCGCGCCGTAGGCCGGCCAGCTCGTCACATCGAAGTACACGTCGCCCGAGTCGTCCGCGGCGGCGTAGGCGTGGCCGCGGTCGATGAGCCGGCCGATGAGCTCCTGCATCTGAGGGATCGACGCGGTCGCGCGCGGCTCGTACGTCGGCGGCAGGATTCCGAGGGCGCGGTACGCCGCCGTGAACTCCAGCTCGAACCGGTAGGCCAGCGCGAACCACTCCTCGCGCGAACCGGCCGCCTGAGCCGCCGCGGCATTGACCAGGATCTTGTCGTCGATGTCGGTGACGTTGCGCACCAGCGTGACGTCACCGAAGCGATGGGCGAGCCAGCGGCGCAGGATGTCGTAGTTCAGCGCGCTGCGCAGGTGCCCGATGTGCGGCGACGACTGGACGGTGGGACCGCACACGTAGACGCCGACATGGCCCGGCACCAGTGGCACGAAATCGAGCAGGGCCTGAGCCTTGGTGTCGTAGAGGCGCACTGTCACGGGCCGAGTTTACCGGGCGGTCCGTCGGGCCCTTCGAGCGTGACGGTGCCGGTCTCGGGCGGCGGTGCGCCTTCGTGGACGCCGGTGCGCAGCGCCCGAAGCTCGCGGGCGACGACGGCGAGCTCACGCCGGACGGCTCTGAGGTCGGACTCCTCCTGCTCGCTGAACCGCGAGATCATCCAGGTGCCCGCCGTGCCGGCGATCGTGCCGATGAGGATGATGCCCACGACCATGAGACCGATCGCGACGAGGCGCCCCGTGACCGTCACCGGCACGTAGTCGCCGTAGCCGACGGTCGTGATCGTGGCGCAGGCCCACCACAGTGCGTCGCCGAAAGAGCGGATCGTCGCCCCCGCCGCATCCCGCTCGGCGTCGAGCTCGGCGAGCGAGGCGATGAAGACGACGGCCACCGTGTAAGAGGAGATGTAGAGGAGGATCCGCCGGCCGAACGCCACGCCGGCGATGCGGTCGACGACCGCGACGATGCGCACGAGACGCAGCAGCCGGAGCGGCCGGAACATCGGCAGCACGACGATGAGCAGGTCGAGGATATGGCGCCAGAACCAGTGCCACCTCCGCTCAGCGAGCCACAGGTTGAGGAGGTAGTCGACGATGAAGACGACCCACACCGCCCCCATGACGATGTCGGCGGCATCCCGCGCGCTACCGCGCAGGTCGAGCAGCACCTCGAGGGCGTAGGCGACGAGGAAGACGAAGGCCGCACCCGCGAGCGGCCAGTCGGAGAACGTGCGCCAGCGCTGCTGCGTGAGGGTGCCGATCGCCGCCATACGCCTACGGTAGGGCGGCGGAGGCGACGAACGCACCAACCCGGCCATGGTGATCCGGCGATTACGGCGGATGCGCGCCCGGCTAAGACGGGCGCGGCGAAGAATGCAGCAACACGGTGGCGACGGCCGTCAGACCCTCGCCGCGGCCCGTGAGGCCGAGCCCATCGGTCGTCGTCGCCGAGACCGAGACCGGCGCGCCGAGGATTCCGCCGAGCACGCCCTCGGCCTCCGCCCGGCGCGGTCCGAGTCGGGGGCGGTTGCCGACGACCTGGACGACGACGTTCCCGATGCGGAACCCGGCCGCCTCGACCATGCGCCGCGCCGCGGCGAGGAACACCTCGCCGTGCGCTCCGGCGAAGCGCGGGTCGTCCACCCCGAAGACGGAGCCGATGTCGCCGAGCCCAGCGGCTGACAGCAGGGCGTCGACGATCGCGTGCGCGGCGGCGTCGCCGTCGGAGTGCCCGGTCAGGCCGCGCTCACCGGGCCATTCGAGGCAGGCCAGCCACAGCGGCCCGTCGCCGAAACGATGGGTGTCCGTGCCGATGCCCACGCGCGGGGTCATGCCGTCATCCTCGCGTCACCGGCACGCAACGCAACGAACGCGCCCTACCGGCCATGGCGGTTCGGCAACATGCACGTCACCTGCGCAGCCGACAGGGCCACCCGCGCCGCAGCAGCGACGGCGCGGAAACGGATCACGACGCGAGCACCTCGTCGAGGACATTCGAGGCTTTTTCCTCGTCGGTCTTCTCAGCGAGCGCCAACTCGGAGATGAGGATCTGGCGCGCCTTGGCGAGCATGCGCTTCTCACCGGCGGAGAGACCGCGGTCCTGATCGCGGCGCCAGAGATCGCGCACGACCTCGGAAACCTTGATGACGTCGCCCGAGGCGAGCTTCTCAAGGTTGGCCTTGTACCGGCGGGACCAGTTCGTCGGCTCTTCCGTGAACGGGGCGCGCAGCACCTCGAACACGCGGTCGAGGCCCTCCCTGCCGATGACGTCGCGCACGCCGACGAGGTCGACGTTGTCGGCGGGAACCTCGATGGTCAGGTCGCCCTGGGTGACGTTGAGCTTGAGGTAGACCTTCTCTTCGCCCCTGATGACCCTTTTCTTGACTTCGGTGATTGTCGCTGCACCGTGATGGGGGTAAACGACGGTCTCGCCAACCTCGAAGAGCATGAAGGGGTCCTTTCAGAGCAACGCCCAGTCTACCACGGCGGGCCGACGCCGACCGGGGCCGCCGGGGGGCTGATCGGCCTCAGAACCGCGCCGATCCGGGCATCCCGGCGCCTCGGCCGCCCGTCGGCGTGGACTAGACTCGATTCCGAATTTGTCACCTACGGAGGTTTCGTGAAGGCACGCGCCGCAGCATCCATCGTCCTCTCCGTCGGCCTCGCCGGCGGCCTCGCCGGCTGCAACCTTCTCTCCCCGCAGGCCACCACCAAGCACTACGTCGCCAGCGACGGCGTCAGCGGGAACTTCGGCAATGGCATCGCCGTGCGCAATGCCTTCCTGGTCGACGGCGGCAATGGCGCGGCGAACCTCGTGGCAACCTTCGTCTCGCCCGATGTCCTGGGCGGCACCGTCACGGTGCAGCCGAACGCCGATGCCGCGCTGACGCAATCGGTGGCCCTCACCGGCGGCAGCCAGGTCACCGTGATCGGCCCGACGACGACCGTCACTTTCTCCGGTCTCGACGCCCAGCCGGGCTCGCTCGTCCCGCTCTACTTCCAGAGCAGCGGCGGCGAGGGCGTCACTCTCGATGTGCCGGTGCTCACGAACGAGATCGGCGCTTACGCCACGCTCGCTCCGAGCGCGGCCGCGCAGTAGCGGGCGAAGCCGGTGAGTTACTCGGACTCGAAGCGATAGCCCAACCCGCGAACGGTCACCAGCATCTTCGGGTCCGACGGATTGCGCTCGATGCGCGAGCGGATTCGCTTGATGTGCACGTCCAGGGTCTTCGTGTCGCCGAAGTAGTCGCTGCCCCACACGCGGTCGATGAGCTGGCCGCGCGTCAGCACACGGCCCGCGTTGCGCAGCAGCAGCTCGAGCAGCTCGAACTCCTTGAGCGGCATGGGGGTGTCGGTGCCCGAGACGCTGACGGTGTGGCGGTCGACGTCCATGCGCACGTCGCCGACCTCGAGCACGCCATCGTCGACGATGTCCGGCTCGGTGCGACGGCGCAGCACGGCGCGGATGCGCGCGAGCAGCTCGCGGCTCGAGTACGGCTTCGTCACGTAGTCGTCCGCACCGAGTTCGAGCCCGACCACGATGTCGACCTCCGAGTCCTTCGCGGTGAGCATAGATCG
>JAJYBG010000138.1 GCA_021779075.1 Actinomycetes bacterium | reverse complement strand
GACAGTTCCCGGGTGGCGAAGGGCATCGGCGGCGGTGTGCCGATCGGCGCGCTCATCACCTTCGGCGCGGCATCCGAGCTGCTCGAGCGCGGCCACCACGGCACGACCTTCGGTGGCAATCCGCTGGCGACGGCGGCGTCGAACGCGGTGCTCGCCACGATCGAGGCCGACGACCTCGTCGGCAACGCCCGGCGCCGCGGCGAGCAGCTGCGCGCCGCTATCGCGACCATCGGCTCGCCGCTCGTCACCGGGGTGCGCGGCGCCGGGCTGCTGCTCGGCGTCGCCCTGACGCAGCCGGTCGCCGACGCGATCGTTGCCGCAGCCCTCGAGCACGGCCTCATCGTCAACGCCCCCAACGAGGACACCATCCGACTCGCGCCGCCTCTCATCATCGGCGACGACGAGGTGGCGGAGTTCACGACGCGGTTCGCGGCCGCGCTCGCCGACGTCGAAGCGGTGGCTGCCTGAGGAATCCGGCCTCCCTACCGGGACGTCGGGCGCCGGACGACGCAATTTCTGACGGAATCTCCTTCGTCGGCCACCGATACCCTGAATCAATGACCCGACACTTCCTGCGCGACGACGATGTGACGCCCGCCGAGCAGGCCGAGATCCTCGACCTCGCGCTCGCGATGAAGCGCGACCGCTTCGCGCTGCGGCCGCTGGAAGGCCCGCAGACGGTCGCCGTCATCTTCGACAAGACCTCCACCCGCACCCGGGTGAGCTTCGCGACGGGTATCGCCGATCTCGGCGGCATCCCGCTCATCATCAACCCCGGCGAGAGCCAGCTCGGCGGCAAGGAGTCCATCGCCGACACTGCCCGCGTCCTCGAGCGCATGGTCGCGGCGATCGTCTGGCGCACGTTCGCGCAGTCCGGCCTCGAAGAGCTCGCCGAGGGCACCCGCGTGCCCGTCGTCAACGCGCTCAGCGACGACTTCCACCCCTGCCAGCTCCTCGCCGACCTGCTCACCGTGCGCGAGCACAAGGGCGACCTCGCCGGCCTCACCCTCGCCTATGTCGGCGACGGGGCGAACAACATGGCCAACTCGTACCTGCTCGCCGGGGCCACCGCCGGGATGCACGTGCGCATCGCCGCGCCCGAGGACTTCCAGCCCGACCCGGAGATCGTGCGGGCCGCGGCCGAGCGCGCGGCCACGACGGGCGGCTCGGTCGCTGTCGTGTCGGACCCGCGCGTGGCGGCATCCGGCGCCGACGTCATCACGACGGACACCTGGGTGTCGATGGGCATGGAGGCGGAGAAGGCCGCTCGCGTCGCCGCCTTCGCCGGCTACACGGTCGACGACGACCTCATGGCGCTCGCCGACGAGCACGCGGTCTTCCTCCACTGCCTGCCGGCGTACCGCGGCTACGAGGTCGCCGCCTCCGTGATCGACAGCCCGCAGAGCCTCGTCTGGGACGAGGCGGAGAACCGCCTGCACGCCCAGAAGGCCCTGCTCGCCTGGCTGCTGGGCTGATCTCATGGCTGCGCCGGTCCCTGCCCGGCGCGGGTCCGCCGTGCGTCGCCACTGCCGGGAGCGCGCGCACTCACGGTTGGATAGCCGAGCCTCAATAGGATGAACGGGATGAGCGAGCAGCACAACCGCGCGGGCGAAGCCGGCGCCCTCTGGGGCGGCCGCTTCGCAGGCGGCCCCGCGCCCGAGCTCGTCCGACTCAGCAGGTCCACGCACTTCGACTGGGTGCTCGCCCCCTACGACATCGTCGGCTCGAAGGCGCACGCGAAGGCGCTCGAGAAGGCCGGATACCTCACCGCCGACGAGCTCGAGGCGATGACCGCCGCGCTCGACGCGCTCGCGGGCAAGGTCGCCGACGGGTCCTTCGGCCCCGAGGAATCCGACGAGGACGTGCACTCCGCCCTCGAGCGCGGCCTCATCGAACTCGCCGGCGCCGAGCTCGGCGGCAAGCTGCGCGCCGGCCGCAGCCGCAACGACCAGATCGCGACGCTGATCCGGCTCTACCTCAAAGACCACGCCGCGCAGATCGGCGCACTGCTCGTCGACCTCGTCGATGCGATCGTCGCGCAGGCCGAGCGGCACGAGGGCGCCATCATGCCCGGCCGCACCCACCTGCAGCACGCCCAGCCGGTGCTGCTCGCGCACCACCTGCTCGCGCACGCTTGGGCGTTCGGCCGCGACCTCGAGCGCCTCGGCAACTGGCGCACCGGCCTCCGGTACTCTCCGTACGGCTCCGGTGCGCTCGCCGGCAGCACCCTCGGCCTCGACGCCGAGCTCATCGCCCACGAACTGGGCTTCGCGGAGCTCGAGCCCAACTCGATCGACGCCACCGCCGCGCGCGACCAGGTCGCCGAGTTCGCCTACATCGCGGCGCAGATCGGCATCAACCTGTCGCGCTTCGCCGAGGAGATCATCCTCTGGAACACCCGCGAGTTCGGATTCGTCACCCTCAGCGACAGCTACTCGACGGGCTCGTCGATCATGCCGCAGAAGAAGAACCCCGACATCGCCGAGCTTGCGCGCGGCAAGGCCGGTCGTCTCATCGGCAACCTCACCGGCCTGCTCGCGACGCTCAAGGGCCTGCCGCTGGCGTACAACCGCGACCTGCAGGAGGACAAGGAGCCCGTCTTCGACTCGGTCGACACCCTCGAGGTGCTGCTGCCCGCCTTCACCGGCATGGTCGCGACGCTGAAGTTTCACACGGACCGGATGCGCGCACTCGCGCCCGAGGGCTACTCGCTCGCGACCGATGTCGCCGAGTGGCTGGTGAAGCAGCACGTCCCCTTCCGCGACGCCCACGAGATCACCGGCAGCCTGGTCTCCTACGCCGAGCAGCGCGGGCTCGCGCTCGACGAGGTCTCCGACGAGGCCCTCGCCGAGATCTCGCCGTTCCTCAGCCCCGCCGTGCGCCAGGTGCTCACGGTCGAAGGATCCGTCGCGGCTCGCGACGGTCACGCGGGAACTGCCCCCGCCGGCGTCGCCCGCCAGATCGCGGACATCGCCGACTGGGTGCGGTACCTCTCGTCCCGCCTCGCCGCCTAGACCGCTACCCCCCAGGGAATCCGATGAGCTACTCGACCAACGACCCGAACCGCAAGAAGGCCGCCCCCAACTGGGTGCTCTGGCTCATCATCGGCGGTGCCGTCGTCATCATCGGCGGTGCCATCATCTGGGGCGCCGCCAACCACATCCGGTGGTTCTAGACCGCGGATTCCTCGCCCGGCCGGCACTCGAGGTGGCGCCGGATCTGCTCGGGGCGCTGCTGCACCACGACTCTCCCGATGGCGAGGTAGTGCTGCGCCTCACCGAGGTCGAGGCGTACCACGGCGAGGCCGACCCCGGTTCGCACGCCTTCCGGGGCCGCACCGCTCGCAACGCGGTGATGTTCGGGCCGGCCGGGCACCTCTACGCCTATTTCACCTACGGGATGCACACCTGCGCCAACATCGTCTGCGGTGCAGAGGGTGCGGCGACGGCGGTGCTTCTGCGGGCAGCCGAGGTCGTCGCAGGCGTCGAGCTCGCCCGCCGCCGCCGGGGCGCGCAGGTGGCCGACCGCGATCTGGCCCGGGGGCCTGCACGGCTGACCGTGGCGGCGGGCATTCGCCTCGCCGACACCGGCGCCGACCT
>JAJYBG010000137.1 GCA_021779075.1 Actinomycetes bacterium | reverse complement strand
CCGCCTCGCCCTCGAGCGCATGCGCACGGTCGGCGTCGTCCTCTTCGACAAGACCGGCACCCTCACCCGCGGCGAGCCCGCGCTCGCCGGCACCGCGACGGACGGCATGGGCGAGCAGGATGCCGTTGCGCTCGTCGCCGCGGTCGAGGCATCCTCCGAGCATCCGCTCGCCCGGGCTCTGGTGCGGGCGGCGGACGCCGCGGGCGGCGACCACCCGGTCGCGACCGGATTCCGCTCCGATGCCGGCCGCGGTGTCGCGGCGAGCATCGCCGGGGTCGCCTGGCGCGTGGGCGGTGCGCGGTTGATCGACGAGGCCCGAGCGACTGTGCCGGAGCGCGTCGCCGCGGCCGCGGCCGAGTGGGCCGCCCATGGCGCCACGGTGCTCTACCTGGTGCGCGACGGTGCTGCCGCCGCCGCCTTCGCGCTCGAGGACGAGGTGCGCCCGGAATCCGCCCCGACCGTTGCGGCGCTGCATCGCCTCGGCATCCGCGTCGCGATGATCACGGGGGATTCCGCGGCGGTCGCGGACGCCGTGGCGGCGCGCCTCGGCATCGACGAGGTCTTCGCGGGGGTGCTGCCGGCCGACAAGGACGGCAAGGTCGCCGAGCTGCAGCACCGCGGCCTGTCGGTCGCGGTGGTGGGCGACGGCATCAACGATGCGCCGGCCCTCGCGAGGGCCGACGTCGGCATCGCCATCGGTGCGGGCACCGACGTCGCGATCGAATCGGCGGGCATCGTGCTCGCCTCCAGCGACCCCCGCGCCGTGCTCTCCGCGATCGCGCTGTCACGCGCGAGCTACCGCAAGATGATCCAGAACCTGGTGTGGGCGGCGGGGTACAACGTCGTCGCGGTGCCGCTAGCGGCAGGGGTGCTCGCGCCGGTCGGCTTCGTGCTCGCGCCGGCCGTCGGCGCCGTCCTGATGTCGCTCTCGACGATCATCGTCGCCCTCAACGCCCAGCTGCTGCGGCGCGTGGATCTCGACCCGGCCCGTCTCGCGGCTCGTCTCGCCGGGCGGGAATAGGGGCTTTCGCAACCAAGTTGAGCTGAGTAGACTCAACTTTGCCGTTCAGGAGGACATCAACCCATGGCAAACATGCAGGGCGCGCCGGCGACCGACGAGAACGCCAAGAGCGCGCTGGAGCAGTTCGGCGTCAACCTCACCGAGATCGCGCGTCAGGGCAAGCTCGACCCGGTCATCGGTCGTGACGCCGAGATCCGCCGCATCTCGCAGGTGCTCACCCGCCGCACCAAGAACAACCCCGTGCTCATCGGCGAGCCCGGCGTCGGCAAGACCGCCGTCGTCGAAGGCCTCGCCCAACGCATCGTCGCCGGCGACGTCGCCGACTCGCTCAAGGACAAAGAGCTCATCTCGCTTGACGTCTCGGCGATGGTCGCCGGCGCGATGTACCGCGGCCAGTTCGAGGAGCGCCTCAAGTCCGTCCTCAAGGAGATCAACGACTCCGAAGGCAAGGTCATCACCTTCATCGACGAGCTCCACACCCTCATGGGCGCGGGCGGCGGCGAGGGTTCGGTGGCCGCGGCCAACATGCTCAAGCCCATGCTCGCCCGCGGCGAGCTGCGCCTCATCGGCGCGACGACCCTCAACGAGTACCGCGAATACATCGAGAAGGACGCCGCCCTCGAGCGCCGCTTCCAGCAGGTGTACGTCGGCGAGCCCTCCGTCGAGGACACCATCGCGATCCTCCGCGGCCTCAAGGAGCGCTATGAGGCGCACCACAAGGTGGCGATCGCGGACTCCGCACTCGTCGCCGCTGCCGTGCTGAGCAACCGGTACATCACCTCCCGCCAGCTTCCCGACAAGGCGATCGACCTCATCGACGAGGCGGGCAGTCGACTCAAGATGGAGATCGACTCGAGCCCGGTCGAGATCGACGAGCTCAAACGCGCCGTCGACCGGCTCAAGATCGAGGAGCTCGCCCTCAAGAAGGAGAAGGACCAGGCCTCGGTCGAGCGCCTCGCGAAGCTCCGCGAGGACATGGCTGCCAAGCAGTCCGAGCTCGACGCGCTGCAGGCGCGGTGGGACGCCGAGAAAGCGACCCTGCACTCCGTCGGCGACCTCAAGACCCGGCTCAACGAGGCCCGCATCGAGCTCGACATCGCCATGCGCGGCGGCGACTACCAGAAGGCGTCGAAGCTCAACTACGAGACCATTCCCACCATCGAGGAGGCGCTCGCCGCGGCCGAGAAGGCCGAGACGGCGGGCCCGCGCATGGTCAACGAGCAGGTCACCGACGAGGACATCGCCGCGGTGGTGGCCGCGTGGACCGGCATCCCCGTCGACAAGCTCAAGCAGGGCGAGAGCGAGAAGCTGCTCCACCTCGAGAGTGAGCTGGGGCGCCGCCTCATCGGCCAGAAGCGCGCCGTCGCGGCCGTCGCCGACGCGGTGCGCCGCACCCGCGCGGGCATCAGCGACCCGAATCGCCCGACGGGCTCGTTCCTCTTCCTCGGCCCGACCGGCGTCGGCAAGACCGAGCTCGCGAAGGCGCTCGCCGAGTTCCTCTTCGACGACGAGCACGCCATGGTGCGCATCGACATGAGCGAGTACAGCGAGAAGCACAACGTCTCGCGGCTCGTCGGCGCCCCTCCCGGCTACATCGGCTACGAACAGGGCGGCCAGCTCACCGAGGCGGTGCGTCGCAGGCCCTATTCGGTCATCCTGCTCGACGAGGTCGAGAAGGCGCACCCCGAGGTCTTCGACGTTCTGCTGCAGGTGCTCGACGACGGCCGCCTCACCGACGGCCAGGGCCGCACGGTCGACTTCCGGAACACGATCCTCATCCTCACCTCGAACCTGGGCAGCCAGTACCTCACGGATGCCTCGCTGTCCGACGCCGAGAAGGAGGGCGCGGTGCTCGCGCTCGTGCGCCAGGCGTTCAAGCCCGAGTTCGTCAACCGCCTCGACGACATCGTGGTGTTCTCCGCGCTTTCGCAGGCCGAGCTCGCCGAGATCGTCTCGCTCTACGTCGACCGGCTGCAGAAGCGCCTCCAGCAGCGCCGCTTGGAACTCGGCGTCAGCCCGGACGCCCGCGCCTGGCTCGCCGAGCGCGGCTACGACCCGATCTACGGGGCGCGCCCGCTCCGCCGGCTCATGCAGACCGAGATCGACGACCGGCTCGCCCGGGGGCTGCTCGACAGCAGCATCCACGACGGCGACTTCGTGCGCGTCGACCTCGCTCCCGAGGGCGATCACCTCATCGTCGAGACCGACAAGGCGCCCGCCTTCGACGCCGACGAGGTCATCGAAGGCGAACTCATCTGAGTTGATCGCCGTGGCCGATCATGCCGATACGTCGACGACGTAGAGTGGCGCTATGCACGCGACGACCATCTACGGCGAGAGGGACATCCGGTTCGAGGAGGTCCCGGACCCGGTGCTGAGCAGCGGCCGCGATGCCGTCGTGCGGGTCGTGGCCGCCTGCGTGTGCGGGTCGGATCTGTGGTCCTATCGCGGCATCCAGCGAGTGGCGCATCCGGGGGGCCGCATGGGGCACGAGTTCGTCGGCGTCGTCGAGCAGGTGGGCGCGGAGGTCGCGCGCATCCGCGTCGGCGATTTCGTCGTCGCGCCGTTCATCATCTGCGACATGACGTGCATCAACTG
>JAJYBG010000136.1 GCA_021779075.1 Actinomycetes bacterium | reverse complement strand
GTCGTGCCGGTCGGCATCACGCTCGCCGGCGCCTGCGTGCTGGCATCCGGCGATCCGGACGACTGGAGACTCGACCCCGAGGCGCTGCCCGAGGTGCTCGACAACGGCACCCGCGTGCTCTGGCCCGAGAGCGCCGCGACCCGCGAGATGAAGGTCGTCTCGGACGGGAAGGCGGCTTCGCTCGGCGATGTCGACGTCGTATTCCCGATTCTGCATGGACCGTTCGGGGAGGACGGCACGATCCAGGGCCTCCTCGAGCTCATCGACCTGCCGTATGTCGGCTCCGGCGTGCTCGCGAGCGCGCTCGGCATGGACAAGGACTTCGCCAAAGTGATGTTCCGCGCCGCCGGCATCCCCGTCGCGCCCTCGCACACGGTCACGGCCTCGGAATGGGCGGATGCGCCGCTCGCCGCCCAGGCCGCCGCCGAGTCGCTCGGCTACCCGCTCTTCGTCAAGCCCGCCCGCGCCGGGTCGAGCATGGGTGTGAGCAAGGTGCATGTCGCGGCAGAGCTGGCCGCGGCGCTCCGCCGGGCGTTCGCCGAGGATCAGAAGGTGCTCGTCGAGGCGGCGATCGTCGGCCGCGAAGTCGAACTCGGCGTGCTCGGTGCCCGGCCCGGCGAGAGCCCCAGGGCCTCCGTCGCAGGCGAGATCGTCATCACGGGTCGCGAGTTCTACGACTTCGAAGGGAAGTACCTCGACGCACCGGGCATCGATCTCGTATGCCCGGCCCCGCTCGCCGACGAGGAGCTCAGGGTGATGCAGGACCTCGCGGTCCGCGCCTTCACGGCGATCGGCGCAGCCGGCCTCGCCAGGGTCGACTTCTTCCTCACCCCGGACGGCTTCGTGCTCAACGAGATCAACACCATGCCAGGGTTCACGCCCATCTCGATGTTCCCGAAGTGCTGGCAGGCGAGCGGTCTCAGCTACGAGGCGCTTCTGGATGCGCTGATCGAGTTGGCTCTAGGGCTCTGAAAGCGGCGATCCGGAGATCGCCGCTCGTCCCGTGCCGCCGAGAGGCCGCAGCCCTCACGCTCGGCTAAGGGGCGTCCGTCGCCCCGAGGCACTTCGCGGTCTGCGACTGGGGCACGGCCCCGATGGCGCCGGAGAGCGCGTTGAGGACATCCGAATCGCTCACCCCCCCGGCAGCGTGGGCGATCGTCACCTCGGTCGCCGGGGTGCGTCCGAACGTGATGTAGCTGAGGTTCGCGGCGAGCGGATCGCTCTCGAGGACCCAGTCGTACTCCGTGCCGTTGACGACAACGGCGACGCACGGCTGGGTGGTCGGCCCGAGCGGGGTCACCCCGCACCGCAGCTGCACCGCGACGGGATTGCCCCACGCGGCCGTCGACTGCGCGTTGGTCTCGTCCTTCGAGAGCCCCGCGACCGAATCGGGCAGCCGGACGATGACGGCGGCGCAGCCGGGGTCGTTCGCCGCGGCCGCCGCGGTCATCGACACGGTCGCCGCGCAGCCGGAAAGAGTCGCAGCGAGCACTGCGGCCCCCGCGAGTGCGAAGACGCGAGCGATCGGGCGGACGGGCACCATCCGAGGCTACCCGCGCCGAGCCGGGCGTTCGGCGGGGGCATCGATGTACCACCTTCGCCGTGTCGATCTCGGTCCGGCGCTCAGGGGGTTGTCGCCACGTAGAGGGCCGTTTCGCCGTACTTCTTGACGGCTTCGAGACGGATTCCGGCAGGCCAGGCCGGCGCGGGGGAGCGCGACGATCGCTCGACGACGACGACCGCACCGTCGGCGAGGAGTGGTGCCAGCAGCGCGAGATCCGCGGCGACCACGGAATCCGCCACCCCGTACGGCGGATCGCTGAAGACGAGGTCGAAAGGTCCGGGTGCGCCCCTGAGGAAGGCGTCCACGGCGGCCGCGCGCACCTCGACGCTCGGCGACGGCAGGTGATCGGTTCGATCGCCGGATGCCCGGAGTGCGGTCAGCACCGCGTCGGCGTTCCGACGGCAGAGCGCGGCCGCCGTGGCGTCCCTCTCGACCAGGACCGCCGAGACCGCGCCGCGCGAAAGCGCCTCGAGGCCCAATGCCCCCGAGCCCGCGTAGAGGTCGAGCACCCGAGCGCCCTCCAGCGCATCGCGCGCCTCGAGCGCCGAGAACAGCGCCTCGCGCACCCGGTCGCTCGTCGGCCGCGTGCCGGAACGCGGCACCGCCAGGCTCACGCGGGCCGCCGCGCCCGCGATGATCCTCGTCACGGCCTCACCGTAGCGCGAGTCGCCAGAAGCGCCTGATCCGAAGCCCGCTTTCGGGCGCTTCTGGCGACTCGCGTCGGCGTGCCGCAATAGCCTGGGCGCATGGACGGCGCGATCACGCTGGATTCCGCGCTCAAGTACGCCGTCGGCGGGCGCACCGCCGGCATGCTCCACCGGGCATGGAGCCTCGAGACGGTCGGCGACCTGCTGAGCCACTATCCCCGCCGCTACAGCCGCCGCGGCGAGCTCACCGCCCTCGCCGACCTCCACGACGGCGATCTCGTCACGATCGTGGCCGAGGTGCGGCGCGCCGCCAGCAAGGAGATGCGCGCCCGCCACGGCTCGCTGCAGGAGGTCATCCTCGCGGACGACTCCGGCGCGCAACTGGAGGCGACGTTCTTCAACCAGCCGTGGCGCATGCACGAGCTCACCCCCGGCCGCCGCGGCACGTTCTCGGGCAAGGTCACGCGCTTCAACGGCGTCATGCAACTCACCCACCCCGACTACGAACTCTTCGACGACGAGACGCCCGCCGATCCGGATGCGGCGCGCCGATGGGCCGAGCAGCCCATCCCGGTGTACCCGGCGACCGCGTCGATCCCGAGCTGGAAGGTCCAGGCGGCCATCGCCCAGGCCCTCGACACCGTCGACCCGACAGGCATCGAGGACCCGCTGCCGGACGCCATCCGGGAGCGCCACCGCTTCCTGCCCTACCAGGCGGCACTGGAGCGCATCCATCGGCCGGAGAACGACGCCGACTGGCGTCGGGCCCGGGCCACCCTCACCTTCCACGAGGCGTTCCTGCTGCAGATCGCCCTGCTGCAGCGTCGCGCGGCGGCGAAGCGGGCGCCGGGCACCGCCCGGCAGAGCGCGCCCGGCGGCTACCTGGAGCGCCTCGATGCCGCCCTGCCATTCGAGCTCACCGCCGATCAGCGCGCCGTCGGCGCCGAGATCGCCGCCGACCTCGCCCGCACGACTCCCATGAACCGGCTCGTTCAGGGCGAGGTGGGCTCGGGCAAGACCCTCGTCGCGGTGCGGGCCATGGCCGCGGTCGCCGACAGCGGCGGGCAATCCGCCCTGCTCGCCCCCACCGAGGTGCTCGCCGCCCAGCACCTGCGCTCGATCACCGCGGCGCTTGGCCCCGACCTCGCCGCCGAACTCATGCCGACGCTGCTCACCGGCTCGATGCCGCAGGCCGAGCGCAAGAAGGCGCTGCTGCGCATCGTCAGCGGGCAGGCCCGCATCGTCGTCGGCACCCACGCGCTGCTCTCCGAACAGGTCGAGTTCTTCGACCTCGGCCTCGTCGTCGTCGACGAGCAGCACCGCTTCGGGGTCGAGCAGCGCGAGAGGCTGCGCACCAAGGGGCGCACCGCGCCGCACACCCTGGTGCTCACCCGCGAGGTGCCCTGAGCGC
>JAJYBG010000135.1 GCA_021779075.1 Actinomycetes bacterium | reverse complement strand
AGAGGCGGCGGCGCATCGCCGTCGTGGGCGGCGGGCCCGCCGGCCTCGCCGCCGCCGACGACCTCGCGAAACGCGGCCACGACGTGACGCTCTTCGAGGCACGCGATCACCTCGGCGGCCAGTTCTCGTTCGCCGCGCGGGTCCCCGGCAAAGAGGACTACCTGCTCACCGTGCGCTCCGCCGAGAAGCGGCTCCGGGCCGCGGGCGCGGCGATCCTCACCGGCACGAGCCCGAGCGCCGAGGACCTCGTCGGCTTCGACGGGGTGGTTCTCGCCACTGGCGTCCGGCCGCGCGCGGTCGCCATCGAGGGCGCCGACCTGCCCCATGTGCTCGACTATGAAACGGCCCTCACCCGCGGCATCCCCGCCGGAACCGTCGCCATCATCGGCGGCGGCGGCATCGGCGTCGACACCGCCGCATTCCTCGTCGAGGAGGCCGACGAGAAGCGCCGGGCGGATGCCTTCGCGGCGCGCTACGGCGTCGAGGGCGCCGCCGAGTTCGCCCGCTCGCGGCCCACGCGCGCCCTGGCGCGCCCTCGGAGCGGCTCTCTGGTCACCGTGATGCGCCGCAGCGGGAAGTTCGGCGACGGGATCGGCATCACCTTGCGCTGGGTGGCGCTCAGCAATCTCAGGGATGCCGGCGTCACGATGCTCTCCGACCTCGACTACCGGCGCATCACCGCAGCCGGGGTCGAGATCGCGCACGCCGACGGCAGAATCGAGCTCGTGCCGGGCGAGACGGTCGTCATCTGCGCCGGCCAGGAGCGCAACAACCCGCTCGAGACCGAGATCGCGGCGCGCGGCATCCGCTACGAACTCGTCGGCGGGGCGAGGGATGCCTCGAAGGTCGACGCCGTCCGCGCCACCGGCGAGGGACTTGCAGCCGCCCGGGCGATCACCCGATAGCCTCTGGTAGTCTTGGCGTTCGGATCACGCCGCTCGACCCTCTATCCAGCAGCGGAATCCACCCATCAGACTTCCCGGCCCGGCGTGTACCCCCACCACCGAGCCGGTCACGTCGCAATCCACTGTGAGGACAAACAGGAGAACTGTGGCTGTCAAAATCCGCTTGAAGCGCCTGGGCAAGATCCGTGCCCCCTACTACCGCATCGTCGTCGCCGACTCGCGCACCAAGCGCGATGGCCGGGTCATCGAGGAGATCGGCAAGTACCACCCGACCGAGCACCCCTCGCTCATCGAGGTGAACTCCGACCGTGCCCAGTACTGGCTCGGCGTCGGCGCGCAGCCGACCGAGCAGGTCGCGGCGCTGCTCAAGCTCACGGGCGACTGGGCGAAGTTCAAGGGCGAGAAGGAGATCGAGAGCAGGGTCCTCCTCCCGGAGGCGAAGGCCGCGTTCGCCGTCGACGAGAAGAAGAAGCCGGTTCTCAGGCCCAAGGCCGAGGTGCCGGTGAAGGCCGCGCCCGCCGCGGCCGAGGCCGAGGCCGTTGCCGACTTCGAGGAAGAGGGCAACCCGGCCGTCGAGGCCGCTGCCGAGATCGAGGCCGTCGAGGCGCCGGCCGCTGCCGGGCCGGTCGCGGAGGCCGCCGCCGTTGCCGACTTCGAAGAAGAGGGCAACCCGCCCGTCGAGGCCGAGGCCGAGGCCGCGATCGAGGCGACTGAGACCGACGCTGAGGCTGTCGACGCAGCCGACGCCGAGTAGGCGATCCGTTCCATGCTCGACTCCGCGCTCGCGCACCTCGTCAAGGGGATCGTCGAGAACCCCGGCGATGTGACGGTCACGGCATCGAGTTCCGGGCGCGGCGAGGCCCTCGAGGTTCGAGTGAACCCCGAGGACCTCGGCCGCGTCATCGGCCGCAGCGGTCGCACTGCACGCAGCCTCCGGACCGTGGTCGGCGCCCTCGCGGGCGGCCGCACGGTGCGCGTCGACGTCGTCGACACCGACGAGTGATGGCGGGCAGCAGGCCCCGTCAGCAGGTCCGAGTCGGCCGCCTCACCAAGGCCCACGGGCTCAAGGGCGCCCTCAAGCTCGAGCTCTACACCGATGACCCGGAACGCCGCTTCGCCCCGGGAGCCGAGTTCTCGCTCCAGGTCCCGACCACATCGAAGTGGCACGGCAAGAGCCTCACGCTCACCGAGCTGCGCTGGTACAACGGTCACCCCGTCGGGTTCTTCGACGGCGTCGACGACCGCGACGAGGCGGAATCCCTCGTCAAGGCGATCCTCTGGGTCGATCAGGACGACAGCACCGAACCCGACGCCTGGTACGACCACCAGCTCGTCGGCCTCACCGTCGTCCGCGACGGGGTGGACGTGGGCACGGTCGCCCGTGTCGACCACCTTCCCGCCCAGGACCTGCTCGCCGTCGATGCGGGGGGCCGCGAAGTCCTCGTCCCCTTCGTGACGGCGATAGTGCCCAGTGTCGATGTCGAGAACGGCATCGTCACCATCACGCCGCCCTTCGGCCTTTTCGAGGACATCGAGGACGAGGAACTCTAGGCTCACGTCATGCGCATCGACGTCGTGACGATCTTTCCGTCGTACTTCGATGTGCTCGATCTCTCGCTGCTCGGCAAGGCCCGCGAGACGGGCGTGATCGACGTCGAGATCCGCGACCTCAGGGATTTCACGCACGACCGGCACCGCACGGTCGACGACACCCCGTACGGCGGCGGCGCGGGCATGGTGATGAAGCCGGAGCCGTGGGGCGAGGCGTTCGACGCCATCCTCGGCGGCGCCGACCCGCTCGTCATCTTCCCGTCGCCGGCAGGCGACGTCTTCACCCAGGCGATGGCTCGCGAGCTGGCCGGGGAGCACCACCTCGTCTTCGGGTGCGGGCGCTACGAGGGCATCGACCAGCGCGTGTTCGACGACACCGCGCGCCGCGCCCGGGTGCGCCTCGTCAGTCTCGGCGACTACGTGCTCAACGGCGGCGAGGTCGCCGCGATGGCGATGATCGAGGCGATCGGGCGACTCATCCCGGGCGTCGTCGGTAATCCCGAGAGCCTCGTCGAGGAATCCCATGAGGACGGCCTGCTCGAATACCCGAGCTACACCAAGCCGCAGGAATGGCGCGGCTTCGAGGTGCCGCCGGTGCTGCTCAGCGGCAATCACGGCGAGATCGCGAAGTGGCGGCGGGCGCAGCAGCTCGAGCGCACCCGGACGGTGCGGCCTGATTTGCTGGGCCGGCGTCCGGGATGGCAGAATTGACCCTTGTGCCGCGTGCGGCCCTGCCACAGGGGAGCCGTGTCAAGACGGCCGACCTTCCTCTTCTTCACTAAACCGCGTCCGACCTGTGGCTGGCGCAGAGAGCGCAGCGATCCATGAACATCCTCGACTCCGTGGATGCCGCATCCCTCAAGTCCGACATTCCCGCCTTCCGCCCCGGCGACACCGTCAAGGTGCACGTCAACATCGTCGAAGGCAACCGCGCTCGTGTTCAGATCTTCCAGGGCATCGTCATCGGCCGCTCGGGCGAGGGCGTGCGCGAGACCTTCACCGTCCGCAAGGTGAGCTTCCAGGTCGGCGTCGAGCGCACGTTCCCGGTGCACTCGCCAATCATCGACAAGATCGAGGTCGTCACCCGGGGCGACGTGCGCCGTGCGAAGCTCTACTACCTTCGCGAGCTGCGCGGCAAGAAGGCGAAGATCAAGGAGAAGCGCGAGGCGTAGGCCGTCCGCTGC
>JAJYBG010000031.1 GCA_021779075.1 Actinomycetes bacterium | reverse complement strand
GCCGATCCGGTCCGCGGCCCCGACGGCGACGATGCGGCCGTCGGCGACGGCGAGCGCTCCCGGACGCGAGGAGTCCCAGCCCGAGGTGAAGAGCCGGCCACCGGTGAAGACGACGTCGAACATGCTCCGACGCTATCGGTGCAACGGCGGCGCAGGCCTCAGAGCGGATCCAGAGGCCTCGAAGGTAACCCTTAGGTCACGGCAAATAGAGTTGACCCGTGAGGATCGCCGCAGGATTCCCATTCGATGCCGATCGGGGGTTCTCGGCGGTGCGACCGGCGATTCGACCGCCCCGGCGACGACGCGGATGGGGCCGCCGATGACGGCGGTGGCGACCGCGGTCGATGCTGCGGCGCAGCCGGCCGACGTGACGCCCGGGCCGAACCGTCGGCACCTCTGGCTGCTGTCGGGCATCGTGGCGGTGGCGGCCGCACTGTACGCCGTTGTCGCGGCATCCGGCGGGTACTCCGACTATTACGCCGCCGCCGCGAAGAGCATGTCGACGAACTGGACGGCGTTCGCATTTGGCGCGTTCGACCCTGGCGCGACCATCACTCTCGACAAGCTCTCCGGCTTTCTGCTGCCCCAGGCGATCTCGGTGAGGCTCTTCGGCTTCAGTCCCGTTGCGCTCGCGATCCCGCAGATCCTCGAGGGCCTGACGACGATCACGGCGACGTACTTCGTGGTGCGTCAATGGGTCGGCTCCGCCGGCGGCCTGTTCGCGGCGGCGGCGATGGCCCTCACCCCCGTCCTCGCGGCGACCTTCGTGCATCCCATGGAGGATGCGATGCTCACCATGTGCACTGTGCTGGCCGTGCTGGCCTGGCAGCGCACGGTCCACCGTGACGGGCTCCGTTGGCTGCTGCTCGCTGGGGTTCTCGTCGCCGTGGGATTCCAGGCGAAGATGATGCAGGCCTGGCTGGTGCTGCCCGCCATGGCCGTGACCTATTTCGTGATCTCGACGACGAGTCTCGGCCGGCGCATCCGGAATCTGATCATCGCCCTCGGCGCGACGGTGGCGTGCTCGTTCGGCTGGGTGACGGCGATCGCCTTGGTGCCCCCGGCGGCGCGGCCCTTCATCGACGGAACGACCAACAACAACCCGTTCACCATGGTCATCGGCTACAACGGCGTCAACCGGTTCGTGGCCGGACTCATGCCGGGCACGCCGATGCTGCCCGCCCTGCCGGCGCGCGCTTCGGTCGACATGGCACAGGTCGGGCTCGTGCCGGGCCTCCTCGGCCACACCCCGCTGAAGTTCTTCATCCCCGTCTACGCCGCCCAGATCAGCTGGTTGTTCCCCCTCGCCGCGGCGGGACTCGTCCTCGCCTGGATCGCCCTGAAGACGGGGCGACCGGCCGTCTCGGACCGGCGGATGCTGCTCGCCGCGACGCTCTTCAGCGGAGTCTTCGTCGTCACCCTCCTCCTCGTGCTGGGCACCATGAGCCTCCCGCACACCGCCTACCTGGCCAGCATGGCCCTGCCGATCTCGGGGCTCAGCGCCATCGCTCTCGTGCTTCTGCGCAAAACACTTCGCCTCTCCTCCCGGCTGCGGTTCTTCCCCGCGATCGTGGCTGCCGTGCAGACGGCGTGGACGGTCGTCCTCATGACCGGCTACCCGGGGTTCGCGGGCTGGCTCATCGCGCCGACGTTGGTGATCGGGTCCGTGGTGGCGATCGCCCTGCTGCTGATCGGCCGGCAGGCTCGACCGCAGTCGCGCACCGCGCGTGTGGCGGTGGCGCTGGTCGCGGTCGTCGCGATGCTCGGCCCGGCCTGGTGGTCCTTCGCCATGGTGAACCCGCGCTATGCCGGCACGGCGAACGATGCCTATGCCGGTCCGCAGAACGCGCAGACGGCCTCGATCATCGCGCCCCCGGAGGGACCGTACGGCGTCGGCCTGGACTCCAACCGTGCCGTCCCGCAGACCGCCGCTCTCGAATCCGCCATCTACGATTTCAGCGCCGCGCGCGCCGCCGGCGATCGCTACGTGCTGGCGGTCGACTCGTGGCGGGTCTCGGCGCCCCTGATCTTCTCCGATCGCCTGCGAGTGCTGCCGATCGGCGGATTCACCTCTCGCGTTCCGTCGCCCGACCTCAAGACTCTGCGGTTCCTGATCGCCGCGAAGCACCTTCGCTACGTCGTGCTGACCGGTGTGCGGTCGAAGAACGACGTGGTCAACCTGAACCTCGACACCATCGGAGCCTGGGTGCGGTCGACCTGTCTCGTCGTACCGACCACGGCGTACCGCAGCGCGTCACTGGCGACGGTGAGCGCGCCCGACAGACTCTACGACTGCGTTTCCGCCGCCGTGGCAGTCACCGCGACCGCAGGCGCGACAGCACCGAACAAGCTGCACCCGCCTCAGGTACCGGTCGTCCAGCACGCGGAGCGGGAGTCCGAGCCGGAGTCTCGAACGTAGGCGCTCCTCGGGGAGCCTGCCCCGGCCGCACGCCTCGGCGGATTGCGCCGAGCCCGGCCTGGGGGCGACAGTGCGCCTGGAGGGACTCGAACCCCCAACCTCCTGATCTCTTGTTATCGACTTGCGTACGGTTCTCAGTCGTGGGCTTCCAGCTTTTTTCCGTGCATTTCGGCGATTCAGACCGCTTTACGTCACGCCGCCACAGCCGCTTTGGACCGAGATTGAGTGCCGCGAAGCGTGTCCAGTGAGGGTCCCCATGTCAGTAAGCGTGTCAGCCTTTACACAGGTCGGCAGCGTCCGCGCGAACCCGAGCTGCCACGTCAACCGCTACACCCACGGCCGACACGCGAAATGAGGGAATCGGCCCCAGCGTCCGCAACAGCACCCTCGAAGCGACTGTCGAAGACTGATGTCGAAAACGCGTCCCTGGGCTTGGATCCTCGGGGGCATCGGGTGAGTGACTCGACGCGACATCTACGGCACTCGTCGACAACCGGCGGTCGACTAAACACGAGTCTCGCCTTCGATATCGAGAGCTTGTGAGGCGGCGGACGCTGGATCCTGTCATCAATTTCCCGCGGCCCCAAAGCCGATGAGAAGTCGCGTCTGGTTCGATGAAGGACAAACCAGGCGTAAAGATCGGGCGGTAGGCGATACACGGCGGTAAGAACCCGTGAGGCTAGGTAAGGGATGGTTCAACTGACCCGCTAGCTGCAGTGCCCCTCGACACCCGCTTACACAAAGGTCCCGGCGGACATGCTGCCGAGATTTGAACCTGGAACCGTGACCCGAACTAGGGAAAGGCGATCGTGAAGTCCCCTTCCCAAAGAGCCCTCGATCCTCACGATGCCCCCACGATCCGATGGGGTGTGCCGGGCCCCGGAAACGTTGCGAGCACATTCGCCGAGGCAGTGACCACCGGTGTCGGCGACGCTCGAAAACCCGGCCAAAACGACGTCTTGTATTCCAGTAGTCATCGCAACGGGGGCTGATTCTCGGAGGCTAGCAGGGTCGCGAAGAGCTCCGCTGGCGTGCGGTCCCCGAGGGTGATCCGAGGCCGGCGGTTGAGTTCACTCTCGGCATCGCGCGGGATACGGTCGCCGCGGCCGTGAGGTCGGAGCAGCCGCCGAAGTATGAGCGGCCGCCGCAGCCGACGTCGTTCTCGCCGTTCGAGGCGAGAGTCAGGGCGGTGCTGGCCGAGCACCCGTCGATGCCGGCGACGGTGATCGCGGAGCGGGTCGAGTGGTCGGTGCCGGCGGCGCTCGAATTCTGAACGGTTCCGCCGCCGCGCCGATCGTGGCCAGTTTTCGAGCGCCGTCGACATCGCCGCTACTGTCCAGTTTTCGAGCGCCGCCGACAGGTGGAACGACGCAAGGCGACCGAAGTCGAAACGCATCATCGGATCTCCGAGGCCGAGTTCAGGGGGTTCTCCCACCAGCAGATGGTGCTTGATGGTGATGGCCAGAGGCGATGGCGCCGGAGATCGAAGCAGAGCTCTTCGGTGAGTGAGTTCGTCCTTGTCCTGGATGCGAACGTCCTCGCCGAGCCCGTCACCCGCACGCTGCTGCCGCGGGTGATGCCAGTAGCGCTTCGGCTTGATCGCGCGTCATCGGCCGATGGCGGACGGAGTCGTCCTCACGCGCCGGCAAACCGCCGTACCGTGGGCTCCATGACGCACGATTCTCTCGGCCACCGGAGTCCGCGGTGAGCGCGGTCTCGCTCGGCCTGGCCGGCGCCACGGATCCGGGCTGGCTCCGCGAGCTCGCACCGGCCGCGGAGGCCGCCGGCTTCCACACCCTCTGGCTCAACGACACCCCGGACGGCGACGCCCTCGCGGGGCTCGCCGCCGTCGCCGAGGCCACCACGACGCTACGGCTCGCGACCGGCGTGGTACCGATCGACCGCCGCGGTCCGGGGCAGATCGCCGCCGCGGCGGCAGGGCTCCCCACCGAGCGGCTGGTCCTCGGCATCGGATCCGGGAACGCGCCGCACGCCGTGGCGGCGACCCGCAGCGCCCTCCGCGAGCTGCGCGCCCTGACCTCCGCGCGCATCGTGGTCGGCGCGCTGGGCCCGCGGATGCGGCGCCTCGCCGCCGAGGAGGCGGACGGCGTGCTGTGGAACTGGCTGACCCCGTCCGCCGCCGCGGCCGCGATGGGCGAGCTGCGGGACCAGGGCGGGACGGGCCCGCGCGGTATCCTCTACGTCCGCACCACCGTGGATGCTGACGCCCGCGGCGCGCTGGAGGCGGAGGCCGCCGGGTACGATTCCTACCCCGGCTACGCCGCGAACTTCGAGCGGCTCGGCGTGCGGGCGATCGACACCACGATCGCCGCGACGGACGAGGGGAGCCTGCTGGCGGGGGCGACCGCCTACCGCGAGGTCGTCGACGAGCTCGTGCTCCGGGCGGTGGTCGCCGAGGCATCCCTCACGGCGTACCGGCGCTTCATCGACCGGGCCGCGGCGGCGGTCGCCGCGCTGTCCGCGCGGGCGTAGACCTCCGGACGCGCTACCGCGGGGGCGCGTACAGGTAACTGGGCCGCGGACGCGCTGATCACGCGCTGGTCGTACTCGTGGTGGCCGCCCATGTTGTGCTCGTCGATGACGACGTCGCCGGTCGAGAGGATGCCGGAGACGTACGCCACGTGGTTCTGCCCCGGAAATCACGCCACGGCTCCGAGCTCTGGAGTGGCCCCGGTCGGCCAGCCGTGGTTCAGCCACGCCGACTTCCAATGGATCCGGCTCCCATGGGTGGGACCGGTCGGTTTGATCAGCATTTGACGTTGGTGACGGTGCACGGGGACCACTCCACTATTACGGCAGTACTTTCCGAAGGGCGTCGATCTGGACCAGTTCACCGATCAACGCCTCCGAGAAGTCAGCGAGGAACTCAACGACCGACCCCGTCTGATCCTCGGCGATCGGTCACCCGCGCAACTGATGACACGATGGATGCGAGAACCGATTCGCAACGATCGGTAGAAACTGCCCTTCGTCTCGTCGGCCGCGCAGCCATACAGCGTCGACCAACGGCATACCCGGCCGGTAGGCGATATGAGCGATCGACGGAGCGCCTAGTATCTGAAAGCTCGCGAAACCCCCGACAGCCAGGCGCCCGACCGCGTCCGGGCCGACGTCGAGAGAGAGCGCGGCCGCGCCGCCGGTGGTGGCCGCCGCCACCGCCTCTTCGATGCTCAGGTGGTGCTGCAGCACGGCCGTTGCAACGCAGAATTGCATATTCGTCGTGAACGAGGTCCCCGGGTTGCAGTTGGAGGCGATCGCGAGCCGCACGCCAGCGTCAGCTAGACGGCGCGCCGGCGCAAGCGCCTCGCGAGTGGACAGGTCGGCTCCCGGCAAGATCGTCGCCATCGTCATGCCGCCGGCAAGAGCGTCGAGGTCCGCGTCTGAGAGGTGGTTCACGTGGTCGACGCTCACCGCGCCGAGCTCGACGGCGAGGCCGACGCCACCGGATTCGCCGAGTTGGTTGCCATGCACCTTGAGGCCGAGACCCGCGGCGCGGCCTGCGAGCAGTACCTCGCGGGACTCGTCGACCGTGAAGGCGCCCGCCTCGCAGAATACGTCGACAAAGGCGGCGTACGGTGCCACCGCGGCAAGCATCGGACCGGTTACGAGATCCAGGTATTCCCGCCTGCCGACGCCGGCTGGTACGACGTGGGCGCCGAGGAAGGTGACCGCATCCGCTACCTCGGCTGAGATCCGGGCCAGCCGCTCTTCGGAGTCGAGATCGAGACCGTAGCCGGTCTTCGCTTCAAGTACCGTCGTACCGCCGGCAAGCGCCTCGGCGCGCAGGCGAAGCGCGTGCGCACGCAGTTCGGCGTCGGACGCGGCACGCGTGGCCCCCACGGTGGTCATGATGCCGCCGGCGGCATAGGGCCGACCGGCCATCCGATCGACGAACTCGGCCGCACGGTCGCCGGCGAAGACGAGGTGGGTGTGCGAGTCGACCCAGCCAGGCAGCACCGCGCGGCCGGCGACGTCGACGCGCTCGTCGGCCGGGGGCGCATCGGTCGCGGCGCCGATCCACGCGATCCGCTCGCCATCGATGACGATGGCGGCGTCGTGCAGGGTGCCGCACTCGTCCGTCTGCGTCGTCAATTCACCGATCGAGGTGATGAGGGTGGCCGTCATCGGACATACCCAGTCAGAACGTCGAGTTCGGAGAGCGCCGCTGCGAGCAGCTTCGCTGGATCACGGCCGTCGGCCAACCGGCCGCGCTCGGCCACGAGCTCGCCGCCCACCAGCACGCGCAGGACGTCCGACGCGGTGGCGGCCAGCGTCACCTGGTCGAAGCTCGCGCCGACGGTGCGTACGGAATCCGCATCCACCTCGAGCGTGTCCAGCGCGTCGGCCCAGCCGAGCGCCCTGTAGCCGCCCGTCGATCGCGCCGCGTCGAGTTCGGACGGACTGAACCGCCCACGAGCGAGCGAGCGCAACCGTTCCCCCGCCTCGAGTCCGCGCATCTCGAGGAACGGGTCGATGACGGTGTTCTGGTCGGAGCCGAGCGCGATCACGGCGCCGGCATCCGCAAGCTCGCGGGCAGGGCCGATCCCGTCTCCGAGGTCCGCCTCCGTCGTCGGGCACAACACGGCCGTCACGCCCGCCGCGCCGAGCAGCTGGATGTCCTCTTCGGTGAGGTGAGTCGCGTGCACGACGGAAAGCCGCGCGGTGAGCGCGCCCGCATCCGCGAGCACTTGCGTTGGAGTCCTGCCGTAGGCCTCCATCACCGCGGCGTTCTCGGCGGGCTGCTCGGAGAGGTGGACGTGCAGAGGAACTTCAGGGGGTATTCCGGCGACGATCTCGGCTATCGCAGGGGGCGGCACTGCTCGGACGGAATGGATGGCGGCGCCGATCAACACCCGATCGGAGGTCGCATCCGCGAGGGCATGCCAACGTTCCAGCCAGGCCGCAGCGCTGCCGTCGCAGAAGCGCGCCTGAATCGGTTCGAGAGCGCGCCCGGGGCCGCCCGCAAGGTAGCAAGTGTCGAGGAGCGTGAGACGGATGCCGACCCGTTCGGCAGCGGCGGCGAGGGAGCGCCCGATCGCGTTCGGGTCGCGGTAGGCACCACCGTCCGGACGGTGGTGCACATAGTGGAACTCGCCGACCGCCGTGTAGCCGCTCACCAGCATCTCGGCGAAGACAGCCTCGGCGAGTCGGCCGTACAGCTCGGGGTCCAGCACCGCGGCGACGCGGTACATCGCCTCGCGCCAGGCCCAGAAGTCGCCGCCATCCCGGTGGGTGCGACCGCGCAGCGCGCGATGAAACGCGTGCGAGTGGCCATTGCCTCCGCCGGCGAGAGTGACAGTCGTCACGAGGCGAGATCCCTGACGACCGTGACCAGTGCTGCGACTCCGGCGCGGCAGTCCTCATCGCTCGATGATTCGCTGGGCGCATGCGAGACGCCTGTCGGATTGCGCACGAACACCATCGCCGTTGGGAGCACGTCAGAGAGCACGCCTGCATCGTGCCCCGCTCCGGTCGCGAGGAGAGGCGCCCCGCCGAGCAGACCCGCGATCCGTTCGCGCAGAGCCGGGTCGAAATCGACACGCGATCCGTACGACTCCGCCGCGACCTCCAGCGTGCACCCGTGCGCTGCTGCGCCCTCGTGCGCAGTGGCAACGATCTCGTCGACCAGGCTGCGCGCTTCCACGTCGCCGTCGGCGCGCACATCGAGCCAGGCATCGACGCGGCGGGCGATGACGTTCGTGCCGCCCGGCACCGCCACCATCCGGCCGATCGTCGCGCGGCTGTGCGCGCCACGCCCCGGGTCATCGCGCACCGTCGCCGCGCGCTGCGCCGCGAGCACTGCGGTCCCGAACGCGGCCACCGGGTCGCGACGATCGGCCATTGCGGTGGTGCCGGCGTGGTTGCCCTCGCCCCCGAAGCTCAGCCGCCAGCGGCCATGGGCGAGAATCGACGACGCCACCGCGATCGGCGCACCGAGGTCGGCGAGGCCGCGGCCCTGCTCCACGTGCAGCTCGACGAAGGCCGCGAGAGCAGCGATCCGGTCGTCGTCGCGACCGAGGTCATCGGGATCCACGCCGTTGCTGCGTGCGACCTCGGCCAATGTCGCGCCGCCGCTGTCCATCAACGCTGCCACGCGCTCAGGGTCGATCGCGCCCGACATCAGCTTGGATCCCAGACAGGCCAGGCCGAAGCGGGAGCCCTCCTCCTCCATGAAGACCACGACCGCCATCGGAACTGTCGGCTCGAACCCCTCCGCCCGGAGACGTGCGAACGCCGCCAGGGCGGACGTGACACCGAGCGGCCCGTCGTAAGCGCCGCCACCGGGAACGGAGTCGAGATGGCTGCCGACTGCAATCGCATTGTCTCCTGGCCGTGCCGGAGCGCCCCACCACGCCCAGAGGTTGGCGTTCCGATCCACCTCGACGGTGAGGCCCAGCAATACGGCCTTGGTCAGAAACCAGTCGCGCAACTGCAATTCGGCGTCGTCGAAGACGTGCCGCGACCAGCCGCCGCGACTCGGATCGCGCCCAATCCCGTCGATCTCGTCGAGCAGCGTGACAACGTCCCAGCCGTCCTCGGACAGCGCGGTCGCCCCGGGCACGTCAGCCCTCCAGCATCGGGACGCGCAACCCGCGCTCCTTGGCGACCTCGGCGGCGCGCGAGTATCCTGCGTCGACGTGCCGCATCACGCCGGTGCCCGGATCGTTCTCCAATACTCTGGAGAGCTTCTCGGCCGCGAGGTCGGTGCCATCCGCGACGATGACCTGACCGGCGTGGATGGATCGACCGATGCCGACCCCGCCGCCGTGATGGATCGATACCCAGGTCGCGCCGGACGCGGTGTTCAGCAGGGCGTTGAGGAGCGGCCAGTCCGCGATCGCGTCCGAGCCATCGAGCATCGCCTCGGTCTCGCGATAAGGCGAGGCGACCGAACCGGAGTCGAGGTGGTCGCGGCCGATGACGATCGGCGCGGAGATGGTCCCGTTCGCCACCAGCTCGTTGAACTTCAAGCCCGCAAGGTGCCGCTCCTTGTATCCGAGCCAGCAGATACGAGCGGGCAGACCTTCGAAGCGGACCTTCTCGCCCGCTTTTGTGATCCAGCGACGCAACGACTCGTTCTCGGGGAAGAGCTCAAGGATCGCCCGGTCTGTGGCCGCGATGTCGGCCGGATCGCCGGAGAGCGCGACCCAGCGGAACGGTCCCATGCCCTCCTCGAAGAGCGGTCGGATGTACGCCGGTACGAAGCCGGGAAACGCAAACGCGTTCGGGTAGCCCCCGAGACGCGCACCTTCGCGCAAGGAGTTGCCGTAGTCGAAGACCTCGGCACCCTTATCCATGAATCCGACCATGGCGCGCACGTGCTTCGCCATCGACTCGTGGGCCCGCTCGGTGAAGCTCGCGGGGTCCGCGGCTGCTGCGACCTTCCAGTCCTCAACGGAGATGCCCTCGGGCAGATAGCTCAGCGGGTCATGCGCGCTCGTCTGGTCGGTGACGATATCGATTTCGATGTCGCCGCGTTCCAGGAAGGCGGGCACGAGCGTCGCGCAGTTGCCGACGAGGCCGATCGACAGCGGGGTCTTCGACGCTTTGGCGGCATTCGCCCGAACGAGGGCGTCGTCGAGGTCTACCGCGAGTTCGTCGAGGTAGCCGTGATCGATGCGGCGCTGCAGACGGGCGATGTCCACGTCGATCACGATCACGACGCCGTCGTTGAGAGTGACCGCCAGCGGCTGCGCGCCGCCCATTCCGCCGGCGCCGCCGGTGAGGGTGATCGTACCGGCGAGCGAGCCGCCGAACTTCTTGCGCGCGATCGCCGCGAAGCATTCGTAGGTGCCCTGCAGGATGCCCTGGGTGCCGATGTAGATCCACGAGCCAGCGGTCATCTGGCCGTACATGGTGAGACCCAGCGCTTCAAGCCGACGGAACTCGGGCCAGTTCGCCCACTCGCCCACCAGATTCGAGTTGGCGATGAGCACGCGCGGCGCCCACTCGTGCGTCTTGAAGACACCGACCGGCTTGCCGGACTGCACGAGCAGCGTCTCATCGGACTCGAGGTCCTTGAGCGTGCGGACGATCGCGTCGAACGCCTCCCAACTGCGAGCCGCACGGCCGGAGCCGCCGTAGACCACGAGATCGTCCGGGCGCTCGGCCACATCCGGGTCGAGGTTGTTCATGATCATGCGCAGCGGCGCCTCGGTCTGCCAGCTTTTCGCGGAGAGCTCGGAACGTCCTCGTTGCGAACGAGCACGTTCAGGAACGCGGTATTGATGAAGAGCCGATCCCTCCCGATCTTCAAATCCTTCAGGGCGCCGACTGCGACGAGCTCGTTGAGCCAGTGGGTCGCGGTCGGCCGCGAGACCCCGCACCGCTCCATCACGTTCTTGATGCGGCTGTAGGGCTGCTCGAAGAGCACGGCAAGGAGGTCTGCGTTCGCCCCCCCCGGGGTGATCTCGCGGATCACCGCGCGCATGTTCCGCTGGAGCTCGGCGATCGCGTCGATCTTGTGCAGGGTGGACAGCGCGGTCTCGCGAAGACCTTCCAGAAGGAAGAGGATCCACTCCTCCCAGCTGCCCTTCGCGATCACGTCGAGCAGGAGCGAGTAGTAGGCGTCCTTGTTGCGGATGATGTAGTGCGATAGGAACAGCACTGGAAGCTGCAGCACGCCGGCCTCGACCAGCAGCAGCACGTTCAGGATGCGGCCGGTGCGGCCGTTCCCGTCCTCGAAGGGGTGGATCGCTTCGAACTGGTAGTGGGCGACCGCCATCACTACCAGCGGGTCGAGGCCGTGATCGCCGTGGACGAAGTCCACCCAGTTCGCGAGCTTGTCGCGGATGAGCTTCTCGCCGACCGGGGGCGTGTAGATAGCGGATCGTGTCGCGGGGTTCGCGATGATCGTGCCGGGCAGCTTCCTCACGTCCATCTGTCGCCGCTTGATCGTGGTGCATACCTCTACCGCCGTGGTGACCGTGAGGGGCCTGGACTGGATTGCCTGCCACCCGGTGAAGAGGGCGGTCCGATAGCGCAGCGTCTCCTTCGTCGCCGGCTCCGGCGCGGAGTCCTCGTCCTCGGCGAACCTGAACAGCTCGTCCGTCGTCGTGACGATGTTCTCGATCTCCGAGCTGGCCTGCGCCTCCAGGACCGGGATGGTGTTGATCAGAACGCTCGGATTCGGAATCCTCCGGGATGCCTGGTCCAGGGCCGCCAACGCGGCACGCGCCTCCACCGCCGCCTTCAAAACCGCCTTGGTCTCGATCTCGACGCGCGGCGGCAGCAGAGGCAGCTCGTTATATGGGTCCGAAGCGGTCCAAGCCATCTGCAAACTCTATTGCCATACCCGTAAGACATGTAAAGAATCACCGTGATTTTTTACATATCATCCGGACGTGTCAATCAGCTTGCTGCATCTGGATCCACTGGCGCTCCAGGAAAGCACTCGTTCCATGAATTGTGGAGCGGGCAAAACTCGGAACGTGAAGACAAGAGGCTCTCAAGCCCGGAGCAACCCATTTTCGTCGTCACGCGCTCGCCGCGAGGTTCTCACGAATCCAGTCCTCATCCAAGTCCACAGTGCGCGCCACCGACAGGGATAGGTCGACGTTCAGCGAGTTCCCCGAAAGATACCCGCGCGCCACCGCGATCCGTCCGGCTTCCTCGGCCTTGTCGACGACCGGCAGGATGTCCGCGGAAGTCGCGGGTGTCAACATACCGACAGCCTCTTCCGTCGATGCGTACCGCCTCGGGATGGTCGGCCATGATCTCCGGCACGAGGTGAGCCGTCGCGAGAAACTCGTCGCCCGGGGTACGAGTCCGCGGTCGGTAGAGCGCGGCCAAGGACTCTCGGTGATACGCCTCGTCGGCGACTTCGGTGTTCGGCAATTGGTTACCCCAGAGCGGGAACTCGGTGAGCTCAAGCTGTCCGCCATCCGCCCCAAATACCGCTTCGCGCAGCGCCTGCTCAACAGGGTTGGCCGCAGGCGGCAGCGCACTCATCTTGGCCCGAACCTGCGCGACGGCCCGCGCTTCTGCGCGCGCAGCAGCAGCGGCCTCCTTGACCTCTTGCTCCACTCGCTTCGTCTCTACACGCTTCGTCTCTACAGCAGCCTGCTTGGCCGCAACCTTCGCCGCCTTCTTGTCTGCTTTCAACTCCGCTCGTGATTTCGAAGCCGAGGTGCCAACGGCCGGCGTGCCCACCGGATCCGGCAGAGGCGCGAAATTGTCCGTCCATCGCGCGCCGTCCCCCCAACGCAGTCGCCCTGAGCCGTCGGGATACCACCCAGCCGGGGCGGCTTGTGCATCTGTCACGACCGCACCCTAGCGGCTGCCAGTGGGATCCCGACAAGTGCAGACCGCCGCGTCTGGTAACGAACGGTTCCCACCGATGAGATTGCCGCCGGAGCCGTTTTGGTGCCAAAGCAGGGGTAGGTGACTAAGCATGATTCCGGAGTCACTTCGTCGTGCATCGAAGAACCGCAGAAAGTCAAGGCTCGCACCGTCCGGGAGGGTGGAGGCGACACTGAATCGAGTCCGAAAGCGTGTACGAAACCGTGTCATCGGAACATGCTTGGGCACAACAGCGCCCCGCAAAATCCGTGCTTATCAGGAGTTTCTGGTGCGCCTGGAGGGACTCGAACCCCCAACCTTCTGATCCGTAGTCAGATGCTCTATCCGTTGAGCTACAGGCGCAGGCGAAAGCCGAACTGACGAACGGCGAACCGGTAAAGCATATCAGCCGGGAAAGAGGGCCGTCCCATCCGGATCGGGCTGGCGGCGGTGCCGCCATCGCCCCGCGGCATCCGGCGCACTACGGGTTCGTGAGGTACCAGAGCAGGACGATGAAGACGACCTGCAGGGCCGCGAAACCATAGAAGACGACCCGCCGCCACTTCGCCGACAGTGCGATGGCCGGGTCGGCGAACATCGGGATGAGCGGCATGCACAGACGCAGGAAGCTCTGCGTCGGCGTCACGACCGCGAAGAGGTAGAGCGCGTACGAGCCGACCGTCGCGAGCATCGGCATGCCGAGGCGACGCAGCCGACGCCGGAAGAGCCAGTAGGCGAACCCCGCCACCGCTGCCGCGGCGAAGACGACACCGAACGCGCCGGTGTAGCGACCGAAGAACTCGAAGGGTGCCGCGAACGGCACGAACGGGGCGTACCCGATGAGGTCGACCCGCCAGGAGAGCTCCGTCGACATGTAGAGGCCGGGCAGCCCCGTGACGATCGAGCCGACGACGGGCCACGCCATCCCAGTGACGAAGGTGATGAGACCCGCGGCGATCATGGCGATGCGCTGCCGCCAGGGGAACTCCACGCGCTCGAGAGCGAAGTGCGCCCGCCACCACTTGACGCAGAACACGATGAGCACCGCCGCCGCAAGCGCGACTTCGCCGGGTCTGGTGAATGCCGCGATCGACGCGGGGATCGTCATCAGCCAGTAGCGCTCGCGCTGGAAGAGCAGCATCGCACTGAACATGAGGAGGAAGAACAGGCTCTCGGCGTATGTCGTCTGGAGCAGGAATCCCAGCGGCCCGAAGGCGAACAGGGCGGTGACGAACTGCGCCGTCTTGTGACCGGCGCGGTCGTGGATGAGGAAATAGAGCGCGATCGCGGCGCCGAGGCCGCAGACCATCGAGAACACGGTGCCGAGCGAGAAGAATCCGAACCCCGTGACGAGCGAAAGGCCTTTGACGACGAGGGGGTAGACCGGCAGGAACGCCCACGGGTTCGGGGCGATCGCGCCGGTGCCGTCGACGGGCGGATGCACCGGATAGCCGTGGTTGAAGATGTAGTTGTAGTGCTCGCCGTCCCAGAGGCCCGAGAACGTGAAGAAGTTCACCGTGTCGCGATAGTGCGCCCCGTCGGCAAGGACATACCACGGCTCGCTGTAGTAGCTGGGCACGCTCCAGCCGTTGGCGAGGACGATCCAGAGCAGGATCGCGATGAGCGCCGACGAGTACACCCTGGATAGGGCGTACATGCCGACCACCGTCCACACCTGGCGGGCGATCAGGCCACGTCGCGCCGGGCGGCGGATGCTCGGCTCGAGGAGCGACCGCCTGGTCGTCGAATCGAGGAAAGCCATCACCAGGATTCTATGCGCGGGGCCTCAGGCGCGGCTGTTCCAGAACTACAGCGCGCGAGTCGGGGCGTGCCGCTCCAGGAACTCGTAGACGGCCGTGGTGTCGATCCCCGTCGACGTGCCCTGCGGCATCGCGGCCAGAAGCGACGAGTTGAGGCGCGCGCTCGGCCAGGCCTGGCCGTCCCAGTGGGCCGCGAGCACGTCGGATGGCTGGCTGCAGCAGGCTGGGTCGGGGCAGGTCGAGACGAGACGCTTCGTCGTGTCGCGCCCGCGGAACCACTTCGCGTGGGCGAACTTCGTGCCGAGGCTGACCGAGAAGTCGCCCTGTGCGGACGACTGGATGCTCGAGGTGCACCAGTAGGTACCAGTGGGCTTGTCGGTGTACTGGTGATACGGGCTGAGGCGGTCCTCGATCTCGAAGACCTGTCGGGCACTCCACCACCGGCACACCCGCTGCCCCTCGACCGCGCCGAGGGCGTCGGACGGGAACTTCACATCGTCGTTCTCGTATGCCTTGGAGACCGCGCCGCTCGAGTGCACCTTGAGGAAGTGGACGGGGATGTCGAGGTGCTGCGTCGCGAGGTTGGTGAAGCGGTGCGCCGCGGTCTCGTAGCTCACCGCGAAGGCGTCCCGCAGGTCTTCGACGGAGAGCTCGCGCGCCGCCTTCGCCGTCGAGAGGAACTCGACGGCGCTCTGCTCGGCAACCATGAGCGCGCCGGCGAGGTAGTTCGTCTCGACCCGCTGCCGCAGCAGGTCGCCGTAGT
>JAJYBG010000030.1 GCA_021779075.1 Actinomycetes bacterium | reverse complement strand
GACAGCACCGGCCCGCTGCTCACCAAGGTGACCGCCGAGAAGAACAATCCGCAGTGGTCGCTGCTCTGGGTCGACGGCGACACCGCCTTCGCCTCCCTCGACCAGCAGGGCCTGCTCGCCCCCTACAAGTCGGCCACGGCGTCGCTCAACGCCGAGGGCCTGGCGCTTCAGCCGGCCGACAACGCCTACACGCCGACCGGCACCACCGTCATGGCGGCCCTGATCTACAACGCGGCCAAGACCACCGCAGTCCCGGCGACCTACCAGGACCTCGAGGGCGCCGCCTACACCGGCAAGGTCGGCATGAACGACCCCTCGCAGTCGGGCCCCACCTTCCCCTTCATCGCGGGTGTCATGAACCAGCTCGGAGGCGAGTCGAACGGCGTCGCCGCCGGCGAGGCGCTGTTCTCGAAGCTCAAGGCGAACGGCCTGCACGTCTACCCGACGAACGGCGACACCCTCCACGCCCTCGAGACCGGCCAGATCGACTACGGCCTCATCCAGAGCTCGGCGGCCATCGGCGAGGTGCTGAAGACCAAGGCGACCGCGAACTTCCAGCCGAAGATCGTCTACCTGCCCAAGTCGACCCTGCTGCCGGGCGTCATCGGCATCGACAAGGGCGCCGACGCCACCGTCCAGGCGGAGGCGCAGAAGTTCATCGACTACGTCCTCTCGCCCGAGGGCCAGGCGGTCATGCAGACCGGTGACCCCACCGGCGACTCGCTGTTCTGGCCGGTCGTGAACGGCGTCACCGCCCTGACCGGCGTTCCCGCCTTCCCGAACGCGTTCCAGACCCTTGACCCGGCGTTCTGGGGCCCGCTGGAGGGCCAGATCAACTCGTGGTTCGACTCGAACATCAAGTAGTCGCGCTGCCTTCCCCCATCGATGCGGCGCCCGATGACGTCGGGCGCCGCATCGGGGTGTCCCGCGGCAGCGCGTTCCTGGTCTTCTGGCTGCTCATCGTCGCCATCCTCGTCGTCCCTATCCTGCTGTTCCTCGCCGTCGCGTTCAGCCCCGCGCTGCTCGCGCAGGGGCCGGAGTGGTTCACGCTCTCGGCCTTCGCCCAAGCGCTCGACGGCCAGCTGCTCGTCGCGTTCCTCGACTCGACGGTCGTCGGCGTCGTCACGGCCGTGCTCTCGGCCGCGATCGCGTTCTGGCTGGCCTGGGTGGTGATGCGCACCGACCTCGTCGGCCGGCGCATCTGGACCGGCGTCGCCTTCGCGCTGCTGCTCACCCCGTCGTACCTCATCGCGCTCGGCTGGGAGCGCCTGCTCGAACCGAACGGGGTGCTCGAGCTCATCGGCATCCCCGCGGATGGCGCCCGCAGCGTCATGTACGGGCCGGTCGGCATCGTCGTCGTGCTCACCGTCAAGGGCATCCCGTTCGCGTTCCTCGCGATCTCGAACACGCTGCGCGGGCTCGGGCACGAGTTCGAGGACGCCGTGCGCGTGCACGGCGGCGGCCGCGTCGCGGCCCTGCGCATTGTCGTGGCGCTGCTCTCGCCGGGGGTCTGGGCGGCGCTGGCGATCGTGTTCGCCGAGTCGATCAGCGACTTCGGCGTCGCGAGCACCCTCGCCAACGACTCGCACTTCCTCGTGGCGACGTACTCGCTGTACATGGCGGTGGACTCGTTCCCCGTGCACTTCCCGGTCGCCGCGGCGATCAGCTGGGTGCTGCTCGTCCTCATCGTGCTCGCGCTGCTCGCGCAGAACGCCGCACTGAAGGGCCGCAGCTTCCGCGTCCTCAGCGGGCGCAGCAAACCGGTGCTCAGCCAGCGACTCAGCCCTGCCGTCACGGCGATCACCTGGCTGTGCTTCCTCGTCTTTCTGCTGCTCGCGCTCGGCGTGCCGGCTTTCGGCGCGGTCTCGGCGTCGCTCATCGACGGCCTCGGCTCGCTCGCCGGCACCCACCAGTGGGATCTCTCGAACTACCTGCGGGTGCTGAGCAGCCCGCAGCTCGGCGACCCGCTGGTGTACTCCGCGATCCTCGCCGCGATCACGGCGACGGCCGGCGTCGCGCTCGCGGTGGCGTGCGCCCGGGTGCTCGCCGCGCGCGGCTCCACGCTTCCCGGCCGCGTGCTCGACTTCATCCTGCTCGCGGCCGTCGCGCTGCCGGGCATCGTCTTCGCGGCGGGCTACATCTTCGCCTACAACCTGCCGCTCTGGAGCGCGCTGCACCTGCAGATCTACGGCACGACGACGCTGCTGCTGCTCGCGTACCTCGCCACGGCGCTGCCGTCGACGACGCGCGTCCTCGTGGGCACGATGAGCCAGATCCAGGAGTCGATGCTGGAGGCGTCTCGCGTGCACGGTCGCGGCCCGCTCCGCGCGTGGCTGTCGATCGTCATCCCCGTCATCGCCCGGCCCCTGCTGTCGGCGTGGCTGCTCACCTTCGCCGCGACGCTGCTCGAGCTGCCTGTCTCGCAGCTGCTCTCGCCACCGGGCTCTCAGCCGGTGTCCGTGGGCATCGAGGCCGCGCTCGCCAAGTACGACTATGGCGGCGGAACCGCGATGGAGGTGCTCGCGGTCCTCTTCGCGCTCGTCGTCGTCGGCATCGGATTCGGAGCGTTCCGCCTCTTCGCGCCGGCCGGATGGCGTGCAATCGGAAGGACACGATGACCACATGACCACCGCGATCGACAGCGGATCGTTCGGCGGCTGCAGCATCGAGCTCGAGGACGTGCGCAAGGCATTCGGGGCAACGCACGCCCTCGACGGCGTGAGCCTCAGCGTCGAGCCCGGCACGTTCCTCGTCCTGCTCGGGCCGTCCGGGTCCGGCAAGACGACCATGCTGCGCGGCCTCGCCGGCGTCGAGAGATTCGACTCCGGCACCGTCCGGCTGGGCAGCCGGGTGGTGAGCGACGGCCGCCGCCACCTGCCGCCCGAGCGGCGCGGGCTCGCCATGGTGTTCCAGGACTACGCCCTGTGGCCGCACCTCACCGTCTTCGAGAACGTCGCCTACGCCCTGAAACGGCACCATCTCGACGGCCGCGAGGCCCGCTCGCGCACCATGGAGACGCTCGATCGGGTCAGCATGGCCGAGAAGGCGGCGAACTACCCGCAGGAGCTCTCCGGCGGCCAGCAGCAGCGCGTCGCGCTCGCCCGCGCGATCGTCGCCCGGCCGTCGCTGCTGCTCTTCGATGAACCGCTGTCCAACCTGGATGCCGATCTGCGCGAGCAGCTCCGCGTCGAAATCGCGACGCTGGCACGGGAATCCGGAGCGACCGCGGTCTACATCACCCACGACCAGAGCGAGGCATTCGCCCTCGCCGACGTCGTCGGCGTGCTGCGGCGCGGCCGGCTCGAGCAGATCGGGCCGCCCGAGCAGATCTACGCGCATCCGGCGACGCCGTTCGTGGCGCGCTTCACCGGCCTGTCGGGCTCGATGCGCGGCGTCGTCGATCGCGATCTCGCGGCCGGCGTCGTCGAGGTCCGGGTCGGCGACCACTTGCTCACCGCGAGCGCCCGCGGCGCGCTGCGGCCGGGTACCGCCGTCGACGTGCTCGTCCGGCCGTCGGCGACGCGGCTGATGCATCCGCTTCACGATGACGGCAGGGACGGCCCGTCGGGGCACGGCCGCGGCCGCACCGACCCCGCATCGCCGGAGCCGAACCGGATCCACGGACGCATCGTCGATGTGGCGTACCGCGGCCGCGGCTACGAGCACGTTGTCCGGACGCCGTACGGTGACCTCACCGGCGTCTTCTCGAACACGGCCCGGGCCCGGGGCACCGATTGGCATCTCGCGATCGACTCGGCCGGCTGCCTCGCCTTTCCGATCGCCAACGCCGAGATATAACAGCCGTTATACTCGCCAACGAACATGACGTGACCAGGGGAGCTAACCGATGTCCGATTTCGCACTGTTCGCGGCCGTTTTCCTCGCCTGCCTCGTCGAGGCCGTCGAGGCGACCACCATCGTCATCGCTGCCGGGTCCGCGCGGAACTGGCACTCCGCGTTGACCGGGACCGTCGCGGCGATCGTCGTGCTCGCGGTCGCCGTTGCGGTGTTCGGCCCGGCCATCCAGCTTCTGCCGATCGCAGTGCTCCGCATCGTCATCGGCGGCCTGCTGCTCGTCTTCGGCCTCCAGTGGCTGCGCAAGGCCGTGCTGCGCGCGAGCGGGGTGAAGGCGCTCCACGACGAGGACAAGATCTTCCGGCGCGAAGTCGCCGAGGCCAAGGCGGCGAAGGCCGAGCACCGCTTCGGTGTCGCCGACTGGTACGCGTTCACGCTCTCCTTCAAGGGCGTCCTCCTCGAGGGCCTCGAAGTCGTCTTCATCGTGCTCACCTTCGCCACGAACCAGGGCAACCTGCCGGTCGCGATCGTCGCGGCGGCGGCGGCCGCCGTGCTCGTGACGATCCTCGGATTCGTGGTGCGCGGCCCGCTTGCACGCGTGCCCGAGAACACCCTGAAGTTCGTCGTCGGCGTGATGCTGACCTCGTTCGGCCTGTTCTGGGGCGCCGAGGGGGTCGGGGCCGTCTGGCCCGGAGCGGACGCCGCTCTGCTCGTCATCGCGCCGGCCGTCGCCGTGTTCTGTCTTCTCCTCGCTGCGCTGTTCGCGCGCCGACGTGCGTCGAGGCAGCCATCGGCTCCGACGCCGGCTCCGGTGAAGGTCGCGGTCGGCGGCGCGGGTGCTGCTGCTGCCGAGGCGGTGCCTCCCGCCGCCGTCCCGGGGCCCGCGAGGCCGAGCCGGCTCGCCGCCTTCGGACTGTTCTGGTACGACTTCATCGTGGGCGACGACTGGCAGGTCGCCCTCGGCGTCGCCATCGCCCTCGCGGTGGTCGCCGTCGCATCGGCGTGGTCGGGCTCCTGGCTGATCGCCGTCGTCGCGGTCGCGGTCCTCATCCCGTTCGGCACCGTGCGCGCCGCCCGGCGCTGACCGGCCCTGACCGGGCGTCAGTTGCCTTCGGATTCCTCCGAGTAGACCCGCGTCGCGTACTCCTCGAGGGAGCGCTCGCACCGCGCCAGAGCCGCCTCGGCCTCGGCGCGCCCCGGCGCGCCGAACTCGTCGCGCGACTTCACCTTCTCGAGCCAGCTGGCGAGCTTGTTGTAGTCGACCTCGTTCTCTTCGAGCTCGGCGTAGGTGAAGTGGTTCTTCGCGTACTCCTTCTCGACCTCGGCGAGGAACCCCTCGCAGCGGTCCATGATCTCCTCGTACTCATCGGTGCGCGCCGACTGGAAGATGGAGAGGATTCCCTGCTCGCCGGCGAGCACCGACGATTCCAGCAGCACAGCCGTGCCGCTCATCTGAAGGATCTCCCGCTGGAGCTTCCGCAGCGCCCGTTCGGCGGCGGCGCTCTTCGGCAGCGTTGCAGCGGAGTTCTGCAGGTAGACCGCGCCCAGCGCCTTGAGGCGGCGCCATACGGTCGCCCTCAGGCGAGTCGGCTCCGACGGAATCCGGTAGACGAGCAGCAGCCACGTCGCCGCGCGCCCGCCTTCCTCGGGGGACTGCGACGCTGACTCGGGCACGAGCCCGATTCTAGGTCGGCGTCCGGTGCCGGATGAAGCGGTGCGGCTGCTCCCGCTCGCGGGCCAGCGGGCGGGCGAGCACCGCCCAGGTGATCAAGGCGATCCCGCCGCCGAGCAGGACCCCGCCGACGGTGTCGCTCAGCCAGTGCGCACCGAGGTAGGTGCGGCTGAACGCCATCAGCGCCATCCATCCGACGCCGGAGATCCAGACCCAGATCCGGGGGAAGAGCAGCATGAGCACGCCGGCCATGGTTGCCGCATCGGCGGTGTGCCCGGAAGGGAAGGAGCCGAAGTCCGTGGCGACCAGGATCTCCTGCGGCCGGGTGCGGTCGACGGTGTTCTTCAGGATCTCGACGGTGACGACCGACGCCACGCTGGCGATCGCGAAGAACGCCGCACCCCAGAACCGACGAAAGGCGACGAGGATCAGCACGATCGCGGGCGGCACGATGATCGTGCCGACGACGCCGCCGCCGGCATAGTCGAAGAAGAGAGCCGGTGCGGTCCAGAGCGGCGAGCGGTGCTCGATGATCTCGCTCATCCAGGACAGGTCCACCGAGAACTGGTTGCTGCCGCGCAGCGCGATGATAATGCCGAGGATGCCGGTGAGGACGATCGCCCCGATTCCTGCGACGAGCGGGCCGCGTCGACCCCAGTGGGCCAGCCGCACCTCGAGTCTGCTTTCGCCCACGGAAGCACGGTAGCCGCGGCGTTCTAAGAAAACGCGAGCGGACTCGCCGCGGATGGCCCGGCCGCGCGACGATGGACTATGCGCATCGTTATCGCGGGGGCTTCGGGATTGATCGGCACCGAGCTTTCGCAGCAGCTCGCAGGCCGGGGCGACGAGGTCATCCGCCTCGTCCGGCACCCGGCGGAGCGCACCGACGAGGTCGAGTGGGACCCGGCACGCGGCCAGCTGGACGCGTCGGCGCTGAGCGGCGCCGACGCGGTGGTGAACCTCGCGGGGGAGTCGGTGAGCCGCATCCCGTGGACCGGCGCGCGGCGCGCCGCGATCCTGGGCTCGCGCCTCGCCACGACCGGGACCGTCGTCGCGACGCTGCACGAGCTCGCGCGGCGCGGCGCGCCGCTGCCCGCCCTCGTCAACGCCTCCGCGGTCGGCTATTACGGCTCGCGTCCGGGCGAGACGCTCACCGAGGGCTCCGCCTCCGGCACCGGATTCCTCGCCGACGTCGCTCGGCGTTGGGAGGCCGCGGCGCTCGCCGCCCCGGAGGGCACGCGCGTGGTGCTCGCGCGCACCGGCACCGTCATCGCGCCGCCCGGGCTGGGCGGCGCGGCCGCACCACTGAGGCTCATCGCTCGTCTCGGCGCGGCGGGTCCGATCGGCACCGGCCACCAGCACTGGCCGTGGATCAGCCTGCACGACGAGGCCGCGGCGTTCGCCCATCTCGTCCATTCGAACCTCGTCGGCCCGGTCAACCTCGCCGGTCCGACGCCGGCGACGGCTGCCGATGTCGTGCGGCAGCTCGCCGAGAGCATTCGCCGCCCCTACTGGCTGCCGCTGCCGGCGTGGGCGGTGACGACCCTGCTCGGCGACGCGGGTCGCGAGTTGCTGCTCGGCGACCAGCTCGAGCGCCCCGAGGTGCTGCTCGAGGACGGATTCCGCTTCCGCGACGAGACGATCGCCGACGCGGTCCAATAGTGTGACGGCACAGGACAGGAGAGGAGTCGGGCCATGGCCGATGAGACGAGCGATCCGGGCGCACCGGTCGAGTTGCCGGCGATGCGCTGGCTCGACAAGCCGGCCCACCACGACTACGGGGCCGCGCGGTCCTACCTCGCGCTGAACCTGGGGAAGAAGACGGTGGACCGGATCGTGCGCAGGCTCGCACACACTCAGGTCGTCCGGTTCAAGGCGAAGGACATTCTGCGCGCCTCGGGCCTCCCGCTGCTGCCCCGCGACAACGCCGACGTCGCCAAGCAGCTCGAGCGCATCGCCGTCGGCGAGGCGCTCTCGCCCTGCCTGATCGTGCGGGGCCACCTCAACAAGGGCTGGGTCGCGCAGATCGCCGACGGCTATCACCGCGTCTGCGCGTCGAACTATGTCGACGAGGACGCCGACATCCCGGTCAAGATCATCAGTCTGTGATGGCCGAGCGCATGAGCGACGCAGACGAGCGGCAGGGCAGCGGTCGCCAGCATCCCGGCCTCTCCACCTTCGAGCGCACGTCGATCCGGCAGTTCGACGACCCGCGGCTCGAGTGGCGCCGGCTGTTCTCCGAATTCTTCGGCACCTTCCTCCTCGTCGCCGTCGCCGCCGGCGCGGTAGTCGTCGACGCGGCCGCTTCGGGTGCTGTCGGGCGGGTCGCGAGCGTCACGGCCCCGGGTCTCATGGTCATGGCGATCATCCTCTTCATGGGCGCGATCTCCGGAGCACACCTCAACCCGGTCGTCACGATCGCCTTCGCCCTCCGCACCGACTTCGCGTGGGTGAGGGTTCCGGGTTACCTCATCGCGCAGTTCGCCGGCGCCGCTTTCGCCTCGGTCACGCTGTTCGCCGTCTTCGGGCCGCAGGCCCACGACGGCGCGACGCTTCCGGGGCCGGGATTCAGCGACGCGCAATCGTTCGCCATCGAGGCGCTCGTCACCCTGGGCCTCGTCAGCACGATCCTCGGTGCCGCATCGGGCGCGCAGAACATCGGTCCGCTGTCCGCGCTCGCCGCGGGCGGATACGTGATCCTCGCCGGCCTCTGGGCCGGTCCGGTGAGCGGCGCGTCCATGAACCCGGCCCGCAGCTTCGGCCCGGCGCTCGTCAGCGGCGACTACGCCCACCTCTGGGTGTACTTCGCCGGGCCGATGCTCGGGATGCTCGTCGCGGTCGGCGTCGCGTACGTGCTCCGGGGCCGCGGCGATCCCAAGGCGCGGAGGGCCGCGGAGGGCAATCCGCTCGGCTGACGCCGCCGGTCGGGCGTGGAACTAGCCCCAGACCTCGCCTGCGATCTCGACGACCTCGCGCACCTTCGCCCACTGCTGGTCCTCGGTGAGGGTGTTGCCGTCCGCGGTCGAGGCGAAGCCGCACTGGGTGCTCAGTGCGAGCTGGTCGAGCGGTGCGAACTCGACGGCCTCCGAGATGCGCTTCAGCACCGCGTGCTCGGGCTCGAGGTCGCCGGACTTCGACGTGAGCAGCCCGAGGACGACCGTCTTCGGCCCCTCGGGCAGGAAGCGCAGCGGCTCGAAGCCACCCGCACGCTCGGAGTCGTACTCGAGGAAGTAGCCGTCGTAGTCGGTGTAGCCGAGCAGATCCTTGGCGATCGGCTCGTACCCGCCCGACGAGATCCACGTCGAGCGAAAGTTGCCGCGGCAGACGTGCGTCGCGATGACCATGTCGGCGGGCCTGCCGTCGAGCGAGGCGTTGATGAGCGCCACGTACCGGTCGGCGAGGCGGTCGATGACGATGCCGCGCGCCGCGGCCTTGTCGAGCTCGATCTCGGAGCACAGGCCGGCCCACGCGGTGTCGTCGAACTGCAGGTAGCGGCATCCGGCGGCGTAGAACGCGGCGACGGCGTCGCGGTAGGCGGCGGCGAGGTCGGGGAGCAGCGCCTCCCGGTCGGCGTAGACGTCGGTGGCGACCGAGTCGGGCTCGAGGTGGAAGTGCAGCACGCTCGGCGACGGGATCGACATCTTCGCCTCGACGCCGGCCGGCACGTGGGCGTGCACGAAGCGGAAGTGGTCGAGCATCGGGTGGTCGGGCGGGAAGCCGATCCTGCCGGTGATACGCAGCACCCGGTGCGGGGTCTCGACGTCGGCGAACCGCAGCCCGTGGTCGGAGTCCACCACCTCGACGCCGTCGAGCATCCCGAAGAAGTCGTCATGTGACCACGCCCGGCGGAATTCGCCGTCGGTTGCCACCCGGAGCCCGGCCTCGGCCTGCCTGGCGATGACGTCGACGATCGCCTGGTCCTCGATGGCGCGCAGGTAGGCGTCGTCGACCGTGCCGGCCGCGTGCGCGGCGCGCGCCGCCGTGACGGATGCCGGGCGCAGGAAGCTGCCGACGATGTCGGCGCGAAACGGTGGGTTGACTGACACGGCGTCCAGCCTAGGTCGGTGGCACGGTGGCCACATGCTCATCGTCCTCTGGATCGTCGGCGGCACGCCGCCCTGGGGATTCCTCGCCCGCGGCACCCTCTGTGCCGCGTGACGTCGGGCTGAACCCTGGGCGGCGCGCCGAAGATCGCCGCCGGCCCCCGGGCGTGTCGCCCGATTCTCAGCCCGAATGCACTCGGCCCAGCCGATCGCCGTCCAGCGACTCGCCGTCCAGCGACTCGCCGTCCGGCAGCTCGCCCGCGAGCAGCTCGAGCGTGCGCTCGCGGCCCGGTGTCCGATCGAGGGGTTCGGATTCCCGCGACCCGGCCACCGGCAGCACCATGATCTCGTCGACGCCGTATCGCTCGCCCAGGGTGCGAACCGCGGAAGCGGCCGATGCGGCGTCGCCGACGATCCAGCGGCCGTGCATCTCGTCGGCGACGGCCTGCGCTGCCGGCGGCAGCGGCTCCGACTCGGCCTGCTCGACCGTCTCCAGCGCGCCCAGCGGCTGGTTGGTGCGCAACCTCGCCATCGAGTGCAGCTGGGGGAGGGCGCGCGCCTCGGCCTCGTCGGTGGAATCCGCCGCCACGACGTTCGCGGTGAGGAAGGTGTGCGGCGCGGGGAAGAGCTCGCTCGGCTGGTAGCCCTCGCGGTAGAGCGACAGCGCTCGCTCGAGCCCCTCGCCCGAGAAGTGGTTGGCGAACACGTACGGCAGGCCCAGCTGGGCGGCGAGGCGCGCCGAGTAGTCGCTCGAGCCGAGCAGCCACAGGGTCGGCCGCTCGGTCGCGGCCGGGGTCGCGGCGATGGAGTAGACGTCGCCGGAGCGCAGCTGCAGGCTCGCGCCCTCGGGCGACAGCAGTGCGGCGACGTCGGTGACGTTGTTCGGGAACCTGTCGACGTCGCTCACCGTCCCGGAGAGGTGCAGCAGCGAGGTGATGATCGGGTCGCTGCCGGGCGCCCGCCCGATGCCGAGGTCGACGCGGCCCGGCGCGATGGCCTCGAGGGCGGCGAACTGCTCGGCGATGACGAGCGGCGAGTGGTTGGGCAGCATGACACCGCCGGAGCCGATGCGGATGCGCGAGGTCTGCACCGCGATCGCCGCGGCGAGCACCGCCGGATTGGTCGACGCCACCGCCGGCATGTTGTGATGCTCGGCGAACCAGTAGCGGGTGTAACCGAGCGAGTCGGCGAGGCGCGCGAGCGCGGTCGTCGCGGTGATCGCCTGGGCGCTGGACTGCCGCGAGCGCACGGGGATGAGGTCGAGTACGGAAAGCTTCATCGTGTATGCCAACGTACGCCGGGCCGCCGTTCATCCCCGCGCAACCCGGGTGCGGCGATCCAGTCGTAGAGTCCGATCATGGAACTCGGACTGCACATCGCTGACTTCACCTGGAACGGCGGCCCGGCCGCTCTCGCGACCAACCTCGCCGACCACGTGCGCGCCGCCGAAGACGTCGGCATCCAGCGCATCACCGTCATGGACCACTTCTGGCAGCTGTCCGGTGTCGGTCCCGTCGAGCATGAGATGCTCGAGGCGTACACCGCGCTCGGCTTCATCGCCGCCCACACCACCAAGGCCCGGCTTCACACCCTCGTCACCGGCGTCATCTACCGTGAGCCGGCACTGCTCGCGAAGGCCGTGACCACTCTCGACGTGCTCTCGAACGGCCGCGCCGCGCTCGGCATCGGCGCCGCCTGGAACGAGCAGGAGTGCATCGGCCTCGGCATCCGGTTCCCGCCCGTCAAGGAACGCTTCGAGCGCCTCGAGGAGGCCATCCGGATCTGCCTTCAGATGTGGTCGGACTCCGAGGAGCCGTTCGACGGCGCGTATTACCACCTCGAGCGCACCCTCAATTCGCCGCAGTCGATCCAGCGCCCGCATCCGCCACTCATGATCGGCGGCGGCGGCGAGCGCAAGACCCTCCGCCTCGTGGCGAAGTACGCGGATTCCTGCAACATCTCGACCGCGACCGACGTCGTCCACAAGCTCGAGGTCCTCAGGCGGCACTGCGACGAGCTCGGCCGTGACTACGACACCATCGAGAAGACGGCGATGATGGTCGTCGACGAGACGTCGTCGACCGACGACATCGTGCGCGCCGCCGCCGACCTCGCGGGCAAGGGATTCACCGCGACGTACATCTTCACGCGTAACATGCCCGAGCGCGCGAAGATCATCGACCTCATCGGCGCGGCGGTGCCGCAGCTGGCCTGAGCTTTTCGCGCCCCCGGCGTCAGATGAGCTGTGCGTCGCGGGCGTGCTGGAGCGCCTCGTCGCGCGAGCCCGCATCGAGCTTCTTGTAGAGCACGCGCAGCTGCGATTTCACGGTGTTGGGCGAGACGACGAGGTCGGCGGCGATCTGCCCCCTGCTGGCGCCCGATCCGAGGTGCACGAGCAGTACCCGTTCGCGTTCGGTGAGGGCGATGGCGGCCGCGACAGGATTGGGAATGAAGAGCAGCGGGCGGTGGAGGGCGGCCGCGCGCTTCAGCGCTTCCGCGCGCGATGCCGCGGCGCGCGCGGTGGTGCTGTGGCCGAGGCGGTCGGCTGCGACGCTCTCCAGCAGCAGTGCGTCGATCTCGGCGCGGGTGCTCGGCCGCGCCGCGCGTTTCTCGGCGAGCACCGCGAGGGCACGTTGTGGCTGCCCGGTGGCGAGGTGCAGCTGAGCGGTCGCGATCGCCGCGTCCCAGTTCGCAGTCGACTGCGAGGAGAGGATGGTGCGCGCTTCCGCGATGCGGCCGGCCTCGAGGAGAAGGGCGGCTCTGGCGATGTGGAGCCGATCGTGCAGGTAGCCGGTGGTCGTCGGGCGCGCGCCTGGCCGCATCATCGCCTCGATCGCGGCGGCGCCGACGAGCGGATCGCCGAGCTGGCGGTCGACGTGCGCCTGCGTGAGGGCGATGGCGGGCCAGAACTCGATGGTGTGCAGGTGGCGGTCCACCTCGTGGAGGAACGACTGGGCGGCCTCGACCTCGCCGGCGTCGAGCGCGAGGAGTGCCTCGGCGATCCAGTAGTGCGCCCCCTGGTAGCGGTGGTGCCAGTCCTCGATGCCGGTCTCGGGCCCTCCGAGCTGCCGCGCCACCTCGACGTGCTCCCGTGCCTCCACGAGGCGGCCCTCGGCGGCGAGCACGCCGGCGGCCATGGCGTTGGGAAGAACCTGCCCGGGCCCGCGCATGGTGCGCGAGCGCAGCAAGGCGCCCTCCTCGAAGAGCTCGATCGCACGATCGACGGCGCCGGTGTGGAGGTAGGTGATGCCGGTGTGCCCGTAGAGGATCGCGATAAGCGATTCGTTCGTGGCGACCTCGTCCGGATCGATCTCGTGCAGGGCCGCATCGGCGCGTCGGGCAGCGGCGCGGGCGCGGCCCTCCTGGCCCAGGCTTCGCATGCTGCCCGCCTGGATCGTGGCCACCAGGGCGCGGTGCAGGGGAGGCGTTCCCGGGCCGAGGCGCTTGCCGGTGGTTGCGATGGCCATGTACTCGAGGGTGCGCACGCGGTTGCGCGCGAACTGACCGAGCAGCAGGGCCATGGCGATGGCGAGAACAGGGTGGTTGCGCATGGCCGGCATTGACACCGTAGACAGCAGCGCCTCGACGGTTTGCCATTGGAACCCGGTGTAGAGCCAGTAGTACCGGGCAACCGCGATCTCGGCGAAGTCGAGGTCGCCGGCGGCGATGGCGCGCGCAATGGCCGGGATGGCCATGTCGCGTTCGTAGGTGTAACGGCTGATCGTCGCATGGATGCGCCTCGCCTCCGTGCGGGGCAGCTTCGCCGCTTTGCCGCGCAGCAGGTCGCGGACGCCGGGCGTATAGGAGAACCAGGCGCTGTCATTGCGCCGAAACCATGCCCCGAGCCCGCGCTGCTCGAAGTCGTCGAAGAGCTCGGCGGCGTCTTTCCTGCCCGTAATGGCCTCGGCGAGTGCGGCGTCGATGCGGTCCGGGATGCTGGTGCGCAGCGCGAATCCGACGGTGTCGTCGGCGAGACCGGAGTGGAAGACGAGCGAGTGCAGCACGCGCGCCACGGCGTCCTGCGTGTCGCCCCTGCGGATCGCGCCGTTCGAGCGGACGCGGATGTTCTCAGCGATGGCGCGGGCGAGGAGCGGAATGCCGCCGGTCTTCTCGAGCAGTGCGCCGACGTGGGGAGCCCGTGCATCGTCGCCCAGGAGCTCGGCGATCTCATCAACGCTGAAGACGAGCTCCTGCGCCGTGATGACGAGGGGCTCCGCCGCGGTCACCGACCAGTCCTGCCCGGGCGTTCCCTGGGTGCGCGCGATGACCACGGCCTCGAGGGGGGTCGACGTGACGAATTCGACGAGGTCCTGCGCGATGAGGGCGTCGTCCAGGCGATAGGCGTCGTCGATGACGAGGAGGGCGGGCCGCCGGAGCTGCCCGAGAATGCTGCGGAGCGCTTCCCGCAGATCGGTGTCAGGAGCGATGTCGCCCAATGTCAGCGTCTGCGGGTCGTCGGCCGGCAGCAGACCGGCCTGGACGAGCCGACGCACCACATCGACCCAGAACGGCGCGCGGCTGCTGTTCTCGGAGTTGACCGACAGCCAGACCCCGGACCGCGGCTGCGCGTCCGCCCACTGGGCGACCGCGACAGACTTCCCGTACCCGGTGGGGGCTCGGACGATGGCGAGATCGCGAAGCGAGTCGAGCCGGACCATCAGTCGGCGACGGGCGAGGAACGACCTCGGAGCCTGGAAAGCGCCATACAGAGCACCCATGCTGCGAGCGTAGATGACCAGGAATGCGTGCCCGTTCCCGCGGCGCGCCCGGAGCGACCCATCTCCGGTCTCCAGGTGGTTGCCCCGTCCGAGCGCGGGCAGGATCTCTTCCCGGAACAGTCCGGCTGGCGGCGGGACCGCTCCGGGCAACTGCGCCTAGTCTGGTCGCGTGCTCCGCTGGGTGTGGTCGCTGCTGCTCGTACCCGCCCTGACGATCGCACCGGTCGGGGGCATCGCCGCGCCGGATTCCGCGCCGACGGCGGCGCAGCGCGCGCGCTCCGCCTATAGCGCGATGTCGACTGCGCAGCGCCTCGGCCAGCTCTTCATGCTGGGCGTGCCCTCGACCGGTGCGCCGAGGGCGCAGCTCGCCGCCCTCGAGAAGGGCGCGGCCGGCAGCGTCTTCCTCACCGGCACCACGATGCAGGGCGCGGCCCGGACCGCCAGGGTAACGGCCGCGCTGACCAAGGCGCTCACCGTGAAGGGCGCGAGGCCCTTCATCGCGACCGATCAGGAGGGCGGTCTGGTGCAGCGCCTCAAGGGCGCCGGCTTCAGCGCGATCCCGACCGCGCTGACGCAGGGCGCGTCGGCCCCGGCAGCGCTCGAGAAGAACGCCGCGACCTGGGGCCGGCAGCTTCGCGCAGCAGGCGTGAACGTCGACCTGGCGCCCGTCGCCGACGTCGTGCCCGCAGCGACGGGGGTGAAGAACGCGCCGATCGGCAGCCTGCAGCGCGAGTTCGGCTATACGACGCCGTCCGTCGCCCCGCACGTCGCGGCGTTCGCCGCCGGAGTGCGCAGCGCAGGAGTCCAGGCGACGCTCAAGCACTTCCCGGGCATCGGCCACGCCTCCGGCAACTCCGACACGACCGCGGTGACCACCGCTCCCGTCACCCGGCACGACACCCGCCTCGCCGCCTTCGCGCGGGGGATCTCCGCCGGAGCGCAGTTCGTCATGGTGGCCTCGACCCAGTACCCGAAGATCCAGGCGGGCGTCCCCGCCTGCTTCTCGAAGACGATCGTCA
>JAJYBG010000001.1 GCA_021779075.1 Actinomycetes bacterium | reverse complement strand
CTGCGCAACCTCACCATCATCAATGACGCGCTCGACAACATCCGCGCGAACCGCGATATCGACCTCGTCCTCGAGGATCTCAGCCTCGACGACGCGGATGCCTACGAGCTGCTCGCGCGCGGCGACACGCTCGGGGTCTTCCAGCTCGACGGCGGACCGATGCGCGCGCTGCTCAGGCTCATGAAGCCCGACAGCTTCGGCGACATCTCGGCCCTCATCGCGCTGTACCGGCCCGGCCCGATGGGGGCGAATTCGCACACCAACTACGCGCTGCGCAAGAACGGTCTGCAGGAGATCACGCCGATCCACCCCGAGCTCGCCGAGCCGCTCGAGGACATCCTCGCCGAGAGCTACGGCCTCATCATCTACCAGGAGCAGGTGATGGCCATCGCGCAGAAGGTGGCCGGCTTCTCGCTCGGGCAGGCGGACATCCTGCGGCGGGCGATGGGCAAGAAGAAGAAGAGCGAGTTGGACAAGCAGTTCGCGGGCTTCTCCGCCGGGATGAAGGAACGCGGTTTCTCGCAGAGCGCGGTCGGCGCGCTGTGGGACGTTCTGCTGCCGTTCTCCGACTACGCGTTCAACAAGGCCCACTCGGCCGCCTACGGCGTCATCTCGTACTGGACCGCCTACCTCAAGGCGCATTACCCGGCCGAGTACATGGCAGCGCTGCTCACCAGCGTCGGCGACTCCAAGGACAAGATGGCGCTCTACCTGGGCGAGTGCCGCCGCATGGGCATCAAGGTGCTGCCGCCGGACGTCAACGAGTCGTCGCTGTACTTCACTGCCGTCGGCTCCGACGTGCGCTTCGGCCTCGGAGCGGTGCGCAATGTCGGAGCGAACGTCGTCGACGGCATTCGCGAGGCCCGCCAGGGGAAGGGCAGGTTCGAGTCGTTCCACGACTTCCTCAAGAAGGTGCCGCTGGCGGTCGCGAACAAGCGCACCGTCGAGTCGCTCATCAAGGCCGGGGCGTTCGACACCTTCGGCGCGAGCCGCCGCGCGCTGGTCGAGATCCACGAGGGCGCGGTGGAGTTGGTCGTCAGCGAGAAGCGCGTGGAGGCCACGGGGCAGGCGGGCTTCGATTTCGATTCGCTCTTCGAGGCCCACGCCGACACCGGGCCGATTTCCGTGGTGCCCGAGCGGCCGGAATGGGACAAGAAGACCAAGCTGGGCTTCGAGCGCGAGATGCTCGGCCTCTACGTCTCGGATCATCCGCTGTCCGGGCTCGAGCTCACCCTCGCCAAGTACGCCAGTACGTCGATCGCCGACCTCACCGGTTCGGAGTCGGTCTCCGACGGCGATACCGTCACCGTTGCGGGCCTCGTCACCGGCGTGCAGCACCGCGTCGCGAAGGCGTCCGGCAACCAGTACGCCACGATCACCGTCGAGGATTTCGGCGCCGAGGTCGCCGTGATGTTCCTGGGCCGCGCCTACCAGGAGTACGGCGCGCGGCTGCAGAACGATGCCATCGTCGTCATCCGAGGCCGCGTGAGCCTGCGCGACGATGGCATGAACCTCCATGCCCAGACGTTGTCCGTTGTCGAAGCCGTATCGACCGACGCCGGGCCGCTCACCCTCTCGCTGCCGGAGAAGCGGGCCACCCCGGACACCGTGCGCGAGCTGGCCGACGTGCTGGCGAGGCACCGCGGCGAGAGCGAGGTGCGATTGCGGCTCGTCAAGGACGATGTAGCGCGCGTCTTCGAACTGCCTGCCCGCGTCGCGGTCACCCCCGATCTCTTCGGCGAGCTCAAGGGACTGCTCGGCTCCGCCTGCCTGGCATCGTGAGGGCTGGTGGGCGAGGACGGTCATCCACCCGCCGCCATTAGCCTGGAGTCGTGCTTCGGACCATTGATCTGCGCGGGAAAGCGGCCTCCGAGTTCGGCAAGGCCGTGCCTCGCCCGATCGTCGACGTGTCCGTTGCCTCCGAGGCGGCCGGGGCGCTCATCGACGCCGTGCGCGGCGGCGGAGTGGCGCAGCTCTTCGAGCAGGCGGATCGCTTCGACGGCGGCCGGCCGGCGCAGCTGCGCGTGCCGCAATCCGCCTTCGACGCCGCCATCGCCGGGCTCGGCACCGAACTGAGGGCGGCGATCGAGCTCTCCATCGCGCGCGTCACGGAGGGCGCCCGGGCGCAGGTGCCGCCAGAGACCACGACCTCGATCGCCGACGGCGCCACCATCGTCCAGCGCTGGCACCCCGTCGCACGGGCCGGCGTCTACGTGCCCGGCGGAAAGGCCGTCTACCCGTCGAGCGTCGTCATGAATGTCGTCTCGGCGCAGGTCGCCGGAGTGCGCGAGATCGCGCTCGCGAGCCCGCCGCAGAAGCAGTTCGGGGGCGGCGTGCACCCGCTCATCCTCGCCGCGGCGGGCCTGCTCGGCGTCGACGAGGTCTACGCCATGGGGGGAGCCGGCGCGATCGGCGCACTCGCCTACGGGGTGCCCGATGCGGGACTCCGACCTGTCCAGATCATCACCGGTCCCGGCAACATCTACGTCGCCGCGGCCAAGCGCCTGGTGCGCGGCGTCGTCGGCATCGACTCCGAGGCGGGCACGACCGAGATCCTCGTCATCGCCGACGAAACGGCCGACCCCGTGATCATCGCCGCGGACCTGCTCAGCCAGGCCGAGCACGACGAGGCCGCGGCCTCGGTGCTCGTCACCGACTCGGCGGAGCTCGGAGATGCGGTGCGCCTCGCCATCCGCCCGCTGCTCGCCGCCACCGCCAACGCGGCCCGGGCCCGCGTGGCGCTCGACGGGCCGCAATCCGCGATCGTCCTCGTCGACGACGAGGCCGCCGCGGTCGCGTTCAGCGACGCCTACGCGCCCGAGCACCTCGAACTGCACACCGCCGACCCGCACGCGACGCTCGCGCGCATCGAGAACGCCGGAGCGATCTTCCTCGGGCAGAGCACGCCGGTGAGCCTCGGCGACTATCTCGCCGGGTCCAACCATGTGCTCCCTACCGGTGGCACAGCGCGCTTCTCGAGCGCCCTCGGCGCCTACACCTTCCTGCGCCCGCAACAGGTCATCGAGTACTCACGCAAGGCCCTCGCCGAACTCGAGCCGGCCATCGTCGCCCTCGCGAACGCCGAGCACCTGCCCGCGCACGGCGAGGCTGTGACAGCGCGTTTTCGCTGATTCCCCTCCCGGGGCGCTGCCTGCCGTCGGTCGCTGGGCGCCGAGGCGGACGGAAGCTGCGTGCCGGGCGTGGTCGGGCGTGAGGCTCGCGAGGCGTTCCTCGCGGCTCATGGGCGGGCAAGCAGGTTCCCGTCCGGCTCCGCCGATACCCTTGACCCCGTGCACTGCCCCTTCTGCCGCCACCCCGACTCGCGCGTCATCGACTCGCGCACCAGCGACGACGGCACCTCGATCCGCCGCCGCCGCGAGTGCCCCAACTGCGGCCGCCGCTTCTCGACGACCGAGACTGCGAGCCTCACCGTGATCAAGCGCAGCGGAGCGGTCGAGCCGTTCAGCCGCGAGAAGGTCATGTCGGGCGTTCGCAAGGCGACGCAGGGTCGGCCGGTGACGGATTCCGACCTCGCGGTCCTCGCGCAGAAGGTCGAGGAGACGATCCGCGCGACCGGCGCCTCGCAGGTGGACTCCAACGACATCGGCGTCGCTGTGCTCCCGCCGCTGCGCGAGCTCGACGAGGTCGCCTACCTCCGGTTCGCGAGCGTCTACCAGGGCTTCGAGTCGCTGGCCGACTTCGAGCAGGCGATCGCGCAGCTCAATCGCGACCACCACGCCGCCGGGTAGAGCGATGTACCGGCTGCTCTTCGCCCTGGTCTTCACGCGCATCGACCCGGAGCGGGCCCACCGCCTTGCGTTCCGAGTCCTTCAGGTCGTCCAGGAGCTCGGCCTCGCGCCGCTGATCCACCGCCTCACGGCGCCGCGTCGCGATATCTCGGTCACCGCGCTTGGTCGCCGTTTCGAGACGCCCTTCGGTCTCGCCGCCGGCTTCGACAAGGACGCGAAGGCGCCCCTCGGGCTCTGGGCGCTGGGCTTCGGCCATGTCGAGGTCGGCACGGTCACCGCCGTCCCGCAGCCCGGCAACCCGCGCCCGCGCCTGTTCCGGCTGGTGAGCGACCGCGCGCTCATCAACCGGATGGGGTTCAACAACCAGGGTGCGGCGGCGGCGGCGAACCGGCTCCGCCGTCTCGGCTACACCGCGAGGCGACCGGTCATCGGCGTCAACATCGGCAAGAGCCGCGTCGTCGAGGTCGAGGATGCCCTCGCCGACTATGTCGCTTCGACCGAGGCCGCGGCGCCGGTCGCCGACTACCTCGTCGTCAACGTCTCATCGCCCAACACGCCGGGGCTGCGTGGGCTGCAGGAGTTCGACCGGCTCGCCCCGCTGCTCGCCGCGGTGAAGGGGCACTCCGCCCAGGCTCCCGTGCTCGTGAAGATCGCGCCCGACCTCACTGACGAGCAGGTCGTGACGATCGCGCGGCTCGCGGTCGAGGCGGGCCTCGCCGGCATCGTCGCGACGAACACCACGACCTCGCGTGACGGACTCGTGACGGATGCCGCGTACGTGGAATCCCTCGGCCCGGGCGGCCTCAGCGGCGCGCCCCTGGCGAAGCGCTCGCTCGAGGTGCTCGCCCTGGTCCGCGCCACCGTGCCGGACGGGCTCTGCATCATCTCGGTCGGGGGAGTGCGCACCGCGGATGATGTCGTCGACCGCCTCCGCGCCGGCGCGACGCTCGTGCAGGGGTACACCGAGTTCATCTACTCGGGCCCGCTGTGGGTCCGTGCCATCAACCGGGGCCTCGAGCGGCTTCTGCCCTGAGCGACGGGACTGAACCCCCGGCGACACGCCGGAGGATCGCGCTTCTCGGCGGCGTGTCGCGCCGAATCCCAGCCCGAGGGCAAGCCCCTCAGAACAGCGTCGGCTCGGAGGATTCCGCCACCGCGGCCCCCGCACCGGGCCATCCCGGCCCGGTCTCGGGCTCGCGCCCGAGCTGGTAGGCGGTCGCGACCGCCCGCGCCCGAACGTCCGCCGCCTCGTTGAGCTCGTGCCCGTTGTGCCCGCGCACCCATTCGAACTCGACCTGGCGCCCGGCCGTCACAGCGTCGAGGCGCTTGACGAAGTCGAGGTTCTGCACCGGCGAGCCGTCGGCCTTGCGCCAGCCGCGGCGCCTCCAGCCGGGGATCCACTGGGTCACGGTGTTGATGACGTACTGGCTGTCGCAGAGCACGCGCAGCGGCTCCGATGCGACCACCGCGGTCTGCTCGAGCAGGTCGATGACGGCCTGCAGCTCGCCCTGGTTGTTCGTGCCGTGCGGCCAGCCGCCGGCGTGCCAGACGGTGTCGGAGACGTACCAGGCCCAGCCGGCTGGTCCGGGATTGCCCAGTGCAGAGCCGTCCGCTGCCGCGACGATCGTCACGCCCAGCGCCTAGTTCGGGTACTGCCCGCGTGCGGCCTGCGGTTTCGGGACCCGCAGTCGCCGCAGCTGCAGAGCGCGCATCGCCGCGTACCAGCTCACGCCGCGTTCGGCGGTGCCGAATTTGGCGCTCAGGCGTCGGCGCAGCTGCGCGCCGATGATGAAGCCGTCGATGATGGCGAGGATCACGTACGCCCACACCGCGAAGAGGATGTACTGGCTGATCGCCGGGACGAACGAGCCGACGAGGAAGATCACCACGACGGGGATCATGAACTCGCCGAAGCTGAACCGCGCGTCGACGAAGTCGCGCGCGTAGCGGCGCTGCGGACCCTTGTCACGAGCCGGCAGGTAGCGCTCGTCGCCGGCGGCCATGCCGATGCGCTTCTTCTCGCGCGTTTCGGCGTCCTGCGCGCGGGCGCGCACGCGTGCCGCCTTGCGGTCGGCGGCGACGATCGGCTGCTTGCGCGCCGCCTCCCTCTCTTTGCGGCTGGGGGTGGCGCGGCCCTTGCCGGCGGGTTCGGGGGTTTCGGACATCCTCATAAGATTACCGGCATGTCGGATGCCTCCCTGTCCTTGTCCGAGCGCGATCAGGCCGTCTCCCAGGCTGTCGCCGACGCGGTGCCGGCGACCATCGCCGACCTCTCCGCCCTGGTGCGCATCCCGTCGGTGTCCTGGCCGGCCTTCGACGCCGCGCAGGTGCGCGCCAGCGCGGACGCCGTCGCCGATCTGCTGCGCTCCACCGGCGTCTTCGAAACCGTCGAGGTGAGGCAGTCGAAGAAGGTCGCTGCCGACGAGCTCGGCCATCCGGCCGTGCTCGCGACGCGCCCGGCGCGGAACGGCCGTCCGACGGTGCTGCTCTACGCGCACCACGACGTGCAGCCTCCCGGCAAGGACAACGACTGGGACACCCCGCCCTACCAGCCCACCGTCAAGGGCGACCGGCTCTACGCCCGCGGCGCCGCCGACGACAAGGCCGGCGTCATGACCCACGTCGCCGCGGTCCGAGCCCTCGCCGAGGTCGCCGGCGACTTCGACCTCGGCCTCGTCGTCTTCGTCGAGGGGGAGGAGGAGTTCGGCTCCGCCTCCTTCGTCAACTTCCTCGACGACAACAGGGCGGCCCTGGAGGCCGATGCGATCGTCGTCGCCGACTCCGACAACTGGAACGTCGAGACCCCCAGCCTCACTGTCGCGCTGCGCGGCATGGTCGGCATCAACCTCAAGATCTCGACCCTCGCCCATGCCTCCCACTCGGGCATGTGGGGCGGCGCGGCTCCCGACGCCATGCTCGCCGCTATCCGCCTCCTCGACACGCTGTGGGACGAAGACGGCTCCGTCGCGGTACCGGGTCTCGTCCGGCGGGATTCCCCGACCCCTGGGTTCACCGAGGACGAGCTCGCCCGCGACGCGGCCTTCCTGCCCGGCGTCGCGGCGATCGGAACCGGCCCGGTGCTCGGTCGGCTCTGGTTTCAGCCGGCCATCACGATCACCGGCGTCGACGCGCCGAGCCTGGCGAACGCCTCCAACACGCTGGTTCCGAGCGTCACGGTGCGCATCAGCATGCGTGTCGCCCCGGGCCAGTCGGCGGCGGATGCCAAGCAGGCGCTGCTCGACCATCTGCAGGCGAATGCCCCGTTCGGTGCCGTCCTCGAGGTGCTCTACAGCGAGGAGGGCGACCCGTTCCTCGTCGACACGAGCGGGTGGGCGGCGACGGCCGTCAAACAGGCGATGGCGGACGCCTGGGGCACGGCACCCGTCGAGGCGGGCATCGGCGGCTCCATCCCGTTCATCGCCGACCTCGTCCGGGTCTTCCCTGCGGCGCAGATCCTCGTCACCGGCGTCGAGGACCCGGATTCCCGCGCGCACAGCCCCAACGAGTCGCTCCACCTCGGTGTGTTCCAGCGCGCCATTCTCACGGAGGCGCTCTTCTTGGCGCGTCTCGACTTACACTCGAAAGAAGACTTCTAGGAGGCGTAATGTCCAACACCCTTATCGCGGAAGAAACCAAGGCCCACGGCGTGGATCTCACCGCTGCCGCGGCCGACAAGGTGCGCGCGCTGCTCGTGCAGGAAGGCCGCGACGACCTCCGCCTGCGACTCGCCGTGCAGCCCGGCGGCTGCTCGGGCCTGATCTACCAGCTCTACTTCGATGAGCGGATGCTCGACGGCGACGGTGTCGTCGAATTCGGCGACGGCGTCGAGGTCGTCGTCGACAAGATGAGCCAGCCCTATCTCGACGGCGCGAGCATCGACTTCGAGGACACCATCCAGAAGCAGGGCTTCACCATCGACAACCCGAATGCCTCTGGTTCCTGCGCGTGCGGAGACAGCTTCCACTGAACCTGTTTTCGCGCCGCAGCAGCGGTGCGGGTCGCTTCGCGATTGGGCGCGCAGATCGCCGAATCGCTGGCAGCCGTGCAGAAGCGCACGTTCCGTGGCCCCTCATTGGAGGGGCCACGGACGTTTAATTGGGCCGCCACACGCCGCCGAGGGCGATTGGCAGTCCTTTCGAACGCGCTAGGCTGGCAGAAGATCCAACGCAGGTTCACTCGAAAGGTCCCTGGTGCGTCAGTCACGTCGTCTCCGGTGGGCTGCGATCCCGATCGCAGCCGTCACAGCTCTCGTTCTCGCCGGATGTACCACTGAGCAGCTCAACGGCTACCTCCCTGGTTTCGTGGCCGGGCAGCCCAATGTGACGAGCAAGGCCGGCATGGTCTCATCGCTCTGGGTGAACAGTTGGATCGTCCTGCTCCTCGTCGGCATCGTCGTGTGGGGCCTTATCATCTGGTGCGTCGTCGTCTACCGCCGCCGCAAGGGCCAGACCGGCCTCCCGGTGCAGCTGCGCTACAACATGCCGATCGAGATCTTCTACACGATCGTCCCGCTCGTCCTCGTCCTCGGTTTCTTCGCCTACACCGCGAAGGCCCAGGACGCGATCGAGAGACCGTGGGCGAGCCCTGATGAGACGATCCTCGTCGAGGGCAAGCAGTGGTCGTTCGACTTCCAGTACACGAAGGAGAACGTCTACGACGTCGGCATCCAGGCGCAGGCCGACACCTCCTCCGGTGCGCTGCCGGGCGCGGTGGTCGAGTCCGCGCTGCCGACGCTCTACCTGCCGGTGAACAAGAAGATCACGATCGAGCTCGAGTCGCGCGATGTCATCCACTCGTTCTGGGTGCCCGCCTTCCTCTACAAGAAGGACCTGATCCCGGGGCACCCGAACTACATGTACGTCGAGCCGACCCGCATCGGCACCTATGAGGGCAAGTGCGCCGAACTCTGCGGCGAGTACCACTCGGCGATGCTCTTCCAGGTCAAGGTCGTCTCCGGCGCCGATTACACGGCATACCTCACGAGCCTCAAGAACAAGGGCTACACGGGCACGCTCGACAACACCTACAACCGCACCGCAACCGACCCGGGCACGGGCGCCGAGGCCAGCACTTCTGACAACGGAGGACAGGGCTAATGACCACCACAGTCGCGCCGGTCGCGCGCCCCGCGGCCGACCTCTTCGGCAAGAACAACTTCGAGCGCAAGGGCAACGTGATCGTCAGCTGGATCACGTCGACCGACCACAAGACGATCGGGTACATGTACCTGATCACGTCGTTCATCTACTTCCTCGTCGGCGGCGTGATGGCACTCGTGATCCGCACCCAGCTCTCGGCCCCCGGCCTCGACGTGGTGCCGACGCGGGAGCAGTACAACCAGCTCTTCACCATGCACGGCACGATCATGCTGCTCATGTTCGCGACGCCGCTCTTCGCCGGCTTCGCCAACGCGCTCATGCCGCTGCAGATCGGCGCGCCCGACGTCGCATTCCCGCGCCTCAACGCCTTCGCCTACTGGCTCTACAACTTCGGCTCGCTCATCGCCGTCGCCGGCTTCCTCACCCCGCAGGGCGCCGCGAGCTTCGGCTGGTTCGCCTATCAGCCGCTCGCCAACGCGACCTTCTCGCCGGGCCTCGGCGGCAACATGTGGTTCTTCGGTCTCGCCATCTCGGGCTTCGGCACGATTCTCGGCGGCGTGAACTTCATCACCACGATCATCACGATGCGCGCCCCGGGCATGACGATGTTCCGCATGCCGATCTTCACCTGGAACACCCTGGTGACCTCGCTGCTCATCCTCATGGCGTTCCCGGTCCTCGCCGCGGGCCTCTTCGCCGCCGGCGCCGACCGCATTCTCGGCGCGCACCTGCTGGATTCCGCCAATGGGGGCGCCCTGCTCTGGCAGCACCTGTTCTGGTTCTTCGGCCACCCGGAGGTCTATATCATCGCGCTGCCGTTCTTCGGCATCGTCTCTGAGATCCTGCCGGTCTTCAGTCGCAAGCCGATCTTCGGCTACAAGACGCTGATCTACGCGACGATCTCGATCGCCGCCCTGTCGATCACGGTGTGGGCGCACCACATGTACGTCACCGGCTCCGTCCTGCTGCCGTTCTTCTCGCTCATGACGATGCTCATCGCGGTGCCGACGGGTGTGAAGATCTTCAACTGGCTCGGCACGATGTGGCGTGGCTCGCTGACGTTCGAGTCCCCGATGCTCTTCGCGATCGGATTCCTCATCACGTTCACCTTCGGCGGGCTCACCGGTGTCATCCTCGCCTCCCCGCCGCTCGACTTCCACGTGTCCGATACCTACTTCGTCGTCGCCCACTTCCACTACGTGGTCTTCGGCACCGTCGTCTTCGCGATGTTCGCCGGCTTCTACTTCTGGTGGCCGAAGTGGACCGGCAAGATGCTCAATGAGAAGCTTGGCGTCTGGCATTTCTGGCTGCTCTTCATCGGCTTCCACACGACATTCCTCATCCAGCACTGGCTGGGCGTCATGGGCATGCCGCGTCGCTACTACACCTACCTGCCCAGCGACGGCTTCACCTGGATGAACCAGCTGTCCACCATCGGCGCCGCGATCCTGGCTATCTCGATGATCCCGTTCGCGCTCAACGTCTATATCACTGCCCGGACGGCGCCGAAGGTCACCACCAACGACCCGTGGGGCTATGGCCGCTCGCTGGAGTGGGCGACGAGCTGTCCGCCGCCGCGCCACAACTTCACGTCGATCCCGCGCATCCGCAGCGAGTCGCCCGCGTTCGACCTCAACCACCCCGAGGCCGCCATCCTCGAGACCGAGCCGGTGAAGGCCTGACATGAAGTTCAACGTCGTCCTCTTCTGGATCCTCGCGATCTTCTTCATCGTTGTCGCCGCTATCTACACCTTCTGGTCGGTCATCTCGTACGGCCAGCCAGAATGGGCAGGTACCGTGACGCTGACGTTGTCCGGCATCCTCGCCCTCTTCATCGCCTTCTATCTCGGTCGCGCCGAGAGTTCCATCGGCGGCCTGCTCCCTGAGGACCGTCTTGACGCCGACATCGACGACGGCGATCCCGAGCTCGGCCATTTCAGCCCGTGGAGCTGGTGGCCCGTCACGCTCGGCTTCGCCGTGGCGCTCGGGGCTCTCGGTCTCGCCGTGGGCGTCTGGATCACTTTCATCGGCGGCGCCCTGGCCTTCGTCGCCCTCACGGGCTGGGTCTTCGAGTACTACCGCGGATTCCACGCCCGCTAGGTCACCTGTCGGAAGAGAGCCCCGCTTCGGCGGGGCTCTCTTTTTCTCTTCGCCGGGAGTTCGTCGCGAGAGAGCGGGAAGCGTGCGAGGCTGGGGGCATGGCCTGGAGCACGGAGCAGTTGGATGCCATTGCCGAGGTGGATGAGGTGACGGTGGTGCCCGAGGGCGGGCCCAGCGTCGTCATCTGGTTCGTTGAGGTCGAGGGAGACGTCTATATCCGCTCGTATCGCGGCAGGGGCTCGAGGTGGTTCGCGGCCGCGGTCGCGAGCGGGGAGGGCCGATTCGTGGTGGGGGACATAGTGGGCGCGCACGTGGTCCTCACCGACATCGACGACCCGCGGCTCATCTCGGCCGTCTCGGAATCCTACGAGGCCAAGTACCGTCCGAAGTACTCCGGCGAGTACGTCGACCCGATGCTCGGGCCCGGCGCTTGACGCAACCTTCCGCGTCACCCTCACCGCCTGACCGCTTTTTCTGGAGCGACGCGCCTGGTTTGCCCGGCAGGGCCGGCGTATCACGGCGAGCGAGGCGAAGCCACCGACGCCGTGAGAAACGCCTCGTCATCCAAGTCCCGTTCTGCCGGAGGTCGAAGACTCTCGGCGCAGCTCGGAACCAGTGAGGGTCCGCCGAAGGCGGCAGGAGTGCGAAGCACGTCGAGAGAACGTGAACCGATTCACGGCGCCGCGAGCGCGCATCCCGGTACGACGAGGGAGGGCCCCGACCGGAGTCGAGGCCCTTCCCTAGGTTGTTCTAGTGCCCGCCTTCGAGTTCGCCGTGGTGGGAGGCCGCGTCGATCTCGGCCTGGCTCAGCGGTTCGATGCGGTCGTCGAAGAACCAGCGCGACAGAGAGGCGCGGAAGCGCCTGCCGCCGGTGATCCGGCCGCGCGAGTCCGGGCGGACGATCACGGGCTTGTCGGCCTCCTGGCTGACCAGGCGCCAGCGCTCGTACTCGTCGAGGGGCTGGTGCACCTCGACGTACTCGCCGCCGGCGAGGCGCACGATGCGGCCGGACTCGTAGCCGTGGAGGGCGAGCGAACGGTCCTTCTTCTGCAGGGCGATGCAGATGCGTTTCGTGAGGAAGTAGGCGATGACCGGGCCGAGGATGAGGAGGATCTGCAGCACGTGCGTCACGCCCTCGACGGCGAACTTGAAGTGAGTCGCGATGATGTCACCGGATGCCGCCGCCCACATGACCGCGTAGAAGGTGACACCCGCCGCGCCGATGGCCGTGCGGGTGGCCTGGTTGCGCGGCCGGTCGAGAATGTGGTGCTCGCGCTTGTCCCCGGTGATCCAGCCCTCGATTAACGGGTAGAACATGACGATCACGATGAACAGCCCGAGGATGAGTATCGGCACGATGATGTTGAACGACCAGGTGCGGTTGAGCCAGACGAACTCCCAGTGCGGCGGAATGAGGCGCAGCATGCCGTCGGCGAACCCGATGTACCAGTCGGGCTGCGTCCCAGCCGAGATGGGGGAGGGGTCGAAGGGGCCGTACAGCCAGACGGGGTTGATGGTGAAGAACGTCGCCAGCAGCACGATGACACCGAACACGATGAAGAAGAAGCCGCCGGCTTTGGCCGCGTACACCGGCAGGATCGGGTAGCCGACCACGTTGCCCTGGGTGCGGCCGGGGCCCGCGAACTGCGTGTGCTTGTGCACGACGACGAACACGAGGTGGATCGCGATGAAGGCGAGCACCAGGGCGGGCAGCAGCAGGATGTGGAGCGTGTAGAGGCGGCCGACGATCGCGGTGCCGGGGAAGAGGCCGCCGAAGAGCAGGTACGAGATCCAGGTGCCGACGAGCGGGACACCCTTGATCATGCCGTTGATGATCGCGAGGCCGTTGCCCGAGAGCAGGTCGTCGGGCAGCGAGTAGCCGGTGAAGCCTTCGGCCATCGCGAGGATGAACAGGGTGAAGCCGATGACCCAGTTGAGCTCGCGCGGCTTGCGGAACGCGCCCGTGAAGAAGATGCGCAGCATGTGCAGGCCGATGGCGGCGACGAAGAGCAGGGCCGCCCAGTGGTGGATCTGGCGGACGAGCAATCCGCCGCGCACTTCGAATGAGATCTGGAGGGTCGAGTTGAGGGCGGCGGACATGTGGATGCCGTCGAGCGGGACCCACGGGCCGTTGTAGACCGTGTCGGTCATCGACGCCTGGAAGAAGAACGTCAGGAAGGTGCCGGACAGCAGGATGACGACGAAACTGTAGAGGGCGACCTCGCCGAGCAGGAACGACCAGTGGTCAGGGAAGATCTTGCGCCCGAACTCCTTGACGACGGCCGAGATGCTCGTGCGCTCGTCGATATAGTTCGCAGCGGCGCCCGTGAAGCCCGTGCGCTGGAGCCGGGGGATTTCGGTCGTCATGACTAGCTACGCTCCCAGAAGCTCGGGCCGACAGGTTCGTGGAAATCGCTCTGCGCGACGAGATAGCCCTCGGCGTCGATTGTGATCGGCAGCTGCGGCAACGGGCGGCTCGCCGGCCCGAAGATCACCTCGGCCTCGTGCGTGATGTCGAACTGCGACTGGTGGCACGGGCAGAGCAGGTGGTGCGTGTTCTGCTCGTAGAGGGCCACGGGGCAGCCGACGTGGGTGCAGATCTTGGAGTAGGCGACGATGCCGTTGTACGCCCAGGACTCACGGCCGGGGGAGGGGTGCAGGTCCCCGGGGTCGAGGCGCATGAGCAGGACCGCGGCCTTGCCCTTCTCCTCGAGCATGTCGGGCGCGTCATAGAGGCCATCGGGGATGACGTGGAACACCGAGCCGAGGGTGACGTCCGAAGCCTTGATCGGAAGGCCCGACGGGTCCTTCGTGAGGCGAAGGCCCTGCTTCCACATGGTGTGGGACAACGCGACGACCGGGTCCTGGTTCTGCGGGGCGAGGCCGCGGAAGAGCACGACCGCGGGAAGCGGGAAGGCGACCAGCGCGCCGATGAGCGTGTTGCGGATGAGCGTGCGGCGGCCGAATCCGGATTCCTCGTTCGCCTGCTCGAAGATCTCGATCGCCGTCTGGCGCGTCTCGTCGGAGCCGTGGATCGGATGGCGGATGTCGATGCCTTCCTTGTCGCTCATCAGGGCCTTCGCCCAGTGCACGGCGCCGATGCCGATGCCGAGGAGGGCGAACGCGGAGCCGATGCCGATGTACATCGTCGACATGCGGACGTCGGCGAGGTTGCCGGACTCGATGGGGAAGGCCAGATACGAGGCGACAGCCCAGATGGAGCCGGCGATCGAGATGTAGAAGAGAGTGAAAACGGTGCGCTCGGCGCTGCGGTTCTTCTTCGGGTCCTGGTCCGTGACACGCGGACGGTGCGGTGGGAAGCCCGGGTTCACCGGTGCGTCGGCGAGGACGATGCCTGTGCCCGGATCGCCGGGGCGGACGTCGTCGGGGGCGTCGGTAGCGTGCTCGACAGCACTGTCACTCTTCGCCATTGCTCTCCTTCGTGCGCGTCGTATTCAGTTGGCAGGGCTAGTTGGACTTTGCGGTGATCCACACCGCGAGGCCCACGATCGCGCCCAGACCGAAGATCCACAAGAACAGGCCCTCGGAGACCGGCCCCAGGTCCTCCAGCGCGTAGCCGCCGGGCGACGGGTTCTGCTGGATGTACGTGAGGTAGGTGATGATGTCGCTCTTCTGGGCGGGCGTCAGGTTGAGATCGTTGAAGACCGGCATGTTCTGCGGGCCGGTGATCATGGCCTCGTAGATGTGCGTCGGCGTGACGCCCGCGAGCGGGGGAGCGTACTTGCCCTCGGTGAGCGCACCGCCGGCGCCGGCCACGTTGTGGCACATGGCGCAGTTGATGCGGAACAGCTCCGCACCCTGTGCGGCATCCCCGTTCGTCGAGATCTGCGGCCCCGTGGGGATCGCCGGGCCAGGGGCGAGCGAGGCGACATAGGCCGCGAGGTCGGCGATCTGCGTGTCGTTGAGCTGCACGGGCTTCTGAGGGGCCTGCGGGCCGCTGGCGGCCATCGGCATGCGGCCGGTGCCGACCTGGAAGTCGACGGCGGCGGCGCCGACGCCGATGAGGCTCGGGCCGTTGGCGGAGCCGACCGCGTTGAGGCCGTGGCAGCTCGCGCAGTTCGCCTCGAAGACCTTCTGACCCTCGGTGATCTGCTGCTGCGAAGCGCTGGTCGTGTCCGCGGAGGCCGTCGCTGGGGCCGCGTTGACGGCGGCGTAGACGCCACCGGTGAGGCCGAGGCCGATCGCAATGAGGGCGACGGTGGCAAGAGGGTGGCGACGGCCGACCTTGCGGTTCTTGCGAGCGGTCTTCGTCGACGGGGCGTTCAGCTTAGGCATGTGGTCGGGAATCCTTACTTGAGCACGTAGATGACCAGGTAGAGCCCGATCCACACGACGTCGACGAAGTGCCAGTAGTACGAGACGACGATGGCGCTCGTCGCCTCCTTGTGACCGAAGCGGCGCACCGCGAAGGCGCGGCCCATGACGAAGATGAAGGCGAAGAGACCGCCGGTGACGTGCAGGGCGTGGAAGCCCGTCGCGATGAAGAACGCAGAACTGTAGGCGTTCGTGCTGACCGTGATTCCTTCAGCGACGAGGTTCGCGTACTCGACGATCTGGCCGCAGACGAAGACGGCGCCCATGACATAGGTCAGCGTGTACCACTCGACCATGCCCCACTTCGCCACGTTCCAGATCGGGCCGGTGCGCCGCGGCTGGAGCCGCTCGGCGGCGAAGACGCCGAACTGGCAGGTGACCGAACTCAGCACGAGGATGATCGTGTTCCCGGTCGACCACGGCACGTTGAGGTGATCGGTCATGGAGGCCCAGAGCCCTGGGGACGTCGAACGCAGCGTGAAGTAGATCGCGAAAAGACCTGCGAAGAACATCACCTCGCTGCCCAGCCACACGATCGTGCCGACGGCGACGACATTCGGGCGGTTGATCGCCGGAGCTCCCGTAGCGGAGGAAACAGAGGTGCTCGTCACAAAACTCATTATGTCGGAATCCGAAGACCGTTTTGCGCCGAACAGGCCGATTAGGATCGGTTCCCGTGGCGAATTCGCTCTCATGGCCCGATCTGATCTCGGTTCTTCTCGCAGGTTCGGACCTCAGTGTTTCCGAGGCCACCTGGGCGATGGACGAGATCATGGAGGGTCGCGCGTCCGAGTCGCAGATGGCCGGGTTCCTCGTCGCGCTGAGCGCGAAGGGCGAGACGGTCGACGAGATCGTCGGGTTCCGCGACGCGATCCTCGACCATGCGCTTCCGCTGCCGCTTCCGACCATGGCGGTCGACATCGTCGGCACGGGCGGAGACCGGTTGGGCACCGTCAACGTCTCTACGACGGCGGCCATCGTCGTCGCTGCGACCGGGGTGCCTGTCATTAAGCACGGCAACCGCGCCGCGTCGTCGGCATCCGGTTCATCCGACGTGCTCGGGGTGCTCGGCGTCGACCTCACGATGAGCCCGGAGCGGGTCGCCGAGGTCTTCGAGCGCGCCGGGATCACCTTCGCCTACGCCTCGGCGTTCCACCCCGGCTTCGCCAACGCGGGCAAGACGCGTCGCGATCTCGGCGTGCCGACAGTGTTCAACTTCCTCGGCCCGCTGTGCAACCCGGCGCGGCCCGACGCGTCCGCCGTCGGCGTCGCCGTGCTGAGCCGCGTGCCGCTCATCACCGGCGTGTTCCAGACGCGGGGCGCGACGGCGCTGGTGTTCCGCGGCGACGACGGCCTCGACGAGCTCACGACGACCGGTCATTCGCACATCTGGGAGATCTCGCGCGGACTTGTCACCGAGCACGACCTCGACCCGCGCGACCTCGGCATCGCGCGCGCCGCCATCGCCGACCTCAAGGGCGGCGACCCGCAGTACAACGCCGGCGTGGTGCGCCGGGTGCTCGCGGGGGAGAGCGGGCCGGTGCGCGACATCGTGCTCCTCAACGCCGCGGCCGGCCTCGTCGCGTACCAACTCGCCGCGGATCCGGCGACGGTCCAGGAGCCGATCCTCGACCGCTTCGCTGCAGGTCTCGAGCTCGCGGCGCGCGCCGTCGACACGGGTGCGGCGGCGGCGAAGCTCGACGAGTGGGTCCGGGCGACTACGTCAGCGTGAGCGCCTGCAGCGCGGCTGAAGGGCGAGACATCCCCGACCTGCGCCAGTTGCTTCCCGATGGCAGCGGATGCTGCGTGACGGCGGCGCCCCGCAGTCAGCGCAGGTTGAAGTACTCCCGATGGATGTTCGCCCGGCGCACTCCCGCCTTGGCCAGCCCTTTCTGGAACGACTTCACCATTCCCTCGGGCCCGCACATGAAGGCGGAGAGCTCGCGCGCAGGGCAGTCCGCCTCCGCAAGCACCCTCTCGGTGGTGAGCCGGGGCTCGGTTCCCGTGTCGATCAGGTGCAGGTGCAGCGAGTCGTGACGGGCCGCCAGCTCGCGCATCTCATCCGAGTACGGCGGCGGGCCCTCTGCGCTGTAGTACAGATCGACGCGCTCCGGAAGCGTCCCTGGCTGGGCATCGCGGAGCCAGCTGAGAATCGGCGCGACGCCGACGCCGCCGGCGATCCACACCTGCCGTTCGCCGCCCTTGTGGTAGTCGAAGTTCCCGTGCGGGCTGCTGATGACCGCCGGCATCCCCGGCCGCACCAGGGCGGAGACATTCGAGGTGAAGTCGCCGAGGGATCGGATCGTCACCCGGACGTTGGCATCGGCCGGCCCGCTCGCGATGCTGAAGGGATGACGATGCCACCCGTCCGCGGCCTCCAGATTCAGCTGCGCGAACTGTCCGGCTCGGAACTGGAAGCGCCTGCCCAGCGGTTTCAGGGAGATCTCGGCCAGGGTCGCATCGACCGGGTGCACGGACTCGACCTCGTAGTCATGCGTCACGGCGAACCGCCGGGCGAGCAGTTCCCGGTACGCGTAGAAGGCCAGGCCGATTCCACCGATGGCGACATAGCTCCAGCGCAGCACGGGGGAGCCGAACACGGTTCCGTCCACCAGGCCGTGGGCGAAGCCGATCGCCACGAACAGCCCGGTGAAGCGGTGGAAGGAACGCCAGCTGGAATAGCCCTTGAACCTGGCGTTGACGCGTCGGGCGACCCGGGTGGTGCTGACCTTGACGACCGCCCCCCGGAGGGGCTTGGGTACGAAGGAGCGCCAGCGCGGTGCGATCGCCCAGACGACGAGAACGATCAGCCCGATCAGGCCGACCGCCCCGAGTCCTTCGCCGATGGCCGTCGCGAGGGGGCTGGTGGTCGCGCCGGCGTGCACGGCGATCAGGACCGTTCCGGCGATGGCGACACCACGGTGCCAGATGGCCGCGTGATCGATTCCGTCGAACCACTGTTCCACGACCCTCAGGGTGCTGATCAGCACCAGCCCGATCGACAGCAGGAGCACGCCTTCCATTCCGATCAGCTGGCCGACGAAACGGTCGAGTGGTTCCTGCTGCGGCCGGAAGACGATCCACAGCGCCGTCACCAGGATGATGACGACGATGATGACGATCGGTGCGGCGGAGCGGGTAGGGATCACCGCGCTGCGGTACTTGAACCGCTGAACCCGGTCTTCGGAAGGGGGCATGCTGGCCTCCGTGCTGGCGCAATAGACAGCGGAGTGTTCCCCGCTGGGGTCGGATGAAAGTCCGGGTGCGATGGACAGTAGCTGGTTGTACCCGGTCAGATCGTCCATGAGGTGACGTGGGGGCGGGGAGAAGGCGTTCTCCTCGTGCTTCACCGTAATGCCCGACTCGTGGAAGCGGGTCGGCTCATCCTGGTTCAGCGGGGGCTGCCCGGCGATCTCGACAACATCGCAGCGGGGACGACGCTCGTCGAGCTCGCGCTCGCGCCGAATGCCGGGGGAGTGATGGCCACTGTCGGGGGAGCGGTGGTGGTCACGGTGCGGGAAAGCGGCTTCGCCGGTCTGCGGTACGACCACGCCGAGATTCGCGCCCGCTACGACGATGGCGTCGCCGACCGGAGAGAAGAAGCCGGCCGCGTTCAAGGCCGGCGCGGGGTGAGTCCTGTCGACGCCGTGTTCGATGCGCTGGGGGATCCGGCCCGCCGTGAACTGCGCTGCCGGCTCGCAGCCTCCGGCGGCGCCAGGGCGTCAGCGCCGGCGCAGGAGCGTCCGGTGACGTGCCAGGCGCGCGCGAAGCACTCCGAAGAGGAAAACGGGGTATAAATCCCCAGTATTGCCCTCGCGCGTTATTTATTGACATAATGTGCATTATCGGCGTTGTTTCGGCACGCCCGGAGCGTCGGAGGCCGCCGTGACACGACGCTGATCGCGGTTCAGACGCCGCCAAAGGTGGAAATGTCTCCCACGAGCCGGGTATGACCGGCCGGCACCGGCTCGACGGCGGCGAGCGCCACCTCGGCGGCGAACTCGGCGACGCTGTAGAGCCTGCCGGCCTGCTGGCGGCGCCCCTCGATCGCGCCCGGGTTGAGGCGGTTGAGGAGGGTTGCCGTGATGGTGCCCTCGATCATGTCGCCGGAGACGACCACGAAACCGATGCCGCGCGCCTCCAGCTCCGGGATGCGCTCGCGCAGCGCATCCTCGCCGGCGCGCTTGCTCAGGGCGACGGCCTCGTACTCCGGCATCGTCGTCGTCGTGCGGACGAAGTGCGCCTGGTGGCTCGTGACGAACACGACCCGCGAACCCGGTGCGAGCAGCGGAAGCGCCGCGTCGAGGACGCTCACCTGGGCGTCGCGGTTGAGTCTGAGGGCGTAGCCCTCGCCCAGATCGGCCTCCATGCCGCCGGAGGCGTTGAGGACGAGGATGTCGAGCCCGCCGAAGTCGTCCTGGATCCGGGCGAACATCGCCCGAACCGATTCGGGGTCGGTGAGGTCGGCGCCGACGATGATCGCCTCGGCCCCTCTCTCGGAGAGCTGCGCCTGCAGCTTGAGGGCGCGCGCCTCCTTGTTGCGATAGTTGATCGCGACCCGTGCGCCTGCCTCGGCGAAGTACGCGACGGTGTCCGCGCCGATGCCGCGCGACGAACCCGTCACGAGAACGCGCTTGCCGGCCAGGGATCCAGGTGCGAGAGGGTTTGACACGGCAACGACCCTACCAACGGCGTATCCATCGGACGCCCGGCCGAGTAGCGTCGGCACCATGGGCGGCGCAACGGCATACGACTGGATCGGATGGCTGATCCTCATCGCCGTGTTCGCGGTCTTCGAGGTGCTCACGGTGCAGCTCACCTTCGCCATGCTCGCCGTCGGCGCGCTCGCCGGACTGGTCGGCGAGCTGCTCGGCGCACCGTGGTGGCTCCAGCTCGTCATCGCCGCGCTCGTCGCGCTGCTGCTGCTCTTCGCGGTGCGCCCGCCGCTGCTGCGCCGACTGCGCCGCTCAGCGGACCCGGCGAAGACGGGCATCGAGGCGATCATCGGGATCGCCGGCCGGGTCACGGTCGCCATCACCGAGGAATCCGGTCAGGTGAAGCTCGCCAACGGCGAGACCTGGACGGCTCACCTCTCCCCCGGCAGCGCACCCCTCGCCGCCGGCGCCGAGATCACCGTCACCGGAGTCAACGGCGCCGCCGTCGTCGTCGCCCAGTCAGGAGCAGCATCGTGAACGTGGACACCGGGCTCATCGTCCTTTGGGTCGTGATCCTCATCGTCGCGATCTTCGTGATCGTCACGATCTTCCGGTCCTTGCGGATCGTGCCGCAGGCGCGCGCCGGCGTCGTCGAGAGGCTGGGGCGCTACCACCGCACGCTGCAGCCCGGGCTGAACGTCGTGGTGCCCTTCGTCGACCGGGTGCGACCGTTGATCGACATGCGCGAGCAGGTCGTCTCGTTCCCGCCGCAGCCGGTCATCACCGAGGACAACCTGGTCGTCTCCATCGACACCGTCATCTACTTCCAGGTCACCGACCCGCGTGCGGCGACCTACGAGATCGCGAGCTACCTCGCCGGCGTCGAGCAGCTCACCACGACCACGTTGCGCAACGTCGTCGGCGGCCTCAACCTCGAAGAGGTGCTCACCAGCCGCGACAACATCAACTCGCAGCTGCGCGTCGTGCTTGACGAGGCCACGGGCAAGTGGGGCATCCGCGTCGGGCGCGTCGAGCTCAAGTCGATCGAACCGCCCGCCTCCATCAAGGAGGCCATGGAGAAGCAGATGCGCGCCGAGCGCGACCGCCGCGCCCTCATCCTCACCGCGGAGGGCACGAAGCAGTCCGAGATCCTCAACGCCGAGGGCTTCAAGCAGGCCGCCATCCTCAAGGCGGAGGGCGACAAGCAGGCCGCGGTGCTGCGGGCCGAGGGCGAGTCGACGGCCATCGGCACGGTGTTCAAGGCCATCCACGACGGCAACCCCGACAGCCTCCTGCTCGCCTACCAGTACCTCCAGATGCTGCCCAAGATCGCCGAGGGCAACGCCAACACGGTGTGGGTCGTCCCTGCGGAGCTCACCCAGGCGCTCGACGGCATCGGCAGAGGACTGCTCGGCAAGAACGGCCAGCCGGCGGAGTGAGCTTCTTCGCACCGCCTGGCCGCGCTCACCGGGCTGAAGGGCGTGGCGACCTCGGCTTCGCAATTCGGGTCACCAAACTGCTCATCAGTGTGAAATTACGCCTTCGCGCCCTCGCGGATGCCGCGCTCGGTGCGGATGGAATCGTCACCAACCGCGCGGACCTCGCCGTGGCGGTCGTCGCGGGCAGCCCCCGAAGTGGGATGTTGCCATGAAACGCCAGGGCGTGGAACAGAACGGTCAGGTTCGCGGTTTATAACGGTGTCAAAGCCCGTCGAGCGAGAGGAAACCGAAATGGCGGATCGCAGCTTGCGTGGCATGCGGCTTGGCGCCCAGAGCCTCCAGAGCGAGGAAGGCGTCAGCTTCTCACCGCGACAGTCGTACACCTACAGCTGCCCCAGCTGCGGCAAGGACACCTCGGTTGTCTTCGCCGCCGAGGCCGATGCCCCCGACGTGTGGGAGTGCCGGTACTGCAGCGCCGAAGCGCTGCTCATGATCGGCGGCGCGCCCGTCGTCATCGATCACTCCGACCAGAAGGCGCCGCGATCCCACTGGGACATGCTGCTCGAGCGTCGCACGATCCCCGAGCTCGAAGAGCTGCTCGAGGAGCGCCTGCAGTTCCTGCGCGGCCGCCGCGGGCAGGAGAAGATCGGGGCTTAGCCCGTCATCGAGGAGGGCCCGGGCTGCCGCCCGGGCCCTCCTTTTGCGCTGACGTGGCGAGGCCGACCAAGGAGGCTCGGTGCTTAGTCGGCGATTTCGCTTGACGCCGAGCGGCTTCGGCCCGTTTCTTCCTCAGCCGGCCGCCGCGGGCGCGAAAGAAACGCGACGGCGAGGATGCCGATGCCCCAGACGCTCGCACCCCACTCCAGCGGCTGCGCGTCGTAGTCCGCCGGCGTCATCCACGTCGAGAGCGGCACGGTGGCGAGCAGATAGCCGGGCCGATCGGCGGGGATCGCCTGGATCGTCGAGCCGTCAGGGGCGATGACCTCGCTGACGCCGACGGTGGAGACGTTGACGAGCGCGCGCCCGGACTCGACCGCGCGAAGCCGCGCCGCCGCGAACTGCTGCACGGTCTCTGCGCTCACCTTGCCGGTCGTGGGGTCGATGAAGTCGGCGTTGTTCGTCTGGGCGAGGATGACCTGCGCTCCCCCGAAGACCATCTGAGTCGTCTGCCAGTCGTCGATGATGTCGAAGCAGATCGAGATGCCGGCGAGCACGCCCGCGACGGGCATCACGTTGGGACGAGAGCCCGGCGTGTAGTCGCGCTGGCTGAGGTCGACGAGGGCAGGCGCGAGCGCGTGGAAGAACGCGCGGGCAGGCACGTACTCGCCGAACGGCACCGGATGCTGCTTGTCGTACTGCGCCGTCGCACCCCCCGCCGCCGTCCATACCAGCGACGAGTTGAACCACTGGCCGTTCGTCTCGCCAGGTGTGATCGCGCCGACGACGAGCGGTGCTCCGAGCTCGCGGCTCAGCTCGGTGAGCGCCGTCGCCGACTGCGCGTACTCGAGCGGGTCGAGGTCGGCGCTGCCCTCCGGCCACACCATGAGGTCGACCTTCTGGCCGATGAGCTTGACGGATTCCTTCAGCTGGGCGACCTCGACGTCGCCCTCGTTGTGCGGCTGGAAGTACCCCGCCGGGCCGTCGCCCTGCACCGCGGCGACGGTGAGGGAACCGTCCGTGCGCACCGGCCAGGCCGGGACGGCGAGAACGGCGGCGATCGCCAGAAGAGCGGGGAGGGCTCTGGTGGCCGTCGGTCTCCACCGCCGGGCGTCGCCCGCCGATCGAGCGGCGGGGGCCGTCACCGCCTCCGTGACGAAGACGATCAACCACACCATGAGGAAGGTCAGCCCCGCGATGCCGAGCCAGGCGACGAGCGGAGTCAGCGGACTCTGGGACTGCGACAGCGCCGCCCTTCCCCACGCGAAGCCGCGGAACGGCCAGTTGTTCGTGACGTGCTCGCGCATCGTCCAGAGCCCCGCGACCGCGAGCGGCAGGATAACGAGCCGGCCGGCGCGGGTGGGCCAGGCGCGGGGAATCCACCGGTACGCCCAGGTGAGGAGCAGGCCCGCGCATGCCCAGAAGGCGGCCTCCGCGACGACCGTCGCCAGCCAGGGGATGGGGCCGAGGTAGTAGCCCAACCAGTCGATGTCGGTGAGGAAGAACACCGCGCCGGAGACGAACCCGGTCACGAGGGCGGTGTCGGCGCGGCGACCGATCTGCGCCCAGAGCATGAGGGCGAGGCCGGCGAACGCCATCGGCCACCAGCCGGTCGTCGGGAAGGCATCGTTGTAGGCGATGGCGCCGCCGGCCGCCGTGGGGAGGGCGAGCCAGAGGGGCAGCGGCCTCATCCGACGCTCGAATAGGCGACGATGCCGCGGCGCACCGCCTCGAGCGCCTCGCGGGCCGTGAGAGCGAGGTCGGGGTCGGCGACGCCGGTGAGCTGGTCGAGCAGGTCGATGGTCTGCTTGGCCCAGCGCACGAAGTCGCCCGCGGCGAGGTCGGCGATCTCGAGGACCTTGTCGAGGCGGCCGCCGCGCGCCCAGTGGAACATCGCGCTCGACAGGCCGAGAGACAGCGGCTCGGAGCCCGGCAGCTTCGACTCCCGCTCGAGGTCGTCGAGCTCGGCCCAGAGCTCCTGGGTGCGCGCGAGCGCGTTACGGAACTCGCCATTGGGCAGCAGGCGCTCCGGCGGGTTCACCTCGTCGCGACGCGGCTCGAAGACGAGCGCGCACACCAGAGCGGCAAGGGCGGCGGGATCCAGCTCGCGCCAGATGCCTTGCCGCAGGCACTCGGCCACGAGGAGGTCACGCTCGCCATAGATTCGGCGCAGCTGCCGGCCCGTGTCGGTAAGCGCGACCTGCCCGGCGGAGTCCTCGCGCACGTAGTCGAGGTGCAGCAGCACATCGGTGACGCGGTCGAAGACGCGCGCGATTGCGCCCGTGCGCGAGCGGATCTGACCCTGCAGTGCGTCGGTCTCGCGTGTGAGGCGCCACCAGCGCTCCGCCCAGCGGGCGTGCTGCTCGCGTTCGGCGCAGCCGTGGCAGGGGTGCCGCTTCATCGCCGAGCGCAGGTCGCCGAGCCGCTTCTGCAGCGTCACCTTCTCGGCGTTCGACATGCCTTTCGACTTCGCGTTGGCCTTCTCGAGGTCGGTGACCTGGCGGCGCAGCCCGGAATACTCGGCGAAGTCACCGAGATGGCACGTCATCGCCTCGGCGTAGCCGGCGAGGGATTTCTCCTGCGTGCGCACGCGCCGGGCGAGATCCACGACCGCGCGGTCCGCCTGGAACTGGGCGAACGACGACTCGAGGATCTCGCGGGTGCGCTCGCGGCCGAACTGCTCGATGAGGTTGACGGCCATGTTGTACGTCGGACGGAAGCTCGAATTGAGTGGATACGAGCGGCGGCTGGCGAGGGCCGCGACCGCTTGCGGGTCGAGACCGTCGACCCACTGGATGACGGCGTGTCCCTCGACGTCGATGCCGCGGCGGCCGGCGCGGCCGGTGAGCTGCGTGTACTCCCCCGATGTGATGGGCACCCGCGCCTCGCCGTTGAACTTGTCGAGCTTCTCGAGCACGACGGTGCGTGCGGGCATGTTGATGCCGAGTGCGAGGGTCTCGGTGGCGAAGACGACCTTGACGAGCTTGCGAAGGAAGAGCTCCTCCACGACCTCCTTGAACGCGGGCAGCATCCCGGCGTGGTGGGCGGCGAAGCCACGGCTCAGCGCCTCGAGCCACTCCCAGTAGCCGAGCACGGCGAGGTCCTCGTCGAGGAGGGTGCGGGTGCGCTCCTCGACGATCTGGCGGATCTCCTCGCGCTCCCAGGTCTCGGTGAGGCGGATGCCGGAGTTCACCAGCTGCTTCACCGCCTGGTCGCACCCGTTGCGGCTGAAGATGAAGAAGATCGCCGGCAGCAGATTGCGGTCGTCGAGGAGTTCGACGACTTCGTCACGGTCGGCGCGGAATGCCTGGGGACGACCGCCGGAGGAGCGGCGCTTTCCCCTGTCGGCCTGGAGGCGCTCGCCGGAGGAGCGGCCACCTGTTCTCGCCAACTGCACGAGCTCGCTGTTCACTCGATAGGCCGAGCCGCCTGTCGGCGGTGCGCCGCTGCGCGAGGCTCCACTGGATCCTCGCTCCGAGCGGAGCGGCGCGCCCGTGCCTTCGAAGAGGTCGACGAGCTTGGAGCGCACGAGGACGTGCTGCTCGAGGGGCACGGGTCGCTCCTCGGAGACGACGACCGCGGTGTCGCCGCGCACCGCCTCGAGCCAGTCGCCGAACTCCTCGGCGTTGGAGACCGTGGCCGAGAGTGAGACCAGCCGCACCGGCTGCGGCAGGTGGATGATGACCTCCTCCCACACCGCACCGCGGAAGCGGTCGGCGAGGTAGTGGACTTCGTCCATGACGACGAAGGCGAGGTTCGCGAGCAGGTCGGAGTTGGCGTAGAGCATGTTGCGCAGCACCTCGGTCGTCATGACGACGATGCGCGCCTTCGAGTTCACATTGGTGTCGCCGGTGAGCAGTCCCACGTCGCCGGCGCCGTAGCGCTCGACGAACTCATTGAATTTCTGGTTGGAGAGCGCCTTCATCGGCGTCGTGTAGAAGACCTTGTCCTTGAGGTCGCGCATCGCGAGGTGCACCGCGAATTCGGCCACCGCCGTCTTGCCGGCGCCGGTCGGGGCGGCGACGAGCACGCTCCTGCCCGCTTCCAGCGCCGCGCATGCCTCGACCTGGAACGGGTCGAGGTCGAATTCCAGGAGCGAGCGGAACTCGTCGAGCTGCGGGCTCGCGGCGCGGGTGCGGGACAGCGCGTAGCGCTCGGCCGGCGAGAGCTGGTCTGTCACCTGCTCAGACTAAGCGCCGCGGCACCCATCACCGGGAGGCGGTCAGGACGCGGCGAGGTCGGCGTCCACGAGGGCGGCCCGGCGGGCCTTGCGTTTGTCGAAGGACAGTGAGACGAAGCACGCCGCGAAGTACAGCACGAGCAGCGGGATCGCCATGATCATCATCGTGATCGGGTCGGTGGCCGGGGTCGCGAGGGCGGTGAAGCCGATCGAGCCGAGCACCGCCCACCGCCAGGCCTTGAGCAGTGCCTTGCCGTTGACGATGCCGATGAGGTCGAGCAGCACCAGGAACACGGGCAGCACGAAGGCGATGCCGGCGACGATCATCAGCTTGAGCACGAAGTTGAAGTAGTCCGTCGCGTGGAGCAGGTTGCTGTTGCCGTTGGGGGTGAACTGCAGGAAGAGGTCGACGATGTGCGGGATGGCGTACCAGCCGATCGTGCAGCCACCGAGGAAGAGCAGGACCGACGGGATGAGGAATCCGAAGACGTACGCCTTCTCGCGGCGGGTGAGCCCCGGAGTGAAGAACGCGAACACCTCATACAGCCACAGCGGGCTCGAGAGGATGATGCCGACGTAGATCGACACCGCCATGTGCATGTCGAAGGCGTCGGTGAGGCCCTGGAAGTTGATCGTCGAGAGCGTGCCCATGCTCTTCACCGGATCGGTCAGCGATGCCCACACCCACGGGTAGAGGAACCAGCCGCCGACGGCGCCGGCCAGGATTCCGGCGGCGGCGATCAATGCGCGGTTTCGGAGCTCCAGCAGGTGCTGGCGGAGGGTCATCCGTTTGTCGGACGACCCCGGCGCCCGCCGACTCTCGGTCGGGGCGCTCATGGGCTAGCTCTTGGTGTCGGACGGCGTCTCGGACTTCGCCGAGGTCTCAGTGGTCTTCTGAGCCTCGTCAGCCTTGACGTCATCGCCGAGGCCCTTCACTTCCTTGCGGAAGACGCGCATCGACTCACCCATGCTCTTGGCGAGGCCGGGAAGACGCGTGGTCCCGAAGAGGAGCAGGATCACCACGAGGATGATGACCCAGAACCACCATTCCCTGAACATAATTTCCTCCGGCTCCAGGCCGCGCGGGCGTCCGAACGGCATTTCGCGACAGTTTACCCGCCGCTGGGTCAGCGGGGCGCTTCGTAGGCGCGGATCGCAGCATCCGCCCAGGTGACGACCTCGTCGCGAGCCGCCTGCGGGCTCAGCACTTCGATGAGGCCGGCGTTGCCCGTGGCGATGCGCTTGAGGCCGTGGAAGTGGGCGACGCGGATGCCGGCCCGCAGCCAGCCGTCGCCGTCGGGGGTCGCGGGCACCGCGCCGAGATAGTCGGCCACGAACGGCAGCGCTGCCTCGGCGATGCGCAGCTCGACGGTGAGGTCGTCGGGCGAGGCCTCGAAGAGCGAATCCGGCAACGTCGCCTCGGCGGCGGAGTCGCCGATCGGTTCGCCGGTCGCGGTAAGACCGCTGATCCGGTCGAGCCGGAAGGTGCGGATGCCCTCGCGCAGGTGGCACCAGGCGCGCAGGTACCAGGTGTCATCGCTCGACTCGAGCCGCAGCGGGTCGACGGAGCGGTGCTCGCGGTTGCCTTCGCCGTCGAGGTAGTCGAACGCGAGCTGTGTTCGCTCGGCGATCGCGCGGCGGATCGCGGCGATGGTCGCGAGCGTCTCGTCGGACTCGGCGGCGGCGATGGCGACGGCCGCCGGCGCCCCCGTCGCGCCGCGTGCGAGCTTGGCCTTGAGTGCGTCGATCGCCGCCGAGTCGTTCTCGGGCAGCGCCTGCAACGACTGGAGGCCGGTGATGAGCACCGCCGCCTCGCGGGCCGAGAGCCGTGGCGAGTCGTCGATCGCGACGCCGTGGGTGAGCACGATGACGTCCTCGTCCTCGAACGCCTCCCAGTCGATGTCGAAGAGGTCGCCGGGATCATAGGCGCGCGTACTGCCGGGGACGCCGCTGACGGCGATGAGCTCGACGGCCCGTCGTACCTCGTCGACGTCGAGGTCGAAGTGCTCGGCGACCTCGGCGACGCTGACGACCTTGGTGACGATGAGATAGGGCACCAGCGAGAGGAGGAGGGTGAGCCGGTCTGGCGTGGCGCCCCGCTCCGCGCGGCGCTCCGGCGGACCGCCGCGCGATGCGGCGCCGCCGACAGGCGGCGGGCCCTGATCGACGGCGCTTTCGTGCAGCGTCCTCGCCGTGCGGAGCCGCTCGAGCACGGCATCCCGCAGCGCCGCCGGCTCCACGACGAGCGCCTCGGGGCCGTAGCCTGCGAGCTCGTCGGCGAGCACGTGGACATCGGCGTAGTGCAGCTCGAGTCGGGTCGCGCCCTCGGCGGTGCCGTAGCGGTGGCCGAGGCGGGCGGCGGCATCCGAGCCGGGCAGGACGTCGACGACCGCCTCGTTCGCGAGCCAGATGCCCTCGAGCTCTCGGAGGTAGCGCTGAGCCGCATCGGTCGGCGCTCGCGGCGCGGGCTGCTTCGTCAGCGTTACCGGGCCGACGATGCGCGAGAGCAGATAGGTGCGCTCGCCCCCGTCGGCGGCGCTGGTGCCGGTGAGGTACCAGCGGCCGCGGAACTGGTAGAGGGCGAGCGGCGCGATCGTGCGCTGCGCTGCCTCGGCCCCGCCGGGCCGCAGGTAGCGGAACTGCACGACGACGCCCTTCTCCAGCGCCTGCGACAGCGGGGCGAAGGCGCGGTCGTGCGTGCTCACCCGCGGCGCGTAGCCGAGAAGCGGGTCGTCGGGGGCGACGCCGAGCGAGCGCAGCTTGATGATGGCGCGGCGGGATTCCGCCGACAGCGACCCCTCCTTCCACACCTCGGCGGCCAGGGTGAGCAGGCCGAGCTCCTCCGGGCTGAACCGCACGTCCTGCGGCAGCTCGTAGGCGCGCTTCGGGATGAGGTAGCGGATGAGCTGGTTGTTGCCGGGCTCATCCCTGGGCTCGCGCGTCTCGAGGGGAATCCCCAGTTCGCGGATCTCGTCCTTGTCGCGCTCGAATTTGCGCTCGAGTGCGGAGTTGTCGCCGCCCTCGCGGTAGTCCTCGGAGTAGCCGTGGACCGACGAGAGGATTTCGGCCTTGGTCAGACCCCGGTCGGTCGCGACGAGCGCCAGCACGAGCGCGAAGAGGCGCTCGTCGACGGAGGCGCGAGCGGGCACGGGTCAGCTCTTGACGCCGAGCAGGTCGATGATGAAGACGACCGAGGTGCCGCTGTTGTCCGCAGCCGGGACGAGCACCACGACCTGCGACCCGATCCGCTGGCCGACGATCGCCTTGGTGAGGCCGTCGGTTCCCGTGAGCCCGATCGTGACGGGGGCGTTCTGGTTCCACGAGGTGCTCGTCACCGTCGGGGTGTTCCAGGTGATCGTCGAGTAGTGCACGACGACCGTGTCCTTGCTGGTGAGCACGGCGCCGTGGCCCGCGATGGAGTCGGCGGACTCGATCGTGGTCGGCGCGGGGGTGTCGGACGGGATGACGATCCCGGGCTGGCCGTTCGGGGCGAGCGTCACCGCCGGGAAGCCTGCGGGCAGGGTCGCCTTCGTGCCCCGGGCCCGTGTCAGCAGGTAGTTGGAGAGATCGGCGACGATGATCGCCGTCGAATCCGCCGCGGCGCCGAGCGTGCTCGCGCCCTCCGCGGCCGGGATCACGATCGCCACTCGTGAGCCCTCGGGGACGCAGCGTAGGGCGTCGGTGAGGCCCTGGCTCCGCAGCACGGAGACCGAGTCCGACGTCCACGTCGAGGGCGCGGCGATGAGCTTGCCCGTGCCGCCGTCGTAGATGTGGAGGTCGAGCTTGGCGTACTGCCCCGCCTGCAGCGGCGCGCCTGTTCCGGCGATGAGCGTCGTGCGCTCGGTCGTCGTCGCGGTCAGCGGCGACGGAACCTTGACGTCGAGCGCGGCCGCGCCGAAGTCGCCCGTCGCACTCACCGAGTCGGACGCCGGCCCGCTCGAGACCAGGCAGTTCGAGTCATTGCCGGATGCCGCGCACCCGGTGAGGGTGGCAGCGGCGAGCGCGACGAGGACGGCGGCGGAGATGAGGGACGGGGTTCTGCGCACGGGACGGCAGTCTATCGGCCGTACTTCTTCGCGGCGGCCGCTCAGTCCGCGGACGGGGCGGTCGAGCGCGAGCGATTCGCGAGGGCCTGGGCCTCGCGGGCCTTCTTCCGCAGCACCTTCGCGCTCTTGCCCTGCTCGCCGAGAGCATCCGGTGTCCAGGCCTCGACGTCCGCGTCGGTGCCCTCCGCCTTGCTGCCGCGCCGGGCCCTCGCCGGGAGCACGACCCCTGGGCCGAGGCGGCGGGCCGTGATGAGGAATCCGGTGTGCCCCACCATGCGGTGATCGGGGCGCACTGCGAGGCCGTCGAGGTGCCAGCCGCGCACCATCGTCTCGTCGGCGTCCGGCTCGGTGAAGAGCCCCGTCCGGCGGATCGCCTCGGCCACGCGGCTGAGCTGCGTCACGGTTGCGACGTAGGCGAGCACCACTCCCCCGGGCTTGAGGGCGGTCGCGGATGCCTCGAGCACCTCCCATGGCGCGAGCATGTCGAGCACCACGCGGTCGACGGATGCTGCCGCGACGGTCTCGCCGAGCACATCGGCGAGGTCGCCGAGGGTCACCGACCAGTTCGCAGGGCTCTCGCCGAAGAATCCGGCGACGTTGCCGGCCGCGATGTCGGCGAACTCCGCACGGCGCTCGACACTGTGGAGGCGCCCGGCCGGACCGACGGCGCGCAGCAGCCAGAGCGACAGCGCGCCGCTGCCCACACCCGCCTCGACGACCGTCGCGCCCGGGAAGATGTCGGCGCGGGCGAGGATCTGCGCGGCATCCTTCGGGTAGATGATGGCCGCCCCTCGCGGCATCGACATGACGAAGTCGCGCAGCAGCGGCCGCAGCGCCAGGTACTCGACGCCGCCGGAGTTGACGACCACCGAGCCGTCGGGCACGCCGATGATGTCGTCGTGGCGGATGTCGCCGCGGTGCGAGTGGAAGACCGCGCCCGGCTCGAGGGAGACGGTGTTCATCCGGCCCCTCGGGTCGGTGAGCTGGACGCGGTCGCCCGGGCGAAACGGGCCGGAGAGGACCGGGGCGGTCATCGGGCGGCGTCCCGGAACCGGCCGGAGGCGAGGGCCCTGATGTCGTCGACGGTGCGCCCGGCGAGGGTCGGCCACAGCGTGTGCTCGTCCGACTCGGGAAGCGGCACGAGGTGCGGCACCCCGATCGTCATCGCGCCGGACGCGACCGCGGCGGCGAGCCCCGTGAGGGAGTCCTCGATCGCGACGCACCGGGCGGCGTCTACCCCCAGCCGCGCGGCGGCGGTGAGGTACGCCTCGGGGTGCGGCTTGCCGTTCACCACCTCGTCGCCGGCGATGATCGCGTCGAAGGGTTCGAAAGGGATGTATGAGGCGATCTGCTCGGCCATCCGCCGGTACGACATCGTCACGAGCGCGGTCCTGACGCTTGCCTCGCGCAGCTCGCGCAGCAGCTCCTGGGCGCCGGGCCGCCACGGCACGCCGATCTCGGCGAGCTGCTGCTGCACCCGAGCGGTGAGCGCCGGAACGATCTCGTCGATCGAGAGGTCGACGCCGCGGCGCTGGAGCTGGCCGGCCGACCAGGAGAGCTCGCCGCCGACGAGGGTGAGCGCGTCGTCGTGCGTCCAGGTGCCGCCGAAGGAGTGCACAAGTTCGGTCTCGGCCGCCATCCAATACGGCTCGGTATCGACGAGCGTGCCGTCCATGTCCCACAGCACGGCGGCGGGGAGGGCTGTCACGGGGCCGAGTCTAGCGGGGCGTCCCGGTGCCATCCCGTGGGCGGATTCCCAGCCGCATTCCACGGCGGGGCGCACCGCGCGGCCTATTGTGTGAGGAGGACGGGCCGCCTCGGGAGCCCGGAAGGTTGGTGCAGTGGCAGATCGCAGCGAGGTCCTCGCCGGACGTATCCTCGTCGTCGCCTTCGAGGGTTGGAATGACGCCGGCGAAGCTGCGAGCGGTGCCGTGCGGACATTGAAGGACGTCCTTGACGTCGTGCCGCTGCACGAGATCGACCCCGAGCTCTACTACGACTACCAGTTCACTCGTCCCGTGAGTTCGTTCGACGACGACGGCCGCCGGATCCTCTCCTGGCCGGGCGCCGCGTTCTACGGCCCGCGCTCGCCGGGGCACGGTCCGAAGGTGCCGCACAGCATGGCCGAGGACGCCGAGATGCAGGTGAGCGGGCACAACGAGTCCAACATCTATCTGGTGCTCGGCACCGAACCATCCCGTACCTGGAAGGCGTTCGCCGCCGAGATCATGGACGCCGCGCTCGCCGCCGACATCGGCACGATCGTCTTCCTCGGGTCGATGCTCGCCGATGTGCCGCACACCCGGCCCATCACCGTCTTCGCGGCCTCGGACAACCCGCTGGTGCGCCGCCAGCTCGACATCGAGCGCTCGACCTACGAAGGTCCCACGGGCATCCTCGGGGTGCTCGGGGATGCCGCGGAGCAGCTCGGAATCCCCACGATCTCGATCTGGGCCTCGGTGCCGCACTACGTGCACAACGCCCCGTCTCCCAAGGCGATGCTGGCCCTCATCGACAAGCTCGAGGAGCTCGTCGACGTGACGATCCCGCGCGGCGATCTCGTCGCCGAGTCGGCGGCGTGGGAATCCGGTATCGACGCACTCGCGGCGGACGACGAGGACATGGCGGCCTACATCGAGCAGCTCGAGGAGCAGCGGGACACCGTCGAGTCGCCCGAGGCGTCCGGCGAGGCGATCGCGAAGGAGTTCGAGCGCTACCTGCGCCACCGCGAGAAGCCAGGCGACGGCGGGCCGGTCACGGGTCAGGGGTAGGCCGGGCCGGGAGCCCGAGGTCTGGGCGTGCGTGCGCTCGGGCTGAGATCCGGAGGACATGCCGTGGCTACCAGCCTTTGCGTCGGCGTGTCGGCCGGGACTCAGCCCGAAGGTCGACCGCCGGGCTGCGCGCGCCGCCCTGCTCCGACGCGAGCATCAGCTCGATGACGGAGAGCACGGCATCCCAGTCATGATCGACCTGACCAGGGTCGACTCTCAGCACCCGGATTCCCCAGGACCGGGTTGCCAGGTCGCGCCGCCGATCCTCGGCGACCGAGTTCTCGTGGGTCTTCCCGTCGGTTTCCACGGCGAGGACCCCGTCGACGAGGTTGTCGACGTGCCCGACTCCGGGGATGAGCGCCTGAGGCTCGACCCGATGCCCGAGTCGAGTGAGACGCAGGCGAACGAGCGTCTCGTATCCTGACTGCGCGCGGAATTCGGTGTCCACCTCACCCAGCACCGAGGCCAGCCGCCGAGGAGCGGCTGCGATCACCATGAGTGCCTGATCCGCGCTGATCGCCTTGAGGCGCACTGCGGACTCGATAGCGGCGACCACGTCGTCTGGTGGGAGGCATCCCATCGCCTGACGGAGCGCCTCTGGAACCGATACCCACAGGCGGTCATGGCTGGGAAACGACTCGCCGGCCCAGTGGGCCACGGCGTATCGGGCTGCTTCGCGCATCCGCTGAGTGCGGCGCGAGGTCCCTTGTGCATAGCGCAGGTGGGTTCCACGGGATGCCCCGGTCCAGATTCCGGCGGCGCGCAAGACCGTGATGCAGTCGAGCCTGGCCGCGCAGTTCAACGCGTAGCGCTCGTCCTCTGTGAGATGGGCGCAGCAGAGCAATCCTCTGCGGATGCGGATGATCCTTCGGTCACCGGACAGCGCAGCGACGGCGCCCCGCGAATATCCGGCAGTGATGAGCTGGGCGGTGGTGGCGACGTGGCTGAGGGCGCAGAGGGGCGAGTTCACCGCCGGAGGATTGGGCCGAGGTCCTTGCGGGCCTGCTCGCCCGCCGCGTTCCTGTGCGTTCTGCCTCCGACACTGGACTGTGGAGGGGAAGGGCAAAGGGCTCCGAGCTCAGGGCCTCCGCACTCTGCCGGTCGACGTGCGTGCGCTCGGGCTGAGATCCGGGCGCCTCGCCGCAGCTCGGTGTGCGCAATCCGGAGTGTCTCGCCGTCTCTCAGCCGGAGCGCGCCGAGGTCGCGCCCTCGGCGCGACGCTAGGCGAGGCGGATGCCGAGCAGCGCGTCGACCGCGGCGACGAGGTCGCTCGTCAGGGTGCCGGTCTGCGCGGCGGCGTCGACGACGGCGAGGGCGGCAGGGGTGTCGAGGTCGACGTGCAGGGCGGCGCGGACGGCGGCGAGCGGTGCAGACTCCGCGGGCACGCCCCCGTGGCCTCCCCCGGTCGCCTTCGGCGGCCGGTCGGCCGGCGGAGTCGCGGAATCCACTGCGGCACGCCACCGGGCGAGGCGCGTCTGCGCGTCGACGAGGGCGGAATCCGTCCACTCCCAGTCGTCGCGGTAGTGGCGGGCGAGGAGGGCGAGCCGGATGGCCCCGGGGTCGACTCCGGCATCCCGCAGCGCCGAGACGAGCACCAGGTTGCCCAGCGACTTGCTCATCTTCTCGCCGCGGTACGCCACCATGCCGGCGTGCACGTAGGCACGGGCGTGCGGCCGGCCGGTGAGCGCCGCGGCGGTGCCCGCTCCTAGGTCGTGGTGCGGGAAGAGCAGGTCGGAGCCGCCCCCCTGCACGGTGATCGGGGCGCCGAGCTCGCGCGCGGCGATGACGGAGCATTCGATGTGCCAGCCGGGTCGCCCGGCGCCGACCGGCGAGGGCCAGGACGGCTCGCCGGGTCGCGCATGCCGCCACAGCAGTGCGTCGAGCGCATCGCGCTTCCCGGCGCGGCCGGGGTCGCCGCCGCGCTCGCCGAAGAGGCGCAGCATCCCTGCCCGGTCGAGGTGGCTCTCTTCGCCCGCCGCCCAGGCGGTCGCGGCCTCCGCGGCGGCCGTGTCGAAATAGATGTCGGCGGGCCCGCCGGGCGCCTCCGCGACCGGGTAGGCGAGGCCGCGGGCGACGAGATCGGCGACGGCAGCCGCGATCGGGTCGATGACCTCGGTGACCGCGACGTAGGCGTCCGGCGGGATGACGGCGAGCGCGGCCATGTCGAGTCGGAACCGCTCCACCTCGCGTGCGGCGAGGTCGCGCCAGTCCTCCCCCGTCGCGCTCGCGCGCTCGAGGAGCGGGTCGTCGACGTCGGTGACGTTCTGGGCGTAGCGGACGGCGAATCCGGCATCCCGCCACACCCGCTGCAGCGTGTCGAAGGCGAGATAGGTCGCGGCGTGGCCGAGATGGGTGGCGTCGTACGGCGTGATGCCGCACACGTACAGCGTGACGGGCTCGCCGGGCGCGGCCGGGCCGAGCTCGACGAGCGCGCGCTCCTGGTCGTCGTAGACGAGCGGCGCGGTGGAGCGGCCGGGCAGCTCGGGGAGCCGCGGTGCGGGCCAGGAGCGCATCAGTAGGTCGTCAGCAGGTCGGCGAGCACCGATCGGCCGAAGACCAGCGCGTCGAGCGGCACCCGCTCGTCGACGCCGTGGAACATGCCCGGGAAGTCGAGGTGCGCGGGCAGGCGCAGCGGGGCGAATCCGTAGCCCCTGATGCCGAGCCGGGCGAGCGCCTTGTTGTCGGTGCCGCCCGACATGAGGTACGGCAGCACCGGCGCGCCCGGGTCGTGCCGGCCGAGGGCCGCGACGCAGGCGTCGACGAGGGCGCCGTCGAAGGGGTGCTCCATGCCGATGTCCTGGTGCAGCACCTCGATCTCGACGTCGTCGCCCGCGACCGCCTGGAGCAGGTCGAGCACCTCGGCCTCGTACCCCGGCAGCGGGCGGATGTCGACGAGCGCCTCCGCCTTCTCCGGGATGACATTGTGCTTGTAGCCCGCGGTGAGCCCGGTCGGGTTCGCGGTGTGGCGGAGGGTGGCGAGGATGAATCCGGATGCCGAGCCCGTGCGCAGCACCACCTCGTCCGGCCCGACCTGCTCGGGGTCGACCTCGAGCAGGGCCGCGAGCTCGCGGACGAGCTCGGCCGTCGTGCCGGTGAGCTGCACCGGGAAGTCGAGGGCGCCGATCGCGGCGACGGCGCGTGCCAGCGTCACGACGGCGTTCTCGGGCGCCAGCCGCGAGCCGTGCCCGGCCGGCCCGTGTGCGGTCAGCCGGGCCCAGATCAGGGCCTTCTCACCGGTCTGCAGCAGGTAGGCGCGCCTGCCGCCGACGTCGATGGAGTAGCCGCCGACCTCGCCGATCGCCTCGGTGGCGCCGGCGAAGAGCTCGGGGCGCTCGCGCACGAGGATGTGGGAGCCGAGGCGTCCGCCGTCCTCCTCGTCGGAGAAGAACGCGATGACGAGGTCTCGCTCGGGGCCGCCGGCGGCGAGGACATCCCCCAGGGCGGTGAGGATCATCGCGTCGGTGTTCTTCATGTCGACGGCGCCGCGGCCCCACAGCATCCCGTCCTTGATGACGCCCGCGAAGGGGTCGACGCTCCACTGCGCCGGGTCGGCGGGGACGACGTCGGTGTGCCCGTGGACGACGAGTGCCGGCTTCGCGGCATCGCGGCCGGGAACGCGCGCGACGACGCTGGTGCGGCGCGGGGCCGCGTCGACGAGCTCGGGGTTCAGCCCCAGGCCGACCAGGTACCCCTCGATGTACTCGGCCGCCTCGGCCTCGCCGTTGGAGCGGCCTTCGCCGAAGTTCGACGTGTCGATGCGGATGAGATCGGCTGCGATCCGCGCGGTCTCGTCGAGGGGTCCGTCAGGCGATCCGTCAAACTCGGGGGCGTCTGGGCTCATGCTGCCCAACCTACCGGCTCGTGATAATGTCGTTCCTCGGCGCCGCTGCGGCGGACGCCTCGTGCACGCGCGGGTGGCGGAATTGGCAGACGCGCTAGCTTGAGGTGCTAGTGACCGTATAGGTCGTGGGGGTTCAAGTCCCCTCTCGCGCACGATTCAGAAATGACCCCTGATCAGGAATTTTGTTCCTGATCTTGGGGGTCGTTCTGGTTTCTGTGCCGGGGCGTGCGCTGGGGCTCTCCGGGGTGTGCCGGGAAGCGGTCTGCTGCGCGCTGGATTGCGGGACTCCGCTTCGTTTCAGCGCTCGTCCACCTCGCGGCGGTGCGCGGCCCGCACGACCGTGACACCTAGTTCCACTGCGTGCACATCTGGTGCGACGGGGTGCCTCTCGGTTCCGGGCCGTTCTCCTCTCAGCGGATGCCCATAGCGTTGCGCCATGGCCGACATCGTGCTCTTCCATCACGCCGGCGGGCTCACCCGCGGCGTCATCGCGTTCGCCGACCGGCTGCGCGCCGCCGGGCACAGCGTCGAGACCCCCGACGTCTTCGGCGGCTACACCTTCGACGACATCGAGGACGGCATGCGCTACGCCGGTGAGCTCGGCGACGAGGAGCTCGCCGAGCGCGCGTTCGAGGCGGTGTCGACGCTGCCGGCGGGCCTGGTGTACGTCGGGATGTCGCTGGGCTGCGCTCTCGCCGCGCAGGTGCTCCTCACCCGCGGCGATGCGCAGGGCGCGGTGTTCCTCTACGGTGCGGTGGCGCCCGGCTGGTTCGGCGAAGACTGGCCGGACGGGGTGCCCGCGCAGAGCCATCAGACCGAGTACGACCCGCGGCGCGCGGTCGAGGCCGACACGGCGATGGAGTACGAGATCCCGGGCGCCGAGATGTATCTCTACCCCGGCTCAGGGCACCTCTTCGCCGAGGCCGGGCACGAGGACTACGATCCCGAGGCCGCGCAACTCGCCCTCAATCGCATCCTGCGGTTTCTCGAGGCGATCGCGTAGCGGCTCAGACCGCCGTGATGACGCCGGTCGCGAGCAGCACCCCGACGACGACTGCGGCACCGACGCGGTACCAGATGAAGACGCTGATCGGGTGCTTCTGCACGTAGCGCAGCAGCCATGCGATCGACAGGTACGCCACGACGAGGCTCACGATCGTCGCGATCGCGGTGCCGCCCCAGCCGAAATAGCTGCTCGAGACGTCCGACGCGCTCGTCAGCGCCTCGAAGCCGCCCGCTGCGACGAGCGCCGGAATGGACAGCAGGAACGAGATCCGCGTCGCGGCGACGCGGTCGAGGCCGCGGAAGAGGCCCGCGCTGATCGTCGCGCCCGAGCGGGACACGCCGGGGATGAGCGAGAAGCACTGCACGAGGCCGATGACGACGGCATCCACCCAGTTCATCTGCTGCTCGCCGCGCTGCCTCGTCGCCACCCGCTCGGCGAACCACATCACGGCGCTCCACACGATGAGCGCCACCACGACGACCCAGAGATTGCGCAGCGGCCCCGAGATGACGTGCCGGAGCGCGAAGCCGATGACGCCCACCGGGATCGTGCCGATGATGACGAACCACGCCTCGCGGTAGCTCTGGTCGCGCTTCGCCGGGTTGGCGAGTCCGCGGAAGAAGGCCGCGACGAGACGGACGATGTCGCGCCAGAAGTAGATGATGACGGCGATGATCGCCCCGACCTGGATGATCGCGGTGAACGCCGTGATGCCGGGGGCCGCGACGTCGAGGCCGAAGAGCTTCTCGACGATCGTGAGGTGCCCGGTCGACGAGACCGGGAGGAACTCGGTGACGCCTTCGATGATGCCGAGGACGAGAGCGACGATGAAGTTCACGCGGGGATTCCTTTCGGAGGCCGCCGGAAGGGCGGCTCAAAGAGGACGGTAACAGCGCTCACGGGCTGAGCTCGGCAATCGCCCGGGCGTTGCTCTCGAACACCTTCGCCGAGCCGAGCAGACCGTAGTGCTCGAGCTCGATGCGGAGCGCCGCGCGGGCGCGGGAGTAGTCGGTGGCGACACCCAGCGACCGGGCCCAGCTGATCGCCTCGCGGGCCACGAGCGCGCCGGTCGCGTCGAATCCCGTGATCGCCTCGCAGTCGATGACGAGGTGCCCGAGGCCCGCCGGTCGGGCGGCGGTGACGGCACGGTGGATGCCGCGCTCGAAGGCGTCCCCCGTCGCCGAGGTGACCGGGCCGGCGAAGCGCACGATGACGATACCGGGCGCCGACACCGTGCGGCCGGCCTGCGTCTCGCGGAGGCTCGCACGCGGACGGTCGTCGCCGTCGACGAGGTCGGACTGCGGGCTCGCGGCAGTGCGCAGCACGCCAAGCAGGCTCATGCCGACGGCGACCGCGATGCCGATGAGGGCGCCGAACGCGATCGTCGCGGCGAAGGCGAGTGCGGCGACGAGGAAGTCGAGCTTGCGCACTCCCCAGAGCCGGGTGAACTCGCTGGGGCGCGTGAGAGGGGCGAGCGCCAGCAGCACGATCGCAGCCATCGTCGGGAGCGGGACGGTTCCGAGGAGCGAGGCTCCGAAGGTGACGAAGGCGAGGACGAGGACGGCGGAGACGACGCCGGGAAGCTGCGAGGACGCGCCCGCCTGGGTGAGGCGTCGGCTGCGCTCGGGCGAGACGCCGACCGCGAAGCCCCCCGTGATGCCGGCGGCGAAGTCGGCGGCGGCGAAGCCGAAGGGGCTGCGGTGCTGGCGGTCGACGAAGCCCGTCTCGGAGACCGTGACGAGTGCGATGGCGATCGCGCTCGGGATGAGCTCGAGCCAGGAGCCCCATGGGATCACCGGCCAGGAGAACGGCGGCGTCGCGGCCTGGATCTGAGGCGCGAGGGCGATGCCGTGGCCGCGCAGGCCGAAGACCTGGAACGCGGTCGTGCTCGCAGCGAGGACGAGGATCTCCCAGGGGAGGAACTTCGTGATGCGGTGGCCGATCGCGATTACTGCGAGACCGAGCACGCCGAAGGCGACCGCCCACCACTGCACCGCCCCGAGACCCGCGCCGACCTGGGAGACGAGTTGCGGTGTGCCGAGCGGCGCATCGACCGGAATGCCGAGGATGCCCGCCGCCTGGCGGATGACGAGGCCGAGCACCGCCGCCGAGGCCACGCCGAGCATCGCCGGGCGCGACAGCGCCGCCTGCACGAAGCCGAGGCGGAGCATCGCGATGAGGGCGAGGGCGAGCGCGGCGAGCAGTGCCTGCGCGGTGGCGAGCTGCACCCCGGACGCGCCCGAGGCGAGCGGCAGCGACGAGGCCGCAATGGCTGTGACCACAGGGGCCGGACCCACGACGAGCCGCCCGCTGGTGGCGAGCAGCGCGAACAGCACGGCGGGGACGATGAGCGCGTAGAGCCCCGTCGTCGGCGGCAGGCCGACGGCCTCAGCGTAGGCGACCGCGAGCGGCACCGAGACCACGGCGAGCGTGACGCCCGAGAACGCCTCGCGCCGCCAGACCTGTCGGGTGAGGCCTGCGAAGATCGCCATGCCGACCATACTGCCGCGCGGCGCGGACCGATCGCCGCCGTGTTCGAGCCGATGTCGGCGGGGGACTTGACACTGTAGAACATGTGTTCGATTATGACGGGATGCCAATGACATCGGCATTCGAACTCCTCCCTGTGGAGAGAGCCGCCGCCGACCTCGAGCGGGTGCGCGAGCTGAACGCGCGCGTCCGTTCCCTGCAGCGCATCACGCTCGCGGGCTCCGCCGTCGAGGGCTCCCCCGTGCTGCCGACGCTGCCGGATCTCCAGACCCTGCTGCCCGGCGGGGGCTTGCAGCCCGGCGGCGTCTACAGCGTCATCGGGTCGACGAGCCTGCTCATGGGGCTGCTCGCCGGGCCCAGCGCGGCAGGGCTGTGGTGCGCGGTCGTCGGCGTGCCGTGGTTCGGCGCGGAAGCGGCATCCCGTCTCGGCATCGACCTCTCGCGGCTCGTGCTCGTGCCCTCCCCCGGCTCCGCGTGGCTTGCGGTCGTCGCTGCCCTCGCCGACGCGCTGCGGGTCGTCGCGGTGCGGCCGGCCTCGCGGGTGAGTGAGACGGACGCTGCGCGGCTGCGCGCCCGGCTGCGCCAGCATGATGCCGCGCTCATCGCCTTCGGCGAGTGGCCTGGGGCGACCGCGCGGCTGTCCGTCGCGCACAGCGCATGGCAGGGCATGGGGCAGGGTCACGGGTATCCGCGCGAGCGCGTCGTCACCGTGCGCGCTGAGGTGCGCGGTGTCGCCCGGCAGGGCGAGTGGGCGGTCGCATGAACGAGCTGACGCGTTCGATGGTGCTGTGGTGCCCGGACTGGCCGGTGCGCGCCCATGCGCTGCAGCATCCCGAGCTCGACGGGGACGCCCCGCTCGCACTCATCGACAAGGGCGAGGTGTTCGCCTGCTCGGCCGCGGCCCGCGCCGCCGGGGTCGCACGCGGCCTCAGGGTGCGCGAAGCGCAGGCGCGCTGCCCTGCTCTGGCGGTCGTCGCCTATGACGCCGCCCTCGACGCGCGGCTCTTCGAGCCGGTGCTCGCCGCGATCGAGCAGCTCGTGCCCGGGGTGCAGCCGATCCGGCCCGGCCTGTTCGCGCTGCGCACCCGGGGGCCTGCCCGGTACTACGGCGGCGAGCAGCCCCTCGCCGCGACCCTCATCGCCGCGCTCGGCAGCGTCGGTGTCCCGGATGCGCGCGCCGGAGCGGCAGACGGCCCGTTCGCAGCCCAGCTCGCCGTCCAGGCGACGTCGGCGGAGTCCGCCGTGCTCCTCGTGCCACCGGGGAGCACATCCGAATTCCTCGCCGGGCAGAGCGTCGAGGCGGTCGGCGACGTCGGGTTCGCCGAGCTGTGCCGCCGACTCGGCCTCTCGACGCTGGGGTCTCTCGCCGGCTTCGGAGAGGACGAGCTGGCGACCCGCTTCGGCGCATTGGGCCTCAGGGTCCACGCCCTCGTGACCGGGCGCGACGCGGAGACGGTGGTGTCGCGTCCGGCCGCGGCGCAGCTCGAGCGGTCGATCGCCTTCGACGACGGCGTCGACCGCGTCGATCAGCTCGCGTTCGCCATTCGCGCCACTGCCGATGAGGTCGTCGCCGCGCTCATCGCGGCCCATCTGGTCTGCACGGCGGTCACGGTGACCATGGAGACAGAGGGCGAGACGAGCGTGCGCACCTGGCTGCATCCGCGCTGGTTCACCGCCGCCGATCTCGTCGACCGGGTGCGCTGGCAGCTTCACGGGGTCGGCGGGGCGCTCGGCCTGTCCTCCCCGGTGCTGCGCGTCACCCTCACTCCTGAGAGCGTCGACTCCGTCCACCATCACGAGGAGGGGCTGTGGGGCGATGCGCCCGACGAGCGGGTGCACCACGCCCTCTCGCGGGTGCAGAGCATGCTCGGCCACGAGGGCGTTGTCACCGCGCGCGTCGGTGGTGGTCGGCTGCTCGACGAGCGCGAGGTGCTCGTGCCCTGGGGCGATCCGGTTCCGGCCGAGATCGCGGGGGCCGCGAAGGGGCCGTGGCCGGGGGCGCTTCCCGACCCGCTGCCTGCGACAGTGTTCCGGCAACGGCTGGCGGTCTCGGTGGCGGACTCCTCGGGTGAGCCGGTGCTGATGGACGGGTCCGGCGCCCTCACCGGCGATCCGGCTGTGCTTGTCGTCGGGGCGATCACGGCGGTCGTCATCGCCTGGGCCGGCCCGTGGCCGGTCATCGAGCGGTGGTGGGACGCCGCTGCTGCTCGCGGGGTGCAGCGGCTCAGTCTCATCGACGAGGTCGGAACCGCCTGGCTGCTCGTGTTCGAGGGCGGCGCGTGGGCGGCGGAGGCGCGGTATGACTAGGTGCGATCGACCAGCGGTCGTGTCCGGAAGGCGGCGATTCTGATGGGGTTCTCCAATCCGCCGATCCCGTGGTCGGAACTCGAGCGCACGCTCTCGGACCGGGACGCGTCGGGCTCGCGCGAACCAGAGCGCCCGTCGGGTCGGAAGCGCCGCCGCGAGCTGCCCGATCCCCCTCTCGTCGCGCTCGGCGATCTCCGCGACGATCTCGTCACGCCCTATGCGGAGTTGCACGCTCACTCCAGTTTCAGCTTCCTCGACGGGGCGAGCGACCCGGCCCGACTCGTCGCCGAGGCGGCACGGCTGCGCCTGGCCGGCCTCGCCATCACCGATCACGACGGCCTCTACGGCGTCGTCCGGATGGCCGAGGCGGCGGAGGTCTATTCGACAGAGCTGAAGACGGTCTTCGGCGCCGAGCTGTCGCTCGGACTCGGCGCCCCGCAGAGCGGCATCGCGGACCCCGAAGGGAGCCACCTGCTCGTCCTCGCCCGGGGGGCGGAGGGATACCACGCCCTCGCCGCCGCTCTCACCGAGGCTCAGCTCGCCGGCGATGCCGAGAAGGGGAGGCCGGAATACTCGCTCGAGAGGCTCGCCGAGCGGGGGCGCGGCCGCTGGACGGTCCTCACCGGGTGCCGCAAGGGCGCAGTGCGGCAGGCGCTCACCGTTCCGGGCGTCGACCGCGGGTCGGCCGCGGCCGCGGCGGGTCGGGAACTCGACCGATTGATCGACCTGTTCGGGCGCGAGAACGTGCTCGTCGAGCTCTACGACCATGGCGAGGCGCTCGCGAGCACCTGGAACGACGCGCTGGCCGGACTCGCGGCATCCCGGCATCTCGCGGTCGTCGCCACGGGCAACGTGCACTACGCCACGCCGGCGCAGCGGCCGCTCGCCGACGCGGTGGCCGCGGTGCGTGCCCGGCGCAGCCTCGACGAACTGGACCCGTGGCTGCCGGCGGGGTCGGCTCATCTGCGCAGCGGCGCCGAGATGGCTGCGCTGTTCCGCCGCTACCCCGGGGCGGTCGAGCGCACTGTCGACGTCGCCGCCGAGCTCGCCTTCTCGCTGCGGAAGGCCCGGCCCGGCCTGCCGATGCTCGATGTGCCGGCGGGCCACACGCCCATGAGCCGTCTGCGCGAGCTCGTCGAGCAGGGCATCCGTGAGAAATATGCGCAGGAGAGGCGGCCCGGCCTCCTCTCCGAGGTGCGCGTGCGGATGGAGAGCGAGCTGAAGGTCATCGAGAACAAGGACTTCCCCGGTTATTTCCTCATCGTGCACGATATTGTGCAATTTGCTAGAAGGAGGGGGATCCTCTGCCAGGGCCGCGGCTCGGCGGCGAACTCAGCGGTGTGCTACGTACTCGGCATCACCTCCGTCGATCCGATCTTCTATCGGCTGCCGTTCGAGCGGTTCCTCTCCTCCTTGCGCCCGGAGGAGCCCGACATCGACGTCGACTTCGAGGCAGGGCGCCGCGAGGAGGTGATCCAGTACGTCTATGGGAAGTACGGCCGCGACAGGGCCGCCCAGGTCGCCACGGTCATCAGCTACCAGCCCAAGGCCGCCGTGCGCGACATGGCAAAGGCCCTCGGCCACTCCCCCGGCCAGCAGGACGCCTGGAGCAAGCGCTTCGAGCGCTCCCGAGGGCTGCAGGCCGGCGATTCCGCCGACATCCCGAGTCCCGTGCTCGAACTGGCCGAGCAGCTCAGGAAGGCGCCCCGGCACCTCGGCATCCACTCCGGCGGGATGGTGCTCACCCGGCAGCCCGTCGGCGAGGTCTGCCCCATCGAGCATGCGCGCATGGTCGACCGCACGGTGCTGCAATGGGACAAGGACGACTGCGAGTGGATGGGGCTGGTCAAGTTCGATCTGCTCGGCCTCGGCATGCTCTCGGCCATCCACCAGGTCTTCGACCAGGTCGGCTCGCTCGGGGAGAGCTGGACCATCGAGACGATCCCGCGCGAGGAGCCGGCGGTCTACGACATGCTCTGCCGTGCGGATGCGATCGGCGTGTTCCAGGTCGAGAGCAGGGCGCAACTCGCGACGCTTCCCCGACTCAAGCCGCGGCGCTTCTACGACCTGGTCGTCGAGGTCGCGCTCATCCGGCCCGGGCCGATCCAGGGCGGCGCGGTGCACCCGTATATCCGGCGCCGCGCCGGGGAGGAGAAGGTGACCTACCAGCACCCTGCGCTGGAGCCCGTGCTCAAGCGCACCTACGGTGTTCCGCTCTTCCAGGAGCAGGTCATGCAGATGGCGGTCGCCGTCGGCGGCTGCAGCCCGGAGGACGCCGACCTGCTGCGCCGCTCGATGGGCTCGAAGCGCGGTCAGGAGCGCATCGAGACGCTGCAGGAGAAGCTCTTCGCCGGCATGGCCGCGAACGGCATCACGGACGCCGATGCCCAGAGCATCTACGGCAAGATCAAGGCCTTCGCCGACTTCGGCTTCGCCGAGAGCCATGCTCTGAGCTTCGCGGTGCTCGTCTACGCGAGCTCGTGGCTCAAGCTGCACTACCCGGCTGCCTTCCTCGCCGGTCTGCTGCGCTCCCAGCCGATGGGCTTCTACTCCTCGCAGACCCTGGTGGCCGACGCGGTCCGCCACGGGGTCGAGGTGCGGCAGGTCGACATCGCACGCTCCGAGGCGGACGCCGCGCTCGAGCCGATCGCGCCCGCGCGCACAGGCCCGACCGGGCGGGCCTCCTGCCTGCAGCACACCACGACGCGCAGCGGCGACCCCGACGACCTCGACGAAGCGGACGAGTTCGACCCCTCCGCTCCCGACGGCTCCGCAGAGCACCGGCGCGACGGCGCCTCTGCGGTGAGGCTCGGCCTCGCCCAGGTGCGCGCGATCGGGTCGGAGCTGGCTGCGCGGATCGTCGCCGAGCGCGAGGCATCCGGGTCCTACCGCGATCAGTACGACCTGGCCGAGCGAGTGGGGCTGAGCACCCTGCAGCTGGAATCCCTTGCGGCCGCGGGCGCCTTTGAGTCATTCGGAAAGTCGCGCCGCGAAGCCATCTGGATCGCGGGGAGCGCCTCTCGGGTGCACCGTGATCACCTTCCGGGAAGCCATCTCGTGGTGCAGCCCCCGCTGCTGCCCGCTCTCGGCCCCGCCGACCGGCTCGCCTACGACATGTGGGCCACCGGGGTCTCCCCCGACGACCATCCTCTCCGGCACGAGCGCGTTCGGCTTGCGAGCAGCGGGGTGCTCACCGCGGTCCAGCTTGCGACCCACGAACCGGGGCGGCGGGTGAGCATCGGCGGCGTCGTCACTCATCGGCAGCACCCCACGACCGCCGGGGGGATCACGTTCCTCAATCTCGAGGACGAGACAGGGCTGACCAATGTGGTGGTCGCGCGGGGGGTGTGGCAGAAGTACCGCCGGGTGGCCCGCGAGTCGAGCGCGCTGGTGGTACGCGGCATCCTCCAGCGCTCCCCCGAGGGGGTGATCAGCGTCGTCGCCGACCGGATCGATCCGCTGCCGATCGCGGTGCGGACCACGTCGCGCGACTTCCGCTGAGGGCGCCGATCCGAGGGATCGCCAGAGGCGGCCTCATCGCCGAAAGCGGGGCTCAGATATGCCCCAGCTGCTTCCGCAGCAGCTGGATGCGCGCCTCGAGCTGCGTCACGCTCGCCTGGGCGACAGCCGGCCCACCGCACCGGCGCCGCAGCTCGGCGTGGATGAGTCCATGGGCCTCGCCGGAGTTGCGGGCGTACAGCCCGACGAGCGAGTTGAGCAGGGTGCGCTGCTCCTTGAGGGTGCGGTAGAGGGGCAGCGGCTTCGCCGGGCTCCCGGACCTGGCCTCCCCGCCTGTCGGCGGCGCCGACTCGCGCGACGATCCGCTGGATCGTCGCTGCCGAGCGAGTTGCCGTTGCTGGCGATGCGCGAGCAGCTCGTGCACCTGCTCGGGTTCGAGGATGCCGGGCAGGCCGATGAAGTCCCACTCCTCGTCGCTGCCCGGTTCGGCGAATGCGCCGAAGTCGCGCCCGTCGTAGACGACGCGGTCGAAGGCGGCGGCCGACGACACCGCCTCGAAGGCGAACTCGTCGGCCAGCGTCTCGGAGGCGCGCTCCTCGCGCTGCGCCGATTCGAGCAGGGAATCGTCGAGGCCGTCCTCGACGGCGGAATCCCGGTCGAGCGCGTGGTCGCGCTCCAGTTCCAGCGCAGCGGCGAGGGCCACGAGCTGCGGCACGTCGGGCAGGAACACCGATGCGGTCTCGCCGCGGCGGCGGGCGCGCACGAAGCGCCCGATCGCCTGGGCGAAGAACAACGGCGTCGACGAGTTCGTCGCATAGACGCCGACGGCGAGGCGCGGCACATCGACGCCCTCCGACACCATGCGCACCGCGACCATCCAGCGCTCGTTGCCGCCCGCGAAGGCGGCGATGCGCTCCGATGCCGTCTTCTCGTCGCTGAGCACCACCACGGGCTCCTGCCCGGTGATTCCGCGGAGGATCGCGGCATACGCCCTCGCCTGCTCGCGATCCGTCGCGATGACGAGGCCTCCGGCATCCGGAATCGACTCGCGCACCTCGGTGAGTCGGCGATCGGCGGCCGTCAGTACCGCCGGGATCCATTCCCCCTTCGGGTCGAGCGCGGTGCGCCACGCCTGGGCTGTCACATCGCGCGTGTTGCCCTCGCCGAGGCGCGCCTCCATCTGCTCGCCCGACCGGGTGCGCCAGCGGGCGTGGCCGGCGTACACCATGAAGAGCACCGGGCGCACGACGCCGTCGGCCAGCGCCCTGCCGTACCCGTAGTCGTAGTCGGTACGGGATCGGCGGATGCCGTCCTCGCCGCGTTCGTAGCTGACGAACGGGATCGGCGCGGTGTCGGAGCGGAACGGCGTTCCCGTCAGCGACAGGCGGCGCGTCGCGCGCTCGAACGCCTCGCGCGTCGCGTCGCCCCAGGACAGCGCATCGCCGCCGTGGTGCACCTCGTCGAGGACGACGAGCGTGCGATGCTCTGCGACGAGGTCGGCGAACACCTGCGGCTTGACGGCCACTTGCGCATACGTCACCGCGATGCCGCGGAAGTGCCGGCCGAAGCGGCGGGACGCGGTGCGGAACGCCGGATCGAGGTGCAGGCCCACCCGGTCGGCGGCCTCCGCCCACTGCCGCTTGAGATGCTCGGTCGGGGTGACGACGATGATGCGATCGATCTCGTGCCGGTGCACGAGCTCGATCGCCAGGCGCAACGCGAACGTCGTCTTGCCGGCGCCCGGGGTGGCCGAGGCGAGGAAGTCGCGCGGCTCGGCGGTGAAGTACCGCTCGAGAGCCTCCTCCTGCCAGGCGCGCAGCTTGCTCGCGGTGCCCCAGGGGGCGCGCAGCGGCCAGGCGGGCGAGAGATCGGCGGCGGCGTACCCGGCGCGGCCGGGCGGCTCTGCGGCCGCGAACACAGACATTCCTTCGAGCGTAACGTCACAGTACGGCGAGGATGTGGACCCGAAGCGGCCGAGGCTCGAGCCGATCGGCGATGAGGCTTCGTGCTCAGAACCAGTCCCACGGGTGGCTGAGCCGCCAGCCGTAGTCCGGGCCGTAGACGGTCGTCGTCGTCGCGAGCGGGACGGATACCGAATGCGCGCCGCCGTCGAAGGTCACCGTGCCGACGGTCGAGCCCGCCGCCGTGCCCGGCCGCAGCCGGCCGACGTCGAGCACGGCCGTCACCGGGGCATCCCCGTACACCTGAACCGTCGCCGCTTTCTGCGCCACGACAGGCGTCGACGCACCCCACGCGGTCGTGAGGGTGCCGAGCGCCGTCGTGCCGGCGCCCGTGGGGTCGAGGGTCTGATACCCGGCGGCGATGCTCGCGACGAGCCTCGGCACGTACTTCTTGAGATCGTCGTAGGACCTGAGGTCGAGCACGACGCCGACGATCGTGCGCGCCTGACCGTAGATCTTCACCGAGGCCGAGAACAGCAGGCAGTAGCCGGCCTGGTCGGTGTGACCGGTCTTGATGCCGTCGACGCCGCCGACGCCGAGCGCGGTGTTGGTGTTGTCCATCGTGCCGAGGGCCGCGAGGGTGAAGTGCTTCTTCGCCACAATCGGCGCCAAGGTCGGGTCCGCGGCGACGAGCTTCCCGAGGGCGACAAGGTCGCCCGCGTCGCTCACCGAACCGGAATCCAGCCCGGAGGCGTCGGCGAGATGGGTGTCGGCCAGGCCCTGTGCAGCCAGCCAGGCGTTCGCCGCCGTGAGGTACGCCGGAACTGAGCCGTACGCCCAGGTCGCGAGCGAGATGGCGTAGTTGTTGGCGCTCGGCACGAGCATGACGTTGAGCGCGTCGAGCTCGGTCATCGACAGCCCCGCCCAGATGTTCTGCCAGGCGCCGTACTCGGCCTCGACCTGGTGGAGGATCGCGACGTCCTTCTTCGTGAAGGTGATGAGCGGCCCGGTCTCACCGGCGGCGATGGGCTTCGCCTTGAGCACCATGAGCGCGGTGATCGTCTTCGTGATCGAGGCGATGGGCACCGTCTTGCGCGCGCCGCGCTGGGCGATGAGGCCGTTCTGGCCGACGATTCCGATGGCCGCTTCGCCGTAGGGCGGCCAGGCGGGTGCGGCGGCCTTTCCCTTCGCGACGGCGGTCGCGGCGGCGGATGGCGTGAACGCGGCGGCCTTGAGCGGCGCGGCCGCCCCCATGACGACGTAGACCAGCCCCAGCACGATGAGGGCCGTCGTCCCGAACACGAGCCAGCGGCGGCGCGCGTAGATGCGGCGCCGCCGCGCATCGCGCAGGTGCCTCAGCGCGCGTTCCTCAGCGGTCATCCTCCGATGCTCAGCGACGAAGCGCCCACATCGCGACAGCACTCGCCGCAGCGACGTTAAGTGAGTCGACGCCGTGCAGCATCGGGATGGTGACGGTCGTATCGGCGACGGCGAGGGCGCGCCGCCCCAGGCCGTCGCCTTCGGCCCCGAGCACGAGGGCGACGCGCTCCGGCGGCGCGGCGGCGAAGACGTCCAGCGCGACGGCGTCGTCGGCCAGCGCCAGCGCCGCGATGTGGAACCCGGCCGCGTGCAGTTCGTCGGCGGCATCCGGCCACTCCGGCAACCGTGTCCACGGCACTTGCAGCACCGTACCCATGCTCACCCGCACGCTGCGGCGGTAGAGCGGGTCGGCGCAGGTCGGTGTGACGAGCACCGCATCGGCTCCGAGCCCCGCCGCCGAGCGGAAGATCGCGCCGACATTGGTGTGGTCGACGAGTCCATCGAGGATGATGACACGCCGGGCGCCTGCCAGCACCGCTGCGACGGCGGGCAGCTCCGGCCGGTGCATCGCCGCCATCGCGCCGCGGTGGAGGTGGAATCCGGTGAGCCGCTGGAGCACGGCGTCGGGTCCGGTGTAAACGGGGAAGTCGTCGGGCAAGGGCGCAGAGTGCGTATTCTGCGCGTGACGCGCCAGAAGCGCCTCTGCCTCGGCGACCCACTGCTCGGGCACGAGCATCGAACGCGGGACGTGCCCTGCTTCGAGGGCGCGTTCGATGACCTTCGTCGACTCGGCGAGGTAGAGCCCGCCCGCCGGCTCGAGCACACGCCGCAGCGCGACGTCGGTGAGCGACGTGTAATCGGCGAGCATCGGGTCGTCGAGGGTCTCGATCTGCCGCAGCTGCACGAAACAAGCCTGCATCATGCGCCGTTTACACTCGCAATCGAGGAGGAGGTGCGCGATGACGGTCACGACCTCCGAGGCTGCCGTCCTCGTCGACCAGGCGGCCGAAGCGCTCGCTGGTCGCACCATCGCCGTCCTCACCGGTGCAGGCGTGTCGACGGATTCTGGCATCCCCGACTACCGCGGCGTCGGCGCCCCCCAACGAACCCCCATGACGATCGCGCAGTTCCTCGGCTCCGAGCGCGCCCGAAAGCGCTACTGGGCCGGCTCGCACCTCGGCTGGGCGCTCTTCGGCGCAGCGCAGCCCAATGCGGGGCATTTCGCGCTCGCCGACCTCGAGCGCCGGGGCGTCGCCAGCGGTGTCATCACGCAGAACGTCGACGGGTTGCATCTGCGTGCCGGCTCGTCGGTCGTGGTCCCCCTCCACGGCGCCATGGACCGCGTCCTCTGCCTGAGCTGCGGGCAGGTCTTCGCCCGCGCCGACATCGCCCAGCGCATCGACGAGCTCAATCCGCAGCTCCGGCAGCCCGACGCGGTCATGCTCAACCCGGATGGCGATGTCGACGTCGCGGACGTCGACGGCTTCCTCGTGCCGGCATGCACGGTCTGCGGCGGCTGGCTCAAACCCGATGTCGTGTTCTTCGGCGAGTTCGTGCCGCCCGACCGCTTCGCCGAGGCCCGCGCGCTGGTGCACTCGGCCGAGGCGCTGCTCGTCGCGGGCTCGTCGCTGGTCGTCAACACCGGCATCCGCCTCATCGAGCAGGCGCGTCGCCGCAAGCTGCCCATCGTCATCGTCAACCGCGGCGCGACCAAGGGCGACTCGTCCGCGGCCGTGAAGATCGATGGCGGCACGACGCAGACGCTGACCGCTCTCGCCGAACGCCTCTGACATCGACGCCTATGGGGTGGGCCCGGCGACGGTGTCGATCGCGGCCTTGAGGGCCGACGCGCTCGCCGCCCACGAATACCTCGCCGCGTGCCGGATCGAGGCGTCCGAGCGCGAGTGCCACTCGTAGACGTCCTCGAGCGAGCGGATTCCCCGCGCCACGTCCGAGGCCGATGCCGGGTCGACGAACACCGCGGCATCCCCTCCGACCTCGCGGAAGATGGGGATGTCGCTCGCGACGACGGGCGTGCCGACGCGCATCGCCTCGACGACGGGGATGCCGAAGCCCTCGTCCCACGACGTCGTGACGAGCGCTGTCGCCCGGGCCAGCCAGCCGTAGTATTCGGCGTCGGAGGCTCCGTCGTGGAAGACGAGCCGCATCGCGGCATCCGGTGTCACCAGAGCTCGCAACCGCGCCTTCTCCGCGTCGGATGCCGCAGACATGAAGTGGATCTCGTAGCCGTCGAGGTGCTCGGCGGCACGCACGAGGGTGTCGATGTTCTTATACGGCAGGAACTGGCCCATGTGGACGACCGCTCGGGGCGAGCGGTCGGGCTGATAGGCGCCGGCGCGCACGCTGGGGGGCAGCTCCCCCGGCGCATTCCCCACCACGAACACCGGACGCTTCGTCAGGCGGTGCGCCGAGATCAGAACTCGCGTCGTCTCCGACACGGTGACGACGGCGTCCGCCCCGTTCAAGAGCCTCCGCTGCGGCCACCACGCCAGGTGGTAGAGCCGCCAGGCGAGACGCACGTACCAGGGCAGGTCGCTCGGCGGCGTCCGATGCCGGTAGTAGATGAGGTCGTGCACGGTGAGGATCAACCGGTAGCGCCGCCCCTGCGAGCCCATCGTCTGCATGGGCGAGAACACGACGTCGGGTTCGAGCCGGTTGATCTCGCGGGCGATCCAGGGCTCCCGGGGCGAGGTCGGCGACGAGACGAGGTGCCACGGCACCGCCGGCAGCGACGCGAGCTGGCGCTCGTCCGAGACGAGCAGCTCCACCGGCATCAGCCGGGCCAGTTCGGCGACCAGCGACGCCGAGTAGCGCGAGATCCCGTCGTGGCGCCCCACCCTCACGTATCTGCAGTCGAACAGCAGCCTCATGCGGTGGCCTCGTCGCCCACGAACCGGGTCACGAGGTCGGCGGCGATGAGCGGCGTCTCGTAGTGCACGAGGTGTCCGACGCCCTCGATGACCTCGAGGCGCGCGTTGGGGAAGAGCGTCGCGAGCCGGCGCTGCGCGCTGAGCGGGGTGACGTCGTCCTGCGCTGCCGCGATGAGCAGGGTCGGTGCGGTGACGGAGGCCGCGAACTCGCTGACGTCGTGCGACACCGACGCCCGGAACGCTTCGAGCAGCTGGGTCCGGTTCGCGAACGCCGAGAAGTAGGTGTCGTGCTGCTCGTGGATCCAGGCGCGCAGTTGCGGGTCATGGGTCTTCGCCATGGCGACGCTCATCCCCCGCACGATGACGCGCGAGCGCAGCCACGCCTGACCGAGCCGCTCGGGCAGGACCCGGCCGAGCCAGTAGTAGAACACGGCGAGGGCGGTGCCGAGGGCGCGCGGGCCGTGCAGCGCGTTCTGACCGATGGGGTTGATGAGCACGACGTGGCCGGGTTCCGGCACCACCAGGCCGTTCGCCAGCGCCGCGGCGACGATGATCGACCCGAACGAGTGGCCGAGGATCGTCACCGGGCCCTCGGCGCCGAGCGCCGAGACGAACTCGCCCAGCCAGGCCGCGTATCCGGCGATGTCGTGGGCGCGGTCCTCGAAGGGCGCCGAGGCGCCGAAACCGGGCAGGTCGGGGGCGATGACGTGGCGGCCGCCGAGTGAGGCGATGATCGCCTCGAGCCCGTGGTGGTCGCCGCGGAATCCGTGGATCGCGACGATCGTCCCGACCGCGCTCGCCGCCCCGTACTCCCAGTACGCGCAGTCGACGCCGGCCACAACAGTGTGGCGCTCGCGCCCCGGAACGCTCGCGAGCGCCTCCGCGTACGGCGAGATATCGACCGTGCTGTGCCCCGTCATGCCGAGGTCATTCTATGGCGCGGCAGGGTCGCGTCCTTAGGCTGGCGAGGTGACCTTCACCGCGCCGATCACCCTGCCCGGCCTCGCCCTCGATGTGCAGTGGTACCGGCGGGCGGTGTTCTACGAGGTGCTCGTGCGCTCCTTCGCGGATTCCAACGGCGACGGCATCGGCGACCTGCCCGGTCTCATCGGCAAGCTCGACTACCTGCAGTGGCTGGGGATCGACGCGCTGTGGCTGCCGCCGATCTTCCCCTCGCCCGGCCGCGACGGCGGCTACGACGTGTCCGACTACGCGGGCATCGCCGCCGAGTACGGCACCCTCGACGACTTTCGCGATCTGGTTCGCCAGGCGCACCAGCGCAACATGCGCATCATCATCGACCTGCCGCTCAACCACACTTCGGATCAGCACGCCTGGTTCCAGGCAGCCCGCGCCGAACCGGACGGGCCGTTCGGCGACTTCTACGTCTGGTCGGACGACGACGAGCGCTGGCCCGACATCCGCATCATCTTCTCCGACACCGAGACCTCGAACTGGGCCTTCGACGAGAAGCGCCGCCAGTACTACTTCCACCGCTTCTTCAGCCACCAGCCCGACCTCAACTACAACTCCCCCGCTGTCCACCATGCCGTGCACGAGGTGGTACGGTTCTGGCTCGACTTGGGCGTCGACGGGTTCCGGCTGGACGCCATCCCGTACCTCTACGAGTCCGACGAGGGCAACGGCGAGGGCGAGCCGCAGACGCACGAGTTCCTGCGGCAGTTGAGGCGCATGGTCGACCGCGACTATCCGGGGCGCGTCATGCTCGCCGAGGCGAACCAGTGGCCGCGCGAGGTCGCTGCCTTCTTCGGCTCGGAGGAGGAGCCGGAATGCCACATGGCCTTCGACTTCCCCGTCATGCCGCGCATCTTCTACGCGCTGCGCTCGCAGCGGGTCGACGACCTCGTCGACGTGCTGTCCGAGACGACCGATGTGCCCCCGGGCGCCGGCTGGGGCGTGTTCCTGCGCAACCACGACGAGCTCAGCCTCGAGATGGTGAACGAGGAAGTGCGCCAGGCCATGTACGGCTGGTACGCCTACGACGATCGGATGCGCATCAACGTCGGCATCCGGCGCCGCCTCGCCCCGCTGCTCGACAACGCCCGTGCCGAGCTCGAGCTCGCCCACGCGCTGCTCTTCTCGCTGCCAGGGGCGCCGTTCGTGTACTACGGCGACGAGATCGGCATGGGCGACAACATCTGGCTCGACGATCGGGATTCCTCGCGCACGCCGATGCAGTGGACGCCGGACCGCAACGCCGGGTTCTCCACCGCCGACCCGGGCAAGCTGCACCTGCCGGTGGTGCAGTCGCTCGTCTTCGACTACCGCAACGTGAACGTCGAGTCGCAGCTCGCCCAGTCGCGCTCACTGCTCCACTGGGTGCGCAATGTCGTCTACGTGCGCAAGGCGCACCCGGTGCTCGGGCTGGGCGGCCTGGCGGTCGTGCCGACCTCGTCGCCGTCGGTGCTCGCGTTCGTGCGGCAATCCGCCGGTCCGCCGGCGGCTGCGCCGGCGGTGGAGACCACGGATGCCATCCTCTGCGTGTTCAACTTCGCGCAGAATCCGCTCGCGGTGACGCTGTCGCTCGGCGAGTGGGCGGGGCGTCCGCTCGTCGACGTGTTCGGCGGGGCGGCGTTCCCGGCGGTGCCCGATGACGGCCGCCTGACGCTCACCCTCGGCACGCAGACGTTCTACTGGCTCGCGGTGCGGTGAACGCGCGGTCGGCTCAGGCGGTTGATCGATGGGTCAACAGCGCCGGCCGGCGAAAGGCGGCAGACCAATTCCACGAGCGGGGCCGGTGTCGTAGCCGCCCAATAGAGTCATGGCATGACCTCCTGGGCTGAGCGACTCGGCGTGTTCGACCTCGAGACGACAGGGGTCGACACCGGCACCGCCCGCATCGTCACGGCCTTCGTCGGCGAGCTCGGCGGTGCGGGTGAGGTCCTCTCGCGCAATGACTGGGTCATCGACCCGATGGTCGAGATCCCCGAGGCGGCCGCGGCCGTCCACGGTTACACGACCGAGCGCGTGCAGGAAGAGGGCATGGCCGCCCAGGCCGGCGTGGCCCAGATCATCGCCGCGTTGCGCGGCATCCTGGCGGGCGGGGTACCGGTGGTCGCCTACAACGCTGCGTACGACTTCACCGTGCTCGATCGCGAGGCGCTTCGCTACGGCATCCCGCCGCTCGAGCCGACGCTCGTCGTCGATCCGCTCGTCATCGACAAGGCGCTCGACCGGTACCGCAGGGGCAAGCGCACGCTCGAGTTCACGGCGGCAACCTATGGCGTTCGGCTGGACGATGCGCATGATGCCGGCGCCGACGCCATCGCGGCCGGCCGCGTCGCTCAGGCGCTCGCCGCGAAGTATGGGGCAGACCTCGATCTCTCGGCCGCGGAACTGCACGCCAGGCAGATCGCCTGGTCCGCGGACCAGGCGGCGAGCTACCAGGAATACCGCCGCAGCCGCGGCGAGACCGCCTTCGTCACGTCGGGGGCGTGGCCGCTGCGGTAGTGGCGGATTCCCGACGCACGGTGTGCCGCGTGAGCCAGGTGTAGCCGAAGCCGGCGCCGAGCGCCGCGAGAACCTCGAGGACGTGGATCGGCCAGTGGTCGATGGGCACGTCGAACATCCCGCCGAGGATGCCGAAGTCGGCCGCGGCGAAGAGCACGCCCGTCATGAGCCCGGCGCCGAATCCGATCGCCGCGGCCCGGCGGCCGAGAGGCCGCGTCTCCTGCGTCGCGCGGAACATGGTGAGTGCCAGGCCGCCGATGAGCGCGCCGGCTGCTCCCCCGGCGAGCATCCCCGGGATCGTTCCCGGCGCGGCGACCGCGGACACCAAGATCACCCAGTCGGCGGGACCGCCGCTCATCTCGCCGGCGAACGCGGTCGGCACAGCGAGGAAGCCGGCGACCACCCCCATGGCGATTCCCCACACGACGAACGGCGTCGCGGCGCCGCGCGTCGGGTACCGCTTCTGGACCATGCTCACTCCCTCTTGTCCGCTGGGCAACGAGAAAGGGCCCCCGAAGGAGCCCTTTCGACGGTGCAGACCGTACCGCGCGCACGCTGTGCGCTGCGGGGAAGAACTACTTCTTGGCGGCGCCGAAGTTCTTGAAGCGCTGGTTGAACTTCTCGACGCGGCCGGCCGAGTCCATGATGCGCTGCTTGCCCGTGTAGAACGGGTGCGAGGCGCTGGAGATCTCGACGTCGACGACGGGGTACTCGTTGCCGTCCTCCCACACCACCGTGCGCTCGCCGGAGGTGATGGTCGAACGGGTGAGGAACGACTCGCCCGAGGCGAGGTCGTGGAAGACGACCGGACCGTACGCGGGGTGGGTGTCAGACTTCATGGCTTTTCCTTGCAGACAAAAGGGGACATCGTCGGCCGATGGGCCGAGGACCGAGTCTAGCAGAGCAATCCGGCTGTCACCGGGGCGTGGCCCGGCGCAACGATCCCCGGACCGCCGCTCTCAGCCGGCGGACCGGGCCGCATAGCGCCCGCGGTCGCTCGACACCGTCACCGGAATCCCGAACGCCCCGGACAGCGCCTCAGAGGTGAGCACCGACGCGATCGGCCCGGCCGCGGTGACCCGGCCGCCCGAGAGCAGCAGCACATGGGTGAACCCGGTCGGGATCTCCTCGACGTGGTGGGTGACCATGATGATCGCGGGGCTCGTGGCTTCGGCGGCGTACCCGCCCAGCAGCGTCACGAGCTCCTCCCGTGCGCCGAGATCCAGCGAAGCGGCCGGCTCGTCCAGCAGCAGCAGCTCGGGGTCGGCCATGACCGAGCGCGCGATCTGAGCGCGCTTCTGCTCGCCATCGGAGAGGTCGCCGAACTTGCGCTCCTCGAACGCCGCCAGACCCCACTCGGCGAGGACCCGGCGTGCCCGGCGGATGTCGATGTCCTCGTAGGTCTCCTTCCACCGTCCGGTGAAGCCGTAGGCGGCTGTGAGCACCACGTTGAGCACGGACTCGCCCACCGGCAGCCGGCGAGCGAGGGCCGATGATGCGAAGCCGATGTGCGGCTTGAGCTCGGCGAGGTCGGTCTGGCCCACGGTCTCATCGAGCAGACGCACCGTGCCCGAAGTGGGCAGCAGCTGCGCAGCGGCGAGCTGGAGCAGCGTCGTCTTCCCGGCGCCGTTGGGGCCGAGCACCACCCAGCGCTGGTCACTCGTGACCTGCCAGTCGATGCCATCGAGGATCGTCACCCCGTCGCGCACGATCGACACCGATTCGAGGCTGACGACGACGTTCGACATGCAGTCAAGATTAGTCGTCGCCGAGGTCGCCCTCGCCCGCCGCGGCGGGCCGCCGGCCGACCGTCTTACCGGACGGATTCGTAGACGGCGCGAGTCTGGTCGGCGATCCTTGACCACGAGAAGTCCGCCCCGGCGCGGGCCCGGCCGGCGAGACCCATGCGGTGCGCGGCATCCACGTCGGCGAGCACGTCGCGCAGCGTCGCAGCCAGGTCGGCGACGAACCTGTCGGGGTCGATCGGCGTCCCAGTGCCATCCTGCAACTGCTCGATCGGAACCAGACGACCCGTGACGCCGTCGACGACGACCTCGGGGATGCCGCCGGTCGCCGTCCCGACGACGGGCAGGCCGCATGCCATCGCCTCGAGATTCACGATGCCCAGAGGTTCATACACAGAGGGGCATACGAAGACGGTCGCCGCCGTGAGCGCGATGGTGAGTTCGCGGCGGGACAGCGTGCGATCGATCCAGACGACGCCGGAGCGCGCGGACGAGAGCTCCGCCACGAGGCCCGACACCTCGGAAAGGATGTCCGGGGTGTCCGGCTGGCCGGCGCAGAGCACGAGCTGCACTTCGGGAGGCAGAGCCGCCGCGGCGCGCAGCAGATAGGGCAGGCCCTTCTGCCTGGTGATGCGGCCGACGAAGATCACGGTTGGCCGCGACGCGTCGATGCCGAGCGACGCCAGCACCGTGTCATCCGACGCCGGCCCCCACTCGGCGAGGTTGATGCCGTTGTAGATGACATGGGTTCTCGTCGCATCGACGAACGGGTAGGCGCGCAGGATGTCGCGGCGCATCCCCTCGGAGACGGCGATGATGGCGTCGGCGCTCTCATACGCGTTGCGCTCGAGCCACGACGAGACCCGGTAGCCGCCGCCGAGCTGCTCCGCCTTCCATGGCCGCAAGGGCTCGAGCGAGTGGGCGGTGAGCACGTGCGGCGCATCCCACATGAGCTTGCCGATCTGGCCGGCGCCGTTCGTGTACCAGGTGTGCGAATGGATGACGTCGGCGCTCTGGCAGTCATTGGCCATGAGTACGTCGATGCCGAGCGTCGCCACCGCCTGGTTGGCGTGCGCGTACTCGCGCGGCACCGGATACGACTCGACCCCGGGTTCGTGGCGCTCGATTCCGAAAGCGTGGACGACGACGTCGACGCTCGGCCGAAGGGCCTTGACGAGCTCGGCGACATGAACGCCAGCGCCCCCGTAGACCTCCGGCGGATACTCGCGGGTTAACAGATCGACGCGCACGTTCCGAACGCTAGTACAGGCCATCCCCCGGCCATAGTGTTGGTGCTATGGCGGGCGGAAGAAGGATCTTCGGCATTGTCCTCGCCGGCGGCGAAGGCAAGCGGCTGATGCCCCTCACTGCCGACCGGGCCAAGCCGGCCGTGCCATTCGGAGGCCAGTACCGTCTCATCGACTTCGCACTCTCGAACCTCGTCAACTCCGACCTGCGGCAGATCGTCGTGCTGACCCAGTACAAGTCGCACTCGATGGATCGCCACATCGCGACGACCTGGCGCCTCAACGCGATGCTGGGATCGTATGTGTCGTCGGTGCCCGCTCAGCAGCGGCTCGGGAAGCGCTGGTTCTCCGGCAGTGCGGACGCCATCCTGCAGAACCTCAACCTCATCCACGACGCCCGGCCCGACTACATCGTCGTCGTCGGTGCCGACCACGTGTACCGCATGGATTTCACCCAGATGGTCGAGGCGCATATCGCCCTGGGGGCATCCGTCACCGTCGCAGCGATCCGCCAGCCCATCGCTCTGGCAGGCCAGTTCGGCGTCATCGAGCCTGACGTGGAGCATCCTGAGCGGATCGCCGCCTTTCTCGAGAAGCCGTCCCACCCGGTCGGGCTCGCCGACGACCCGGGCGAGGTGCTTGCCTCGATGGGCAACTACGTGTTCACGGCGGAGGCGCTGCTCGACGCGGTCCTCCGCGATGGAGCGCGGCCCGAGTCCAACCACGACATGGGCGGTGACATCATTCCGGCGTTCGTCGCAGCGGGCGAGGCGGCCGTGTACGACTTCCGCGACAACGACGTTCCCGGCTCGACTGACCGCGACCGCGACTACTGGCGCGATGTCGGCACGATCGAGTCGTTCTTCGACGCGCATCGGGACCTCATCCTGCCGCTGCCGATCTTCAACCTCTACAACCGCGAGTGGCCGATCTTCTCGCAGGAGCTCAACTCGCCCCCGGCGAAGATCGTGCGGGACGCCCGGGGCTCGCTGAGCCAGGCGATCGACTCGCTGTTCTCGCTCGGCACCGTCATCTCGGGCGCCCACGTCGAGCGCAGCGTCCTCGGCCCGTGGACGGTCATCGAGTCGGCGCACGTGGCCGATACCGTCGCCTTCGACCGGGTCGTCGTCGAACCGGGGGCCGAGGTGCGCCGCGCTATCCTCGACAAGGATGTCGTCGTCGAGGCGGGAGCGAAGATCGGGGTCGACCCGGCCCGCGACCGGGCCCGCGGGTTCACCGTGACCGAGACCGGCATCACCGTCGTCGGAAAGGGAGTTCGCGTCGTTCCATGAGCGCTTTTCTCGTCGTCCTGGACGCTGATTCGACACTGCTGCACGACGAGGTCATCGAGCTCATCGCGGCGGAGGCGGGCACCGAGCCCCTCGTGGCCTCGATCACGGCGCGGGCGATGCACGGCGAGCTCGACTTCGTCCAGTCGCTGCGCGAGCGGGTCGGCACGTTTGCCGGATTGCCCGAGTCGGCGCTCGTCCGGGTGCGCGCGCGCGTCACGGTGACGAAGGGCGCGTCCGAGCTGGTGACTGCCGTGCAGGCCGCCGGCGGCGCCGTCGGCGTCGTCTCCGGCGGCTTCCACGAGATCCTGGATCCCATCGCCGCCGCGCTCGGCCTCGACTTCCTGCGCGCCAACCGCCTCGGTGTGGCCGATGGCCGCCTCACCGGCGAGGTCGACGGGCCGATCGTGGATGCTGTGGCGAAGGCCGCCTCGCTCGTCGAGTGGTCCGAGCGCAGCGGAATCCCGCTCTCGCGCACCGTCGCGGTCGGCGACGGCGCCAATGACCTGCAGATGATGCAGGAGGCGGCGCTCTCGGTCGCGTTCAACGCCAAGCCCGTGGTGCGCGAGCGCGCCGATGTCGCCGTCAACCGCCGCGACCTCTCCCAGGTGCTGCCCCTGCTCGGATTGCGCGGGTGACGTGCTCGCTTCCCCGGCCGTAGCGATCCGCGCGCCGGGCAGGGACCGGCGCGGCGATAAGCACAGCGGCTAGTGCCCCATCCCCAAGCCGCCATCGACGGGGATGACGGCGCCGGAGATGTACGCTGCGTCGTCCGAGGCGAGCCAGGCGACGGTCTTCGCAACCTCGGCCGCCGTGCCGTAGCGGCCGGCGGGAATCGCCTTCCGGTACTCGGCCTTCTGATCCTCCGGCAGTTCCGCGGTCATGTCGGTCTCGATGAAGCCCGGTGCGACGACGTTCGCGGTGATGCCGCGGCCGCCGAGCTCGCGGGTGAGCGAGCGGGCCATGCCGACGAGGCCGGCCTTCGAGGCGGAGTAGTTGATCTGGCCCGGGCCGCCGTAGAGGCCGACGACGGAAGAGATGAGGATGACGCGGCCGAAGCGCGCCTTGAGGAATCCCTTCGCTGCGCGCTTGAGTACGCGGAAGGCGCCGCCGAGGTTGGTGTCGACGACGACGTCGAAGTCCTCCTCGCTCATGCGCAGCAGCAGCTGGTCGCGGGTGATGCCGGCGTTGGCGACGACGACCTCGACGGGCCCGAGTTTCTCCTCGACTTGCGAGAACGCGGCATCGATGCTCGCGTAGTCCGTCACGTCGGCGCGGACGGTGAGCGTTCCCTCCGGCCCCTCCCCCGAGCGGGCTGTGACGGCGACGCGGTGGCCGCGCGCGGCGAACTCAGCGGCGATCGCGAAGCCGATGCCTCGGTTGCCGCCGGTGATGAGAACGGTGCGGATGGGTTCAGGCACGCGTCACAGCGTAGCGACCCCGCCTCTCGGCGGTGGGCCCGCCGCGCGACGGTCCGCGGGACGGTCGCTGTTGAGGGGCCACTCGCGGGTGCGCAGGCTTAGGCTGAAGGCCTCATGAAGCAGTCGCGCGCGAGCATCACCTCGCTGCCGCTCTCTCCCGACGAGGAGCGCAAGAAGCGCATGATCGAGTACTCGATCATGATGGGCATCCGTGTGCTCTGCGTGTTCGTGTGCTTCGGGATGGCCCTGGTCGGCTTGGGCGGGTGGTGGATTCTCATCCCCGCCGTGGGTGCGGTGTTCCTGCCGTACTTCGCCGTGGTCGTCGGCAACGCCGCGCGCTCCGGCGGCGGCACCGAGCCGCTGCACCCGGCGAACCTGCGCGAGCTGCCGCACGGCCCGTCGGACGACGCGGCCGGCCCCGCACCGGAGGACGACCAGAAGTGAGCCTGCCCGGCGGCGCGCCCGGTGTTCCGCGCCGGGGTGAGTGGCGGTTCGTCTTCCAGCGGCGGTGGCTCGTCTACATCGCCTGCGCGATCGTGTTCGCCTTCGCCTGCGTGCTGCTCTCGAACTGGCAGCAGGCCCGCGGCCGCGAGGCACAGGCCGAGAACGACCTCGTCGGTCGCAACTGGACCGCGGCTCCGGTCCCGCTCGCCGACGCGGTGCCGTCGCTCGGCGCGTGGAACCCGCAGACGGAGTGGGAGCAGGTCACCGTGACCGGCAGGTACCTCGCCGCCGAGCAGTACTTCGTCCGCAACCGGGCGACCGACAACGGCCCCGGACTCGAGGTGCTCGTACCGCTGCAGACGGATTCCGGCGTCTTCGTCGTCGACCGCGGCTGGGTGCCTTCGCCCAATCACGGCGGCTTCCCCGCGTCGGTCGACGCCGCTCCGGGCGGGAGCGTCACCGTGACGGTGCGGCTGCGTCAGAGCGAGCCGACGCTGCCCGGGCAATCCGCTCAGGGCCGGAGCATCGGAACGATCAACCTACCGCAGCTCGCGGGCCTCCTGCAGGGCGCCGGCGTCTCGAGCGCCTACACGGGCGCATACGGGCTGCTCGTCTCCGAGGATCCGGCACCCCGGCCGTCGGCCTCGGCCGAGCATCTCACGCCCGTCGTCGCCGATCCGCCCTATGCCGACACCGGCATGCACTGGTCGTACATGATCCAGTGGCTGATCTTCGCCGTCATCGGGTTCTTCGGTCTCGGCTACGCGATCCGCCTCGAGTATCGGAGGCGCCGCGAGGGCGACCCCGAGATCGTTGCGCAGGATGCGGCGCGCGCCGCTCGCCAGCGGATTCGCTACGCGGCCTCCGATGCCGCTGTGGAAGACAGCATCGTCGACTCTTCGACAGGTCGGCGGGGAACCTGACCCGGGCGTGGCTTCGGACGTGCGAGCGATTCGCGTAGCGAATCGCCGCCGTCTCCTACGAGAGCTCCACGAGCTCGAGGTACTCCCTCGTGAAGATGTCCTCGGTGCCCTCGGGCATGACGAGGACGCGTTCGGGGTTCAAGGCTTCGACGGCGCCGTGGTCGTGCGAGAC
>JAJYBG010000134.1 GCA_021779075.1 Actinomycetes bacterium | reverse complement strand
GCTCGACACCGGAACACCCAGCGCCCGCGCGAGGAGGTTGCCCGTGCCCGAGGGCACGATGCCGACCGGGATTCCGCTGTGCCGCAGCTCCCCCGCGGCGATGCGTACCGTCCCGTCGCCGCCCGCGACGAGGATCGCGCTCGGCCGTGCGGCGACGGCCTCGCGGACGGCGCCGGCGCCGGCGTCCGCTGCGGCGGTCGGGAACCACAGCGGCTCGTCGAGTCCGCGCGCGATCGCCGCTGCCGTGATGAGCTGCCGCACCCGGTCGGCGCGCGGCTTCGCCGGGTTGTAGACGACGGCGATCGGGCTCACGCTCTCACGGTACTGCCCGCGGTGCGTGGCGGATTCCGGGTGCAAAGTACACTGGCGCACGTGATCGACCCCGTGCTGCTGCGTGAGAATCCGGATGTCGTGAGGGCTTCGCAGGCGGCTCGGGGCGAGTCGCTCGAGGCGGTCGACCGGGCCGTCGAGGCCGACGCGGTCAGGCGCAGCGCAATCGCCGCGTTCGAGGCGCTGCGGGCCGAGCAGAACGCGTTCGGCAAGGTCGTCGCTGCCACCCCCAAGGACGAGAAGGCCGCGCTCGTGGCCCAGGCGCAGGACCTCGCCGCTCGGACCAAGCAGGCCCAGGCCGCGCAGGTCGAGGCGGAGGCGCGCTTCGACGAGGCGCTGCGCTCGATCGGAAACGTCATCGTCGACGGCGTCCCCACCGGCGGCGAGGAGGACTACGTCCTCGTCAAGACCGTGGGCGCTCCCCGGGTCTTCGACTTCGAGCCGCTCGACCACCTCGCGATCGGCGAGCGGCTCGACGCCATCGACATGGCCCGCGGCGCGAAGGTCAGCGGCGCCCGCTTCTACTTCCTCAAGGGCGTCGGCGCGCGCCTCGAGATCGCGCTGATGAGCCTCGCCCTTGACAAGGCCCTCGCCAACGGATTCATCCCGCTCATCACCCCGACGCTGGTGCGGCCCGAGATCATGCAGGGCACCGGGTTCCTCGGCGCGCACTCCGACGAGATCTACCGGCTCGAGGCGGACGACCTCTACCTCACGGGCACGAGCGAGGTGGCGCTCGCCGCGTACCACTCCGACGAGATCCTCGACCTGGTGGAGAGCGGCCCGCTGCGTTACGCCGGCTGGTCGACGTGCTACCGCCGCGAAGCGGGGGCGGGCGGCAAGGACAGCCGCGGCATCATCCGGGTGCACCAGTTCAACAAGCTCGAGATGTTCGTCTACACGACACCGGACGAGGCGCAGGCCGAGCACGAGCGCTTGCTCGGCTGGCAGGAGGAGATGATCGGCTCGCTCGGCCTCAGCTATCGCGTCATCGACACCGCCGCCGGCGACCTCGGCTCGAGCGCGGCGCGCAAGTTCGACGTCGAGGCCTGGATCCCGACCCAGGGCACCTACCGCGAGCTCACCTCGACGAGCAACTGCACGACGTTCCAGGCCCGTCGCCTCGGGGTGCGCTACCGCACCGAGTCCGGCGCCACCAGCGCGGTCGCGACTCTCAACGGCACGCTGGCGACGACGAGGTGGATCGCCGCGATCCTCGAGACGCACCAGCAGGCGGACGGCTCGGTCGTGGTCCCCGGGCCGCTGCGCTCGTACCTCGGAGGCCTCGACGTGCTGGTGCCGGTGCGATGAGCGACCGCCTTCTCATCGGTCTCGACGTCGATGGCACGCTCATCAGCGAGGACGAGACCGCGACGCCGGCCGTGCTCGAGCAGGTCCAGCGCCTGCAGGCGGCCGGCCATCACATCACGCTCGCGACCGGGCGCAGCTGGGCGACCGCGCAGCGGGTGCTCGAGCACTTCGTGCTCACACCCGAGTACGTGGTGTGCTCGAACGGCGCCGTCATCCTGCAGCGGGATGCCGCCGACGAGACCGGCTACAGCCGGGCCTGGGTCGAGACCTTCGACCCGACCGAGGTGCTGAACGCGATCCGCGGCCATCTGCCCGCCGGCTCGTTCATGGTCGAGGATGCCGCCGGCCACCGCCGCTACACCGAGGGCATGACCGAGTGGCACCTCGACAACGCCGACCGGGTTCCCTTCGACGAGCTCACCGCAGGCCCGGTGAGCCGCGTCGTCGTCGTCGCGCCCGACCATGCCGAGGAGGACTTCCTCGAGATCGTGCACCGGATGGGTCTCAGCAAGGTGTCCTACGCGGTCGGGTGGTCGAACTGGCTCGACATCGCGCCGGACGGCATCAGCAAGGCGACGGCGCTCGAGCGGGTGCGGACGTGGCTCGGCATCGACCGGGACCGCGTCTTCGTCGCGGGGGACGGCCGCAACGACATCGACATGTTCGGGTGGGCGCTCGGCGGCGGCGGCACGGCCGTCGCGATGGGGCAGGCGCCCGACGAGGTCAAGGTCGCCGCGGGCGAGGTCACCGGCTCGATCGACGAGGACGGCCTCGCTGCCGTGCTCATCCGGCTCTAAGCCGCGCCCAGGAGGCCGCCCAGGGTGATTCAGAGTGTTGACAGAGTCCGTCTGGGAGAATTGCCTAAACCCGATCCCGCCAGAAAGACCTCGATGACCGATCTCCGCCCGCGGGCCGACCGCCCCGGCCGTGCGCGACCTATCGCGCGCCACGGCAGGCTGCGCAGGCGCGGGCCCGGCGGCACGATCGCCAAGATCGTCGCGAGCGTCGTCGCGGTCTCGATCGTCAGCGCCGCGGGCATCGGCGCGGTCGCCGTGGGCGACCTCGTCGGTTCGATCAAGAAGGGCATCGGCCTCGTCGGCGCGAGCGGCGGCACCGAGGTCGTCGGTGTCGACGCCATGAAGGGCGCGTTCAACGTGCTGCTCGCGGGCTCCGACTCCGGCGGCGGCGATCCCGCGTATGGCCCCCGCGGCGAGAACCTCAATGACGTGACGATGATGATGCACGTCTCGGCCGACCACCAGCACGTCACCGTCGTCAGCTTCCCCCGCGATATGCAGATCGCCATCCCGGCCTGCCCCAAGGAGGACGGCAGCGGCTACTACTCGGCGATGAGCCAGCAGCGCATCAACGTCACTCTGAGCTACGGCGGCCTCGCCTGCACGGTGCTCACCGTCGAACAACTCACGGGCCTCAACATCGGCTACGCCGCCGAGATCCAGATGGACGGTGTCATCAGGATGGCGGACGCGGTGGGCGGCGTCCCCGTCTGCGTGGGCAAGCCGATCTACGATCCCAATTCCCCGGTGTTCTCCGCGGAGCACCCGGCGGGCGTGCCGCTCAGCCTGCCGGCGGGTCTCGTGACTCTCACCGGCGGGGAGGCGCTCGCCTTCCTGCGGACTCGCCACGGCGTCGGCGACGGCTCCGACCTCGGCCGCATCTCGAACCAACAGGTATACCTCTCGTCGCTGGTGCGCACGGTCACGTCCAACGGCACGATCGGCAATCCGCTCAAGCTCTACTCGCTTGCGAAGGCGGCATTGAGCAATGTCTCGTTCTCGCAGTCGCTGGCGAGCGCGTCGGCGCTGGTCTCGGTGGCGCTCGCCGTCAAGGACGTCAAGCCGTCGAGCTTCGTCTTCGTGCAGTTCCCGACCGAGTACGGCGCGGCGAACGGCGTGCCGTCGCGGCCGCTGTTCCCGAACCCCGCGGATGCCGCGATCCTCGTCAACGCGCTGCAGAAGGACCTGCCCGTCACCGTCACCGGCGGTACTGGCGCGAACGGGGTGGGCTCGTCGGTCACGG
>JAJYBG010000133.1 GCA_021779075.1 Actinomycetes bacterium | reverse complement strand
CGGCTATACAAAAGCCCGGTGGATCCAGTCGAGCTGGAGCTGTGCGAGCACGGCGACGAGCACGTAGGACGCCAGCACGATGACCCACGTCCACGAGTAGAGGGTCTCGAAGACGGCCCGCGCGCGCACACCGACGCCGAAGTTGCCGGCCGTGAAGTTGTAGAGCGTCGTCGCCCAGAAGGCCGGGATCGTCACCGCCCACGTCACCATGCACCAGGGGCACAGCGTGTGGAGGACGTAGATGCTGGTGATGATGAGGAAGATGACGAGCACGATCGCGAAGGTCACCCCGGCGTTGAAGGTCAGCCAGAACCAGCGCGGCAACGAGGGCACGGCGAGGATGATGACACCCATCGCGATCGCCGCCGTCCAGCCGGCGAGGCCGAGGATCGGGTTGGGGAATCCGAAGACGCTGCCCTGCCACGATCCGAGGTTCTTGCCGCACTGGACGAGGACGGAGAGGTTGCAGTCGAGGGCCGCGTTCGGGTTCGCCGCCGTCGCGATCTTGTCGATCGTCAGCTGGAACGCCGCGCCGAAGCCGATGATCCCGAAAACGATGAGCGCGATCGCGAGGCCGAGGGGGCGACGCGGGGTGACGGCGTCGAGGTCGGGATCAGACACGACGTCATTGTCACACGCCGGAAACGGGCTGATCCGCGCGCGCGTGCTTTAATGGCATCAGCCACCTCGCCAGAGCGATCCGCCGGCCGGGTGAAGAGGTTTTCCGGATGGCCCGCCCATCCGCCGAGTGTCACGCATCGCCCGCGGGCGGGCGTTCAAGGAGTGCACCAGCGATGGTGAATGAAAATGAATATGTCGATGTCGAGATCATCGCTGCCGAGGCGACGAATGAGCCGGCCCTTCCCGACGAGGTGATCGTGGGCGATTCCGCCCAGGCGGTCGCCGCGACGACGCTGGTCTTCCAGGCTCCACCGCCGCTTCCGCACGTCGAGTTCATCGGCGAGCCGGAGCGTGAGGACGACGCCGACGATCCGGGTCCCGCTGCGAGCACCCGCACCCGCACCCGGCACCGTCGCGGCACCGCCGGGGTGACCGAGCAGCGCCCGGTCGAACTCATCACCGAGCCGCAGAAGGTCAAGGGCTCGACGCGGCTCGAGGCGAAGAAGCAGCGCCGTCGCGACGGCCGCGATGCCGGCCGCCGCCGCACGGTCGTCACCGAGGCCGAGTTCCTCGCGCGGCGCGAGTCCGTCGACCGCCATATGGTCGTCCGCGAGAAGGGCGGCCGCATCCAGATCGGCGTCCTCGAGGACGGGGTGCTCGTCGAGCACTACGTGGCGAAGTCGCAGGAGCCGTCCCTCATCGGCAACGTCTATCTCGGCCGCGTCCAGAACGTGCTGCCGAGCATGGAGGCCGCCTTCGTCGACATCGGCCGCGGCCGCAACGCCGTGCTGTATTCCGGCGAGGTCGACTGGGAGGCTGCCGCCGCAGAATCCGGCGAGAAGAACCAGCCTCGCCGCATCGAGCTCGCGCTCAAGAGCGGCGACCGGGTGCTCGTCCAGGTCAGCAAGGACCCGGTCGGGCACAAGGGCGCGCGCCTCACGAGCCAGATCTCGCTGCCGGGTCGCTTCCTCGTCTACGTGCCGAACGGCTCGATGAACGGCATCAGCCGCAAGCTTCCCGACACCGAGCGGGCCCGTCTCAAGAAGGTCCTCAAGGAGGTCCTGCCCGAGAACGTGGGCGTCATCGTCCGCACCGCGGCCGAGGGCGCGAGCGACGAGCAGCTCGCTCTCGACGTCAACCGCCTCACTGCCCAGTGGGCCGACATCCAGCGCCAGGTCGAGGCTGCGCAGGCTCCTGCGCTGCTCCACAGCGAGCCCGACCTGCTCATCAAGATCGTGCGGGATGTCTTCAACGAGGACTTCCAGAAGCTCATCATCCAGGGTGCCGAGGCGCGTGCCACGATCGAGCGCTACCTCGGCCAGGTGGCCCCCGAGCTGCTCGAGCGGGTCGAGGAGTACGCGGGCTCGTCCGATGACGCGTTCGACGAGTACCGCGTCAACGAGCAGATCGAGAAGGCCCTCGAGCGCAAGGTCTGGCTGCCGTCGGGCGGCTCGCTCGTCATCGACCGCACCGAGGCGATGACCGTCATCGACGTCAACACCGGCAAGTTCGTCGGCAGCGGCGGCAACCTCGAGGAGACGGTCACCAAGAACAACCTCGAGGCCGCGGAGGAGATCGTTCGCCAGCTCCGCCTGCGCGACATCGGCGGCATCATCGTCGTCGACTTCATCGACATGGTCCTCGAGACCAACCGCGATCTCGTGCTGCGCCGCCTCGTCGAGTGCCTCAGCCGCGACCGCACCAAGCATCAGGTCGCCGAGGTCACCTCGCTCGGCCTGGTGCAGATGACCCGCAAGAAGCTCGGGCTCGGCCTGCTCGAGACGTTCTCGGAGCCGTGCGAGGTGTGCGCCGGCCGCGGCATCGTCATCCACCACGACCCCGTCGTGAAGCATCGTGCGCAGGCGTCCGAGCGCCCCGCCGAGCGTCGCCGCGGCCGCGGTCAGGACCGTCCCGCTGCCGCAGCCGCGAACGGCGGCAACGGGCACGACGGCACCCACGCCATCACGGACGAGGTCAAGAAGGGCCTCGCGCAGATCGCGGCGAGCACGATCGTCCGCTCCACGGCATCCGAGTCCGCGGAGGCCCCGGCAGACCCGGCCGCGGTGCTCGACCAGATCCTCGACGCGGCAATCCCGGCGAGCCAGCCGAGGGGCCGCGGCCGCCGCCGGCGCGTGACGACCAACATCATCACCGGCGACTGACTCCTCGAAATCCCCCGAATCGACCCCACAACGCGATCGTGGCGTCGATTTGGGGGATTTCGCCGGGTGGGATGGCGCTCAGCGGGGCGACGGCGGCCGGGGCGGGGCTAGTTCCGGTCGCGGGCCTTCACCCGCAATCCGCTCGCGATGAGGCGGCGCACGAGCTCGTGGCCGCTCACCGGCTCCGCCCCTGCCGCGACGAGCGCGTCGTAGCGCTCGGCCGGAGCGTCATAGTGGTCGAGGTCGAATGCGCGCGCCGGCAGTCCCGCCGCATCGGCGAATGCCTGGAGCTCCTCGAGCGATGCGTCGCTCACGACGTGGCTCCACAGCGTGCCGTGGTTCGGCCACCGGGGCGGATCGATGAGCACGGCCACCTAGCGAGAGTATGCCCGCCGCGGACGTCCCGCCGGAGGCTCGCACTGGTTTGGAGCAGCCCGATTCGTCGGGTATTCTTGACCTTTGGCGTGCGCTGCCGTCTTGCCGTGCGCTCTCAAGCTGAAAAGTTAGGTACTCACGTGGTCTACGCAGTTGTGCGCGCTGGCGGTCGCCAGGAAAAGGTGGAGGTCGGCACGATCGTCACCCTCGACCGCCTCAAGGCGAAGCAGGGCAGCACCGTCGAGCTCGCTCCGGTGCTCTTCGTCGACGGTGACACGGTCACCACCGAAGCGGCTGCGCTGGCCAAGGTGAAGGTCACCGCCGAGGTGCTCGGCGATCTCCGCGGCCCCAAGATCGTCATCCAGAAGTTCAAGAACAAGACCGGCTACAAGAAGCGCCAGGGCCACCGTCAGGACCTCACGCGCGTCAAGATCACCGGCATCAAGTAGGCAGGCACTGACTCATGGCACACAAAAAGGGCGCCAGCTCCACCCGTAACGGCCGCGACTCCAATGCGCAGCGGCTCGGCGTGAAGC
>JAJYBG010000132.1 GCA_021779075.1 Actinomycetes bacterium | reverse complement strand
CTCCGGCGGCGAGCCTGTCGCGGCCTCGGTCTGCGCAACTCCGACCCGCATCGCCGCGAAGAGGCCGAGATCGGAACGCCAACTCTCCGACGCCGCGAGCCGCGCCCACTCGGTCGGCGTCGGAGCTGGCGCTAAGCCGCGTCGGAAGCGATCTTCGCCCGGGTCCCGCCGACGAAGCGTCGTAACCGTCTCCATCTGCCTATCCGAATGGTCATCTCGGAACGGCACCGCACGCATCGGCGAGCACCATGTCACGACCTCGTCACGAGCCGTTTCGGACTGGATCACGCCTGTGTGACACTGATTCGTCTCGATCATTCGAAGCCGCTCGGACTCGTCGACCCCGTCAATCCCGTCAATCCCGATGATGCCGGGATACCACGCTTCCAGTGTCGACCACGGAAGATCGAGGGAGACGACGTGATCTGGGTCGTAGGCGCGGACGATCTCCGCGAACTCCGGCGCTGGGCGCGAGGTCTTGATGTCGAAGGGGACGAAGATGAAGCCGCCGCCGCCCCAGTAGCCGGAGGCGATCGTAAGCGCGGTCATCGCCCAATCACGCCAGTGCTCGTCGCCCGCGACCATCATGGCCACCCGCGGCGGTCGAAGAACCACCGAGGCTGAGACAAAGCCGACTTCGGATGTCACGAACGTATCTAAGCGCAAACCCCGAGTTTGCGGCCGATTCGCGCGCCACCGCGGAGGCCCTAAGTGTGCGGCCGCAAGGTCCCCGAGAGAACGTCGACGGCATCTCTTTTGGCATCCGGCAGAGCGTGCGCATAAGTGGTCAACAGCACCGCGGGCGAGTGCCCGAGGATGCCCGCCACCACGACGGGAGCGATGCCGCGCTGGAGCAGCAGAGTCGCGACCGTGTGCCGCACGTCATGGAGACGAATGCGAGGCAGCCCCGCCGCCTTTGCGATCCGCTGGAACATATCCCCGTAGACATCGGGCATGATCGGACGCCCGATCGGGTCGACCACAACAAGCCGCTGCGGATCGCGCTTGGCCGCGAACGGGACGTGACCTCGACACTGCGTGGCTCCGGCCGAAAAGAGGCTTTGCGCCGCGCGAGCCACACTGCGCTAGTGTCATATGCTCCTGCCAGTTGTCACCCACTCGCCGTACACTCGACGCATGACGCCGACCGCCGCTGAGGTCTTCGAGACCGCGAAGGCGCTGCCCCGCGAGGAGCGCGCCGAGTTGACGCAAGAGCTGCTGCGCACCCTCGGCACGGCCGACGTCTCCGACGAGGCCCGGCTTGCGGCGCTCCGCGATGCGGTCGACGCCGCGGAGGCAAGCATCGAGGCGGGCCGATTCGACCGGGTTCCCACTGACGGGTTGCGTGGATACATTCGGCAGATCAGCCAGGACGCCGCCGAGATCGCCGCCACGAAGACCGCGTGACGTTCAGCCTTGTCATCGCCGCCGAGGCGAGGACAGACATCCGCGACATTCTCGCCTGGTCCCAAGCGCGATTCGGCGACGCGGTTCGCGAGGGCTACGAAGAACTCATCTTCGTCGCCATCTCCGCCATCGCCGAAGACCCGACACGCATTGGTGCCCACGCGCGACCCGAGCTCGGACAGACCGTGCAGAGCTGGCACCTCGCGCTCAGTCGCGACCACGTCGACACAGACGTCCACCGCATCGTCTCACCTCGCCACTTCGTCATCTACCGCCAGGTCGGAGACAAGGTCCACATCCTCCGCGTGCTCCACGAGGCCATGAGCCTGCACGACCACCGCATCTCCTGACCAACAGCCAGCAGACTCGCGCGGACCCGCACGCCAGGCTGCCCGAAGAGCGCTGACAATTGGCGAGCCCGCGTGATCCTGGGGACGACCCTTGCGCCACTAGCCTGACGGAATGGCGTAGACGACCAGCTACTGGCTGACGCCTCGCGTGCTCTCCGACTGAAGCGCCCCAGGTTTGATGCCGCATCCTATTGAGTTGACGGATGTATGTCATGCCGAAGAAAATCGATCCTGCCCTTCGTGATCGGGCGGTCCGTCTGGTTCGTGAGCACCGGTCGGAATACCCCTCGCTGACGGCTGCGTCAGCGGCCGTTGCCCGCCAGGTCGGCGTCGGCCACGAGTCCGTGCGCCGCTGGCTGCTGCAAGCCGATATCGACGATGGCACCCGCGACGGGGTGACCACTGTCGAGCATGCCGAGATCAAGAAGTTGAAGGCAGAGAACACGCGCCTGCGTGAGGACGTCGCGATCCTGCGGGCGGCGACGAGTTTCTGGTTGCGTCCAATAGCGTGGTGTATCGGATCCTGGTGAGTGTGTTGTCGTAGATGAGAACGGCCACCGCGTGATTCTTGGAAAGACCTATCAAAACCGTTTCCGAAAGAAGACACGCGATGACCGCACCCCATTTTATTGACCCTGCCCGTTTCCTGTCCGAACAGCTCGAGCAAGCTTCCCCAGATCCTCGACTCCCTCAAACGACTACTCCAACGAACTACCGGCGCAGGACACTAGATTTCAACGAGCGTCGACACAGGGCCCGTTAAGCACCGGGGGCCCCGCAATGCGAGGCCCCGGGCGGATGACGTTCCTTGCGGCCCGTCATGTCGTCGCTGCAATCGAAAATGCGCCGTTCCACCGCCCCTTGTGAGCTATCGCGCGAACCTATTCCGCGGTGCGATTCCCCACGTATTCCCCACGCGCTACTCCTGCCACAAAGCGGAAGAACGAAAGAGCCCCGGCAGATTAGGAATCTGACCGGGGCTTTCTTTGCGGGTGGCGAGTGAGGGATTCGAACCCCCGAAGTCGAAGACGGCTGATTTACAGTCAGATCCCTTTGGCCGCTTGGGTAACTCGCCGTTGGTGCCCCCGACCACGTGTGGTCACCTGACCGGAGGCGCCTGTCAATCCTACCGGCGGGGTCACCGCCCAAGAAATCGCTTCGAGATCGCTGCTGTGGCCTTCAACGATGCCCGGAAACGGCGGAAACTACGATCTCGACAGGTCGCGGCGGCAGGATAGACGCATGGCAGATTCGACGTTCGATGTGGTCTCCAAGGTCGACAAGATGGAGGCCGACAACGCGGTCAACCAGGCTGCGAAGGAGATCGAGCAGCGCTACGACTTCAAGAACATCGGCGCCTCGATCGAGTGGTCGGGCGAGAAGATCCTCATGAAGGCGAACTCGGAGGAGCGCGTCAAGGCCATCCTCGACGTGCTCGAGTCGAAGCTCATCAAGCGCGGCATCTCGCTCAAGTCGCTCGACGCCGGCGCGCCGTTCGCCTCGGGCAAGGAGTACCGGCTGGAGGCATCCCTCAAGAACGGCATCGACCAGGCCAACGCGAAGAAGATCTCGCAGCTCATCCGCGATGAGGCGCCGAAGACGGTGAAGAGTCAGATCCAAGGCGACGAGCTGCGCGTCTCGTCGAAGTCGCGCGACGACCTGCAGGCGACGATCACCCTGCTCAAGGGCAAGGACCTCGAGATCGACGTGCAGTTCGTCAACTTCCGCTAAGCCGGATTCCGGCGTCAGGCCTCTGCACGGCTGATCGCGACCATCTCGTCGCGCGGCACGACCTTGATGCGCGCCCGGCCGACCGCCGAACCCAGCGCGATCTCGTGCTCGTCGAGGCGGTGCCAGCCCTCCAGATCCGTGTAGCGGATTCCCCGCGACTCGAGCAGTTCGACGATCGCCGACTCTTCGGGCCGGGCCGGCGCCCA
>JAJYBG010000131.1 GCA_021779075.1 Actinomycetes bacterium | reverse complement strand
GGCCAGCCCGTCATGACCGGTCGTGAGGTGGAGTGGGCCAAACGTCGTGTCCGCGGTGGCCAGCCCGCCCGCCGGAGCCGCGACGGCAACGGTCTGCGGTGGAACCTGCCACGAGGAGAGGGTCAGGACACCCGAGAACGGGTCGGGCCCGTCGTTGCGGACCGCGATGTGAACCGGGAGCACGCTGCCGTCAATCGCCCATTCGGAGGCGACCGACAGGCCGAGAGCAAGGCCGGAGCCGGCCCTGACCGCATCGGGCCACTGTTCCACGGTGAAGCTGGTGACTTCGCCGTCAGGTTGCACGACCCAAGGCCGCGGCGGATCCCATGGCATGCCTGCCACCACCGATCGGGTGCTGTCCTCGAGCGAATAGGCGAGGGTGAGGATCCCGGGAGCTTGCGGCGCCAGGCCGACGACATCCTCGGGCGTGAACGCAACCTGAACGGGTACTGCGGTCCCTGCTGGCACCGCCTGCCACTCGCGGCGCAACGGCACAGCGCCGCCCATGCTGGTGCGGACGCTCCAGACTACCGTGTCGGCATCGACCTCGGTCAGGTTCTTGATCGTCACCGGCAGCTCGATCGTTCCGCCCGAACCCCAGCGGTACAAGGGAAGATCGGCCCGGTTGCTCACGCCCCAGCGAACGAGGCCGGCGATGACCGCGTCTCCTTCGGCCGTCGCACGCCCGTTTGCGCGCCCCCAATCCTCGAACATCGTGGTGACGATCACCATCCCGGCGCCGACCGGGTAGGCGACCATCACGGGCATGCCGCCGTTCTTCTTGCGTAGCAGGACCGTCGCTGTCGACGGCCACTGCTCGATCGTGCCGTCCACCGGGATCGAGACAACCGCCGCGGCGAGCGGCGCCGTGAGCGGGTGCGCGGCGGCGACCGTGATGTTCCCGCTCCAGCAGCTCTGGTCCTCGAACCAGCCGTACGCCTTGAGCGGTTCGCCGGACGGAGTTGGGACGCTGGTGAAGTCGTCGCCGCGCATCTGGGCCATCACGACGAGGGCGCCGCCCTCCTGGACGAACGCCTGCAGGCGCTGCCTGAGCTCCGGGCTGCCGGAGGTTCCGTACAACCCGCCGGATGGGATGACGAGGAGTCTGCGGTCCGCCGCCAGGGCCAGCGGGTCGAAGATGAGCGGCACGCGGCTGTGGGTCCAGCCGAACGCATCAAGCATCGCCGCCGTGTCATCGGCGAAGCCGTTGTCGAGGACCGCCACGTGCGCAGCCTTCGGCAAATCGTCCTCCGGGCGGGAGCGGTTGACCGAGTACTTCCCCTCGAGCTCGGCGACGCCGATCGCGATCTTCTCCTGGCCGGCTTCGGGGAGGTCCGCGAGACCGCCAAGCGAGAACAGGTACATGAGGCGTCCGAAGTCGACGAGCGAAGGCAACTCCTTCTCAACGCCGACCGCCGCGATCGCGGGCCAGTGGGACGAGATGTCGGCGCTGGAAAGGTCGGAGACCGACGGCGCCGTGAGCGTCGACGTCGTCGCCACGACACCTGGGGTGTCGTCTGGAGTATCGCCACTTGGCGGGAGGCGGCCGAAATGGCGCCGCTGGCAATCCGGGTCCTTGGCACCAGGAGGAAAGTCGCACGGAGTGAAATTCTTGCACCTGCAGTTGTAGCCCTTGACCTCGTCCCAGAACGCCAGGATGGCGCCAGCGGCGGACTCGGTCGTACCGGTGAGGTGGCCTTTGATCCTGGCGTCGAGTTCGACCGGCCGATCAGGGTGAAGGGCGTCGGGTTCCGCCCACAGTCTCTGGGATAGCTCAAAGCTGTCGATCAGGATCTCGCCCGTGTTGGTTGGAGCCAGCGCGCCGGCGTCCCGATAGTCGGCTGCACTGAAGGGACCGAACACAGAGAATGTGTGTCGTTTGTCGTGGGGCCGGCCCCGTCCGTAGATCGGGAATCCGTCCGTTCGGATGTGAGGGAGGGTCCATCCGAGGTGTTCGTCATGAGGGCCCATCAACTCGACCCAGTCCAGTGTCACGTTGCTACCGGCCATGATGTGTAACAGTTCCTTGATGGGAACCTTGGTGCCCGGTTCGTACGGAGAACCGGAGAGGAACTGCCGCGACTTGGCAGCCAGACTGCCCATGATCCCTTCCAGTCGCCCGCGCCGCGGATCGACTGCGTTCGCGGCGCCTTGGACGAACCCGGCGACCTCCGCATTACCGCTCCCGTCTGGCCTCGTGTACCTAGCCGACTGATCCCAACCGTCGAGGATCCAGTACTCATGGAAGCTCGGGCCGAGCCCGAACGGGAAGGGGGCGTGGTTCTCCGGGCGCACGTGTTGCGGGACCCCCATGTCCTCGACCAGGTGGATAGCATGACCCAGGGCGCGCGCCGCCCCCTGCATATAGGTATCGCGTAGGCCCCAGCGATCGCATTTGGCCGCCTTGTAGAGCTTCACCGCCATGTCGAAGTAGCGCCGCGCATGAACGGTGGCGTCCTGATTCGGGACCGGCAAGGACAGCCTCGGGAAGAAGTGGTCCAAGGTGCATGGCGGGATCCAAAGCGGGTTGCGCAAGTAGAACCCCGCGTGCCAGCAGTCGCGCTCCTGGTATGTGCAGGTGAAGATCTCCCGTAGAAACCCGTCATTATGATCTTCGTCGGTGAACGCGTTTTCGACCTCATCGCCTGCTCGAGTATTGACTTCCTTTCCGTACTGTGTCAGGAAGTCGGTGAGCTCACTCTCGACCGGCCATGCCGGTGGTTCCTTCCGGACAAAGAGGTTGCGCGCATTCCAAGCCATACTGAAGTGAGACTTCCATTCATAGGCCGTGACGGGCCAAACGCACGAGCACACTATGACCACTGCAGTTAAGCGTCTCATGGGCTATCTCCGGAAGATCGGACACTTCCGCTGCAGGAAGCCTCGTGTTCTATCTACTCCGCCGGTGGTACAAGGGCGCCACTCCGAGTGTTGTGTGCACAGCCGTTCCTCTAGGTCAAGCAATGTCCACGCAAGCTCCGCCTTGTAGCAGGGGTGGTCATAACGGTAACCAGCTAGATCGACAAGAACCGAGTCGAAGGCTCTAAACAGTTGAAGCGTGACTTCGTGGGTGTTTGAATACGAGATGGCGTCCGTGACGAAGCTCTCTTCTTGAACCACGCGCTCATCTAGCAGAATTCGGAGCGCCCCAAAGTGCTCTTCCGCGGCGGTCGGGGTGTCGACGCGGTGGAGCTTGAGAACGATCGTGTCGTTCGAGCCTTCGCGGAGGGTTTCGGCCTCCACCGAACTGTGAAAGGGGTGTCCTCTGGCGATCTCTAGCCTTGGCGGGTTGGCGGTGACAAGGTGCCCCCACCCTGCGACCCAGCCAGGCTTGAATTCGGTCCATCGGACGGCATTGATCCCGCGGGCCATGCCGTACCAAGATGGAAGTTCGAAGCGGCCGTTGGCATCAGTGGTGGCGAAGCGCACGGACTTCGCCAGGCGGTAACTGTCGGCCCCGCCTGGACCGACGATCATGTCCCGCTCGAACCAGCGGGTGAAGGTGACGCCGGCGAGCGGCTGGCCGGTCTCCATGTCCACGACGCGACCGTGGCTGGCGGGGACGTGACGGATGCGGTTGGACCCTGTGCAGGCGTCGAGGCAGGCGCCGCTGACGAGGCCGAAGCCGCCGATCGCGAGCAGGAGCGTCCAGACGAGCCGACGGGGCAAAGAGCCGCAGCTTCTTCTCTGCGGGGTCACCGCGGGCTCGCTCGTGGCCGAGCCACCGCCGGTGAGCGATGAGTCATCGC
>JAJYBG010000130.1 GCA_021779075.1 Actinomycetes bacterium | reverse complement strand
GTCTGGCTCGTAGCGCAGGACGGTCTGCGCGCCGCTGTCGACGGTCTGTGCGTGGCTCCCGAGGCCCCCGGGGCTCTGCGCGTGGTGGCCCGACGGTCTGCGCGTAGCGCAGTACGGTGTGCGCGCGGCGCAGGACGGTCTGCGCGCGGTGCCCGATGGTCTGTCGCCGCGCAGGAAGGTCTGCTCGTAGCGCACGGATGGTCTGCGCGCGGTGCCCGATGGTCTGCTCGCCGCGCAGGAAGATCTGTGAGCGGTGCCCGACGGTCTGCGCGTGGCTCCCACGCTCCCGAGGCTCCTGAGGCTCTGCGCGCTGGCGCCGTGGCCGGATGGGCCGCTTCCGACCATGTCAGACTTGGGTAGTACATTCCTGTCATGAGGACAGTCACCAAGCGCGAGCTCAACCAGCAGACGGCGCAGGTGCTCGCCGAGGTCAGCGAGGGCAATCCGGTCACGATCACCGAGCGCGGCGTGGCCCGGTGGCGCATCGAGGCCGTTGGCGTCTCGACCGACCCGATCGCGCGACTCGTCGCGGAGGGGCGCATCAGACTGCCCGCGTCGGATGCGCCGATCCCATGGCCGGCCCAAGCCGGCCCGGCAGACGCAGCCCGCGTTGACGCCCTGCTCGCCGAGATGCGCGACGACGGCCGATGAAGTGGTACCTCGACAGCTCGGTACTCGTCCACGCATTGCTGCCCGACGGAGATCCGCGCGCGCGAACCTGGCTCGAAACGGTCCGCCGTCACGGCGATGCGGTGTACTCCTCTGCGCTTCTGGAACTTGAGATGGTTCGCGTTCTTCGCCGCGAGCGACTCGATGCCGCCGTTGTCGGGGCCGCGGTCAAGCGCGTCGCCCTGGTGAGCATCGACGACGGCATCCTGCGTATCGCGGCCGCCATCGAGCCGCACGTCAAAGCGCTCGACGCCATCCACCTCGCGACCTGCTCCCTGCTGGGCTCCTGCGTCACCATTGCGACGCACGACAGTGCGATGAGCAGCGCGGCCGCATCGCTCGGCTTCGACGTGGTGGACCCGCTGGGATGACCCGCCCCGGCAGCTACCCGATCGTTCTCGCCCGCCGACAGTGGACTACGCGCCGCCTGACCACGCGCCGCCTGACCACGCACCGCCTGACCACGCGCCGGGCTGGCCACGCACCGCCTGACCACGCGCCGGGCTGGCCACGCACCGCCTGACCACGCGCCGGGCTGGCCACGCACCGCCTGACCACGCGCCGGGCTGGCCACGCACCGGCCCACTACGCGCCGGCTCACCACGCGTCGGAACCTCGACGCCCAATCGACCCCCCCAGGCGAGCCTGATTGAATAGAGCCCATGACCTCTGACGTCCAGCCGACGGCTGCACCGCGCCCCCGCCCGCGCCGGCGCCGTCGCCTCACCTGGCTGTGGATCATCCTCGCCGTGGTGCTCGTCGTGCTCTTCATCGCCGCCTGGGTCGGCATCCGCGGGTATCTCGCCTATCAGCACCTCAGCTCCGCCCGCGACCTCGTGTCGAAGATCCAGACCGACGCGATCGACAGGAAAGACTTCACCGCCGCCTCCGCCGACGCCGTACTGCTCGCGAAGGACGCCGACGCGGCCCGCAGCCTCACCGGCGACCCCGTCTGGGGCCTCGTCGAGAAGCTCCCGGTCGTCGGCAAGAACCTGCTCGTCGCCCGCGAGGTGGCGTCCGTGCTCGGCACCACCGCCGACGGCGCCGTGCAGCCCCTCATCACGCTCGCCTCGACCATCAGCCCGTCGCACTTCAAGCCGGTGGACGGCAAGATCGACCTCGCCGCGCTCGTCAAGGCGCAGCCCTACGCCGCGCGCGCCGCGACGACGCTCGACCAGGCAACCGCCCAGGCGAGCACCATCGATGCCACCGGCACGGTCGGGCCGCTCGACGACGCGGCCACGCAGCTCGTCGCCCAGCTCGGCTCGGTGACCACCGAGATCGACACGCTCAACGGCGCCCTGCAGCTGCTGCCGCCGATGCTCGGCGGCAACGGCCCGCGCGACTACCTCTTCACCTTCCTCAACAACGCCGAGCTGCGCTCCAAGGGCGGCATCGTCGGCTCGCTGGCCCTCGTCAAGGTCGACAACGGCGCGTTCACCATCGTCGGCCGGGCCGCCGACGCCCAGGTCGGGCCGCACTTCGACACCCCGCCGATCCCCATGACCAACGAGGAGCTCGGCCTCTACACCGACGTCGTCAACTCCTACATCCAGGATGCCGCCAGCTACCCCGATTGGGCGCGCGGCGCCAAGAACACCGCCGCCATGTGGCAGAAGGTCAAGGGCGGCACCGTCGACGGCGTCATCTCGGTCGACCCGGTCGCGCTCTCCTACCTGCTCAAGGCGACGGGGCCGATCACGATCCCGGCCACCACGCTGCCGGGCACCTCGACCGCCCTCATCCCCGCCGTCACGCTGACGAGCGACAACGCCGTCTCCTACCTGCTCCACGACGTCTACATCAAGGTCACCGACCCGACCCTCGAGGACGTGTTCTTCGGCGAAGCCGTCGACCGCATCTTCGCGAAGTTCGCGTCGGGATCCTTCGACCCGACCGCGCTGCTCGGAGCGCTCGCCCAGGCCGGCTCGGAGCACCGCTTCAACGTCTACAGCACCCACGCCGCCGAGCAGGCGCAGCTCGTCGGCACGACCCTCGGCGGCGACCTGCCCGTGTCGAGCGACTCGACCAAGGCCTTCGGCGTCTACTTCGACGACGCCACCGGCGCCAAGATGGACTACTACCTGCAGACCAAGGTCGGCGCCGCCCAGCTCATGGGCTGCGGCTCGACCGGCGCGCCGATCTACCGCGTCGCCATCCAGGTCGCGAACACCGTCAAGGCCTCCGCCGTCGACAGCCTGCCCGACTACATCACCGGCGGCGGCGACTTCGGTGTCAGCTCCGGCACCACACTCACCGACGTCTACGTCGTCGCCCCGCCGTCCGTCAACGTCTCCGGCGGCTGGTTCGCCCGGCCCGACGGCACCGGCGACCCGCTCATCCTGCAATCCGCCACCGACGACGGCCGCTCGATCGGCAAGTTCCGCGTGCAGCTCGACCCCGGCGACGTGCGCACCATCACCATGGACTTCGTCGGCCGCACCCCGTTCACCGGCAAGGTCACCGCCGACACCACCCCGCAGGTCAACCCCGTCGCACCGCTCACCGTCATCGGCACCTGCACCGTCGGCACCGAGAACGCCACCGTGCCCACCATCGGCCCGTCGACGTCGGTCACCGTGCCCGACGGACAGGTCGTCGTCTCGACCCCCGTCGTGCCGAACGGCGGCTCAACCGTCGTCGCGTTCGGCAAGGGCTACTTCACCGCCGGCGAGAAGGTGCAGGTCACCCTGCAGGGCACCGGTCAGCTCCCGACCATCTCGACCGTCGCCGCGAGCGCGGTGCCCACCACCCCCGCCGGCTCGCCGACCCCGCCCCAGGCGGTGCTCGTCGAGCGCGCCGACGCCGACGGCGGAGTGCAGCTGCTCGCTACCTTCGCCAAGGGCGTGACCGGCGACTACTCGCTCATCGCCGCCGGCGCCACCTCGGGCAAGGTCGGCACGGCCTCGTTCTCGGTCGGCATCGGCGAAGGGGGCGGCTCGAGCGCGGGCACGAGCAGGGTGACCATCGTCGTCCTCGTCGTCGTGCTCGCCATCCTCGTCATCGGCGGCGCCATCTGGCTCTGGCGCTGGCTGCGCGCCCGGCGCCGCAGGCAGCGGTAGGTGCGCGGTAGCCGCGCGCCT
>JAJYBG010000129.1 GCA_021779075.1 Actinomycetes bacterium | reverse complement strand
CCTGTGGTTTCGGTCTGAAGGTCACGGTGTAATCGCCGCGGTCGGTGTGTTCCATTCTCCTGGTGAACGAACCGCTGCCCACCAGTGCAGCCAGTGATTTCGCGTACGCGCCATGTCTGCTTTTGTGGGCCTTCTCGGCCGCGACCAGCTCGGCCTTCTCCTGTTCCACCCGCGCCACGCGCGCGAGATCGGCCTGGCGGTCGTAGTAGAGCGTGCCGTCCACGTAGGTCCGCTCGACCACGGCGTACGAGCTGAGCGGATGCTTCGACCACACGACCAGGTCGGCGTCCTTGCCGGCCTCGATCGACCCGACGCGCTGGTCGAGGTGCAGCTGCTTCGCCGGGTTGATCGTCACCAGCTCGAGCGCCTGCTGCTCGGTCAGGCCGCCCCAGTGCATCGTCTTCGCCGCCTCGGTGTTGAGGCGGCGCGCGTGCTCGGCGCTGTCCGAGTCGATCGAGACCACGACGCCGGCCTTCGTCATGAGCGCGGCGTTGTAGGGAGTCGCGTCGATTGCCTCGACCTTGAAGCCCCACCAGTCGGAGAAGGTGCCGACGCCCGCGCCGTGGGCCGCCAGCTCCTTCGCCACCTTGTAGCCCTCGAGGCCGTGCTCGAACGTGGCGACCTTGAAGCCGAACTCGTCGGCCAGGCGCAGCATCATGAGCATCTCGTCGGCGCGGTAGGCGTGGACGTGCGCGAGCCGCTTGCCCTCCATCACCTCGACGAGCGGCTCGAGCTGCAGGTCGCGGCGCGGCGGCACCACGTCCTCGCCCGCCTTCTTCCGGGCGGCGTAGTCCTGCCACTCGCGCTGGTACGCCTTCGCGCGGGTGAAGGCGTCGCGGATGACGAACTCGACGCCCGGGCGGCTGGCCGGGTAGCGCTGCGGCCCGGCGCCCGCCCCGGCGGTCCGCATCGCCTTCGGGTTCTCGCCGAGCGCGAACTTCAGGCCGGGCACGCCGGCGTCGAACACCAGGTCCTCGGCGCGGGTCTTGCCCCAGCGCAGCTTGATGATGACGTTGGTGCCGCCGATCGGGTTGGCGCTGCCGTGGAAGACGCTGGCCACGGTGACGCCGCCCGCCAGGTCGCGGTAGATGTTCACGTCGAGCGGATCGAGCACGTCCAGCACGTTGGTCATCGAGCTGACCGTCGTCCCCGACTCGTTGGTCGAGTCCTCGGCGATGTGCGAGTGCTCGTCGACGATCCCCGGCGTCACGAACCGGCCGGTCGCGTCCACGACCTCGGCGCCCGCCGGGATGTCGAGGCCGGCGCCGACGGCGGCAATCTTGCCGTTCCTGACGATCACGGTCCCGTTCGGGATCGTGCCCCTGGTAATCGTGAGGACCGTTCCGCCCTTGATGACCAGGGGCGCGGCCCCGTCCCGGGCCGGCGCCTGCGCGTGCAGAACCGCCGCCCCGGCCACGGCGCACGCGGCCAGGATCGCCGGCAGCGCCCATCGGAAGATGTGTTGACGAGTCACGCGCGCCTCCAAGAGAAAAGGGCTCAGGGCTCAGGGCTCAAGGCTTCCGCCTTCGCCACCGCCGGAGCCCGCAGGGCCGCGGCGGGGCTTCGGCGGACGCGCCGTAGCCTGAAGGGCGAAGGCGAGGCTCGAGCTCGGAGCGAACCGTAGCCTATCACGCCACTGTTGGGCTTGGAGTGGCGATTTGGCAGCGGCACACGGGCTGGCGGAGGGAGGCAGGAAGGACCCGGATTCCGAGACGGCCTTGTCAGAAGGCCGTCACCGGCTTCCCGGCCTTGCAGAGCGGGCACTGGTCGGCCGGGTAATTGTCGGGCGCCTTGTACTCGGCCAGGGCGATGTTCGGCACCCCGAGATCGACGACCGCTTCCTGGCGATCGTAGATCTCCACCGTGCCGACGACCGTTCCGCCGGCCTCGCGCACGAGCGCGGCGCACCGGGCAAAGGTCTGCCCCGTGTTCCTCACGTCGTCGGCGAGCAGGACCCTCTTGCCGGCCATCTGGCGCCGGTAGAGGTTCCTGAGCGCCTGGTCGCGCACGGCGTCGGGCGCGAAGGGGGCGAAGAGCTTGGGCGGGTCGCTGAGCTTGCGGCGGCTGTCGAGCAGCCCGGCGATCGTGTGCGCGAGGAGCGCGCCGCCGGTCAGGGGGCCGGCCACCAGTTCGGTCTGCTCGACGAGGGAGGGCGGGAGCAGGTCGATGAGGTCCTGCGCGAGGCGCCAGATCGTGGACGGGTACTGCATCAGCCGGTGCGGGTTCAGGTAGACGCGGCCGTGGTAGCCGTTGCCGTAGTCGAAGTGCCCGTCGATCATCAGCACCTCGAACCGCTGCAGGTCCTCCAAGGCGCGCTTCCGGATGTCGTCGTGGCGACTCATGGATCTCCCTGAGCTCTCAGCCTACTTCTTTGCGAGCCTGGCGAGGGCCGCGAGCTCCTTCAGGTACTGCCTGATCGGCCGGGCCGGCGTGCCCCAGAAGAGCACTCCCGGCCCGCGGATCACCTTGCCGCTCGGCACGCCGCACTGCGCGCCGAGGATGGCGCCGCTCTCGATCCGCACGTGGTCGGCAATCCCGACCTGACCGGCCACGATCGCGCCCTTCTCGATCACCGAACTGCCCGCGACGCCCGTCTGCGCCGAGATCACGACGTCCTCTCCGACCGACACGTTGTGCGCGACGTGCACCTGGTTGTCGAGCTTCGTCCCGCGGGCGATCCGCGTCTCGCCGAGCGCGCCGCGGTCGATGGTGCACACCGCGCCCAGCTCGACGTCGTCCTCGATGACGAGGCGGCCGACCTGGGGGAACGGCTCGTAGCGCCCGGTGGCGGCGTCGCGGACGTAGCCGAACCCGTCGCTGCCCAGCACGGACCCGGCGTGGACGACGACGCGCGCGCCGATCGACGTGCCGGGATAGACCGTCACGTTCGCCTTGAACACCGTGTCGTCGCCGACCTGGACGCCGCAGCCGATGTGGGCGCCCGGCCCGACCGCGACCCGATCGCCGAGGCGGACGCCGGCATCCACGACCGCGTGGGCGCCGATCGAGACGTCCCGGCCGAGCACGGCCGAGGCATCGACGACGGCGGACGGGTGCGCGCCAGGCGACGGGCGCGGGGCGGGATGGAGGCGGGCGACGACGCGGGCGAACGCCAGCTTCGGCTGCTCGCACGCGACGAGCGCGCCCGAGTCGCGGGTCGCCCCGGCGGCGAACGGCCCGGCGATGACCACGGCCGCCGCAGAGGCGAGCGCGGCCGGCAGCGCCTTCTCGTCCTCCACGAACACGACGTCGCCGGCGCCGGCCGAGCCGGCGCTCGCGGCGCCGGTCACCGGCGCCGCGGCTTCGCCGGCCAGCGTGCCGCCGGACAGGTCTGCGATCTCGCGCGCGGTGAGCGTCATGGCGTCGGCGCCGTCCCGGCCTTCTCGGCCAGCTCCATCCACGAGAACCAGAGCGGGTGGCGCTTCTTGTACCAGCGGAGGACGTCCACGAGCGTCCGCTGCTTGTCGTAGGGGATCACCTCGGGCGGGATCCGGTCGAAGTGGACGAGGATCCGCCTGGAGTCCACGAACTCGAGCGCCTCGGCGCAGAGCGTCTGCAACTCGTTGCGGATGCGGCCCGAGTCGGAGATGCGGACGGGCCGCGTCTCGAACGGCTCGCCCGCGAGGAAGCGGTTGAGCAGCGGGCTGAACACCAGCCGGCTCTGCTCGAGCGTCTCGCCGAGCCTGAGCGTCAGCTTGATCCGCTTGTCGCCGCCCGACGAAGCCAGCCTCGCCGTCGCGCGGTAGACGCCCGGCCCGACTTCCTCGACGCCGGGGGCGCCCGAGTACGG
>JAJYBG010000128.1 GCA_021779075.1 Actinomycetes bacterium | reverse complement strand
ATGGAGGGCGAGCTCGCCAATACCATCGACGCGATGAGCGGTGTCGGGAGCGCGGCGGTGAAGCTCGCCATCCCGACGCAGACGGTGTTCGTCTCGCAGCAGCAGGACCCGACGGCATCCGTCTTCATCTCGACCGTCAACGGAGCGAGCCTCGGCAGCGACCAGGTGCAGGCCATCACCCACCTCGTCAGCGCGTCGATCACCGGGATGAAGGCGAGCGATGTGACCGTGGTGGATGCCGCCGGCAACGTGCTCTCCGCCTCCGGCACCGACCAGAGCGCCCTCACTGTCGACAAGGCCCAGACCTCCTACGACCACTCGACCCAGGCGAGCGTGCAGGCCATGCTCGACCAGATCGTCGGCGCCGGCAACGCGACGGTCGTCGTGCAGGGCACGATGAGCAACCAGACGCAGACCCAGACCAGCGACGCCTACGCCGTACCGAGCGGCACCCCGGCGGCGACCCAGTCCACGACGGTCCAGAAGTACACCGGCACCGGCGCCGGCGCGACGAGCGCCGGGGTGCTCGGCCCCGACAACATCGCCGTGCCGAACGGTACGACGGGCACCGGCAACTACGTCAACTCCAACGACAGCCGCACCAACGCGCTCGACCACACCCAGACCCAGACCTCGACCCCCGCGGGCCAGCTCCAGCGGCAGACGGTCTCGGTGGCGATCAACCAGGCGGCCGCGACGGCGGCGGGCGTCAACCTCGCGACGCTGACCCGGCTCGTGCAATCCGCCGTCGGCTACAACGCCGCCCGCGGCGACGTCGTCACCGTCGGGGCCCAGCCATTCGCGACAACGGCGGCGAACTCTGCTCAGCAGGCGCTCTCGCAGCAGCAGAGCATCCAGGCCATGAACCAGCAGGCGCAGCTGCTCCAGACGGCGATCGTGTCGGGTGCGGTCCTGCTCGGCGTCGTCGCGATCGTGGTGTTCGGACTCGCGATGCGCCGCCGTCGGACCGTAGAGGAGGCCGCCGGACTCGAATACCAGCAGGTCGCGACGGTGGACGAGCACCCTGCGCTCACCGCCTCCGAGCGCGACGCGCTCGCCTCGCTCGACGGAGACAACCTCGACGGCTACGAGGCCAAGAAGCGCGACATCGCCGCGCTCGCCGCCGACGATCCGGGCCGCGCGGCCGCCCTCCTGCGCGGACTCATGGACCAGGAGGTGCGCGCGCGATGAGCACGGCCACCGCCCTCAACGGCACCCAGAAAGCCGCCGTGGTGCTCATGAACCTCCCGCCGGAGAGCGCGGCGGAGGTCTTGAAGCAGTTCAGCGACGCCGAAGCGGAGGAGATCGCCGCCGAGATCATCCGACTGCGCCGGGTGGATGCCGACACCGCGCAATCCGCCGTCGAGGAGTTCCACACGATGGCGATCTCGGGCAAGGTCAGCGCCCGCGGCGGCGAGGACGTCGCGAACGCGCTGCTCTACGCCGCGTTCGGCGCCGAGGGCGCCCAGGGCCTGCTCGGCCGCGTCGCCAATTCGCTCGCCGGCAAGGACTTCGAGTTCCTCGGCGACGTCGACCCCGGCCAGATCGTCGCACTGCTCGACGCCGAGCTGCCGCAGACCTCGGCACTGGTGCTCGCCCACCTCAACCCGACGCTCGCGTCGAAGGTGCTCATGGGCCTCGACGACGAGACCCGCACCGAGATCGCCCGCCGCATCGCCGTGATGACCGCGGCGACGCCCGAGGCCGTCGCGCTCGTCGCGTCGGCGCTGAAGCAGCGGGCACACGCCGTACTCAAACTGCACCAGGTTGCCGACACGCTCGGCGGCGTGCAATCCGTCGTCGACATCATCAATCGCACCGACGTCAAGACCGAGCGCGCCGTGCTCACCGGTCTCGAGACCAAGGACCCGCAGCTCGCCGAAGAGGTGCGCGCCCGCATGCTGACCTTCGCCGACATCGTGAAGTTCGATCCGCGCGACGTGCAGCAGGTGCTGCGCGGCACCGACACCAACGTGCTCGCGATCGCCATGAAGGGCGCCTCCGAAGCCGTCGTCAACACCATCCGCAACAACCTCTCCGAGCACAATCGCGAGGTGCTCGACGAGGAGCTCGCCGCGCTCGGGCCGGTGCGCGCCTCACAGGTGGACGAGGCGCGGGCGACGGTCGTGCGCGCCATCCGCGAACTCGAGGCGGCGGGCGGCATCACGGTGTACCGCAGTGCCGACGAGGACCAGTTCGTCGACTGATCGGAGTGCACTGCCGCACGAGCCTGCGCACCAGGCGCGCTTCGAGCCGGGCCTTCGCCTCCGGCCGTCCAGCGGCGCGGGCCGGAATCGCGGGCAGCGGCACGCTTCGACGTCACCGGGCGCGGCGCGCGGCTAACCGGGGCGTGCTGGCGCACCGATAGGCCACGGTGAGCATGGACCCGCTCATCTGGCGCCACGGACCGGCGACGACCGATGAAGAGGTGCCGTGACCGACGCGCAGACCTTCGAGCGAATCGCCTACACCCGACTCGGCAGCGAAGCCCACGCCCGTGCCGAGGCCGCCGCCCGAGTGAGCGGCTACACCGCCGGGTACGCCGAGGGTGCCAGGGCCGCCGAAGCCGAGCTCGCCCACCGACGCGAGGCGCTCGACGCGCAGTACCGGGAGCAGTCGGCGGCGCTCGACGCACGGTTGCAGCAGCGCATCAGCACCCTCGAGCGGGTCATCGTCGCCGTCGACGCCCGTACCACCCCGGTCCTCGCCGAGGCCCAGGACGCCCTCGCCCTCGCGGCCATCGAGCTCGCCGAAGCCGTCGTCGGGCACGAGCTGCGGGATGCCGCCGACTCGGCGCGCTCCATCACGACTCGCGTCCTCGCCCAGATCGACGCCTCCGACATCGTCACCCGTCTCCGTGTCCCCCCCGGCGACGCGGCGCTCGTCGAGGCCGAACTGCGGGACATCCGGGCCTACGTCGTCGTCGCCGACGCCTCACTCGGGCGCGGCGACGTCGTCGCCGAACTCGCCGAGGGCTTCATCGACCTGCGTGTCACCGCCGCGCTCGCCCGGGCGCGAGGAGCCCTGCTCGACGGGGTCGGCGGTCTCAAGGGACTCCACCACCGCGAGGGCGGCACCCCATGACGCTGCAGCCCATCCCGACTCTCGAGGGGGCGGTGCTCGCCGCCCGCACCCAGCGCGTCGGACGCGTCTCGAGCATCGTCGGGCTCGCCCTCGACGTGCGTGGGCTGCTGCTCGTCATCGGCGACATCGTGCAGATCGGCGACGACCCGGCGGGCCCGCGCGACGGCGCGCTCGCCGAGGTCGTCGCGGTGAGCGGGGAATCCGCCCGCCTCATGCCGCTCACAACGCTCGTCGGCGTCGGCGTCGGGACGCAGGTGCGACGCCTGCCGCACCCCGCCTTCGTCCCCATCGGCACGGGGCTGCTCGGCCGCGTCATCGACGGCATGGGACGCCCCATCGACGGCCGGGGGCCGCTCGACGCCGACACCCGGGTCGGCATGTACGCCCCGAGCCCGAATGCGATGGAGCGCATCCGGATTTCGGAGCCGCTGCAGACCGGTGTGCGCGTGCTCGACACCCTTACCACCTTCGCACGCGGCCAGCGCATGGGCCTCTTCGCGGGCTCGGGCGTCGGCAAGTCGTCGCTGCTGTCGATGATCACCCGCGGCACCGACGCCGACGTCACCGTCATCGCCCTCGTCGGCGAGCGCGGCCGCGAGGTGCGCGAGTTCATCGAGGATGACCTGGGGCCTGCCGGCCTGGCTCGATCGGTCGTCGTCGTGGCGACGGCCGACGAGCCCGCGCTCATGCGCCGCCGCGCGGCGTTCGTCGCCACCCGCATCTCCGAGTC
>JAJYBG010000127.1 GCA_021779075.1 Actinomycetes bacterium | reverse complement strand
GCCATGGTGGCTGGGCCTCGTCGTCGGAGCAGTGGTGCTCGTCGCCGCAACGATCGGCGATCTCGCGGAATCCCTCATCAAACGCGATATCGGCGTCAAGGACATGAGCGACTGGCTGCCGGGGCACGGCGGCTTCCTCGACCGGCTCGACTCGATGCTGCCTTCGGCGGTGGCGACCTACGCGCTGTACCTCGTCTTTCAGCCGCTGCTGGGCTGAGGCTCTGGAAGAATGAGCGCGATGAGCACCACGACGCCCGCCTTCCCGGTCGCGAAGCGACGCGGCTACAGCCACGATCAGGTCGACTCGTTCCTCGCCCGCGCCCGGGCCGCCTTCGACGGCGCCGACGTCGGCTTCGGAGCGGCGCAGGTGCGCCGTGCCGCGTTCGATCTCGTCCAAGGCGGTTATGAGATCGCGGTCGTCGACGAGGCGCTCGAGAGACTCGAGAACGTCTTCGCCGAGCGCGAGCGTCAGGAAGCTCGGAGCAAATTCGGAGACTCCGAGTATCTCGACCGGATGAAGGCCGTCGCGCAGGAAATCGTCGACCGGCTGGGTCGCGGCGACGGCGAGCGCTTCACACGGGTCTCGCCGCTGACGTTCGGCTACTCCCGGCGCGAGGTCGATCGATTTTCTCGCCGTCTGATCAGGTATTTCGAGGACAGTGCTCCGGTCGCGGTCGAGGAGGTGCGGCGCGTCACCTTCCGTCCGCAGCGCGGCGGGTACGCCGAGGACCAGGTCGACGCAGTGCTCGACGCGGTCGTCGAGGTCATGCTCGCGGTCCGGTAGCGGATTCGTGCGAACCGGGCGGTTCGCGTTTGGGTTCCCGTTACCCGTCCGTTAGGTTCTTGTGATCGTGGGTAGACGGGTCGCAATCGTCGAGAAGCGTCCGGTCCTCCCGCTGGCCAGATTGCGCGTCAGCGCACTGCGAGCGGGACGACCGGTGGTTTCGAAACCCGGCGATGCCAAGCGCAGGGCACGGCCGGTGCTCGCCGCCCTCGTGGTCATCGTCGTGGCGGGCTCGGTGCTCGTCAACCTCGCCAACCCCGAGGTGGGTGCCGCAAGCGCCGCGAGCAGCTTCGCCGGCCTGACCGACCGCTTCGCGGGCCTGCAGGCTCAGTCGATCGACACCGCGGGCTACGCGTCGGTCAAGCTCGTCACCGACGGCTTCTCGTCCGGCTGGGCGCCGGTCGGGCATTCCGCGACCGGCGGCTCAAGCACGCCGACGGGCTCGGCAGCGGCTCCGCCCGTCACCAGCGCACCGGCGCAACCCGCTCCGTCGCCCGGCAGCGCCCAGGCATACGCGAAGACACAGCTGACAGCCCGGGGCGACGGCATCGCCCAGTACAACTGCCTCGTCGCGCTGTGGAACCGCGAATCGCACTGGAACGTCTACGCGGCGAATCCGAGCGGCGCCTACGGCATCCCCCAGGCGCTGCCTGGCTCGAAGATGGCCTCGGCCGGCGGCGACTGGCGAAGCAGCTACGCCACCCAGGTCGGTTGGGGCCTCGGCTACGTCTACGGCCGCTACGGCAGTCCGTGCAGCGCGTGGGCGCACTCGCAGTCGACCGGCTGGTACTGATCCGCTGAGCGGCTCCGGAGCGCCGGCCGAGCCGCTTGATAGGCCGGCGGCATGGAGTTCGCGCGCCGCGGCAGACCAGGCGTCCTCGCGTGGCGGCGAGTCCCCGAGCTCGTCGGACTCGGCGGTCACTGGGGAGGAGGTCACCGCCTGGTATGCCCGATTTACACTGGATCCATGCCGCGCAGCAACAGGCCCCGAGGGCGCAAGGGGCCGGGTGCGGACGAGGAAGAGTTCGACGCCGCGCGCGTGCTCGGCGGCTGGCGCCGTACCGAGGTGCGTCGCGGCGTGACGTGGAACGTGCAGCCGATCAGCGCCCTCCAGGCGCAGAAGGCCTACACCTGCCCGGCCTGCTCGCTCGAGATCGCACCGGGCACGGAGCACCTCGTCGCCTGGCGCACCGACGGCATCCTGGGCGACGAGGCCGATCTCGCCGCGCGCCGGCACTGGCACGTGCGCTGCTGGCGGATCGCATGATCGAGATCCGCAACGACGTGGTGCTGCCGGCCCGGCGCGAGGAGATCGAACTGCACACCGCCGACGGACTGGCCCTGGTCGGGGAGCTGGCCCTGCCCGAGACGGCCGCGCCCGTCGCGACGCTCGTCACGCTGCATCCGCTGCCGACGGGGGGCGGATTCATGGACTCGCATGTCCTCCGCAAGGCCGCAGCCCGTCTGCCGGCGCTGGCCGATCTCGCCGTGCTGCGCTTCAACACCCGCGGCACTTCGTCGCCGCGGGGCACGAGCGAGGGCGCCTTCGGCGCGGGCGAATCCGAGCGCTTCGATCTCGCTGCAGCGCTCGAGTTCGCGGCATCCCGCGGCCTGCCGAGGCTGTGGCTGCTGGGCTGGTCGTTCGGCACCGAGGTCGCGCTCAAGTGGGGGCCCGATCACCCCGAGATCGAGGGCGCCATCCTGCTCTCGCCGCCGCTGAAGCGGGCGCAGGATTCCGACCTCGTGCGCTGGGCCGCCACCGGCAAGCCGCTGGTCGCGGTCGTTCCCGAGTTCGACGACTACCTGCGACCGGCCGAGGCGGCCCAGAGGTTCGCGCTCGTGCCCGGCTGCACCGTGATCCCTGTTGCGCGCGGCAGGCACCTCTGGGTCGGCGAGACCCAGGTCTACCGCGTGCTGACCGAGGTCGTGCGCGCGGTCAACCCTGCCGCGCTGCCCCTCCCCACGGAGTACTGAGCCGTCGAGTCGCCAGAAGCGCCTGGATGGATGGCCCGCATTCTGGCGATTCGCGGTCAGAGCTCGTTCTGCCTCGGTACGACCACCTGCCGGATGATGAGGAGGATCGCCGCCGCGACGGGGATGGCGATGAGCGCGCCGAGCACGCCGAGCAGCGAGCCGCCCGCGAGCGCCGCGACGACGACGACCGCGCCGGGGATGGACACGGCACGGTTCATGATGCGCGGGCTGAAGAGGTACGCCTCGACCTGCATGTAGACGAGGTAGTAGATCGCGGCGACGACTGCGGTGAACGGCGAGCCGAGCAGCAGTGAGAACACCACGATGATGACCGACCCCGACAGCGTTCCGACGAGCGGGATGAGCGAGCCGATGAAGGCGATGACGGCGAGCAGGATCGGGAACGGTGCGTGGATGATGCTGAGGAAGATGATGCTGAGGATGCCGTTGATGAGCGCGAGCGAAACCTGGCCGATGACGTAGCGGCCGACGGACTCCGTGATCTGCTCGGTGATGTCGATGAACCGCGGCCGGCGCGAGGCGGGCACGAGCTGGTAGAGGCCGCGTTTGATGGAGCGCATCGAGGCGGTGAAGTAGATCACCAGGATGATGACGATGACCGTCCCGAAGAATCCGCCGATGACCTGCACCCCGATCTGGAACACGCCGTTGGTGATGCCGCCGACATTGTTCTGGATGAAGTGGATCAGCTGCTGAACCGCGTTGTCGACCGTGCCGGCCGGGAACTGGTTCGACAGCCAGACGTACCAGTCGAGCTTCGAGGTGCCGTTCTGCAGGAACGAGGTGACCGCAGTGGTGAGCGCGGTGATCTGCGTGATGAGAACCGGCACGAGCGCGGAGATCACGCCGCCGAAGATGCCGACGACGACGACGAACACGATGACGAGCGAGGCCCAGCGCGGCACTTTGCGCCGCTCGAGCAGCGCGACGAGCGGCTCGAGGCCGAGGGACAGGAACAGTGCGACGCCGATGTAGGTGAGCACCGTCGTGAGATGCAGGATCGAGGTGATGATGAGAATGCCCAGGCCGACGCCGAGCGTGCCGACGAGCCCGAGCCGGAAGGCGTTCTGGATCTTCACGTGTGGTCTCCGTCGTCGGCCTTGCCATCGCCCCGGTCGGGCCGGTGGTCGTGCTGCG
>JAJYBG010000126.1 GCA_021779075.1 Actinomycetes bacterium | reverse complement strand
CGGACGCGGTGGCGTTCGGGGATCGCGGGGTGACGCGACTCGCTCCGCAAGGCGGCGACGTGATCGCCGCCGGACGCAACTGTTTCTGGGAGCCGACTGCGGCGCGCCCGGCGGGGACGGGCGCGCGACAGCTCGGACGCGGTGGCGTTCGGGGATCGCGGGGTGACGCGACTCGCTCCGCAAGGCGGCGACGTGATCGCCGCCGGACGCGACTGTTTCTGGGAGCCGACTGCGGCGCGCCCGGCGGGGACGGGCGCGCAGATCGACTCAGACTCCGCTGACCTGCGCGATCTTCGCGAGCAATCCGTTGACGAATCCCGGCGAGTCCTCGGTCGAGAGCTCGGTCGCGGACTCCACGGCCTCGCTGATGGCGACGCCGGTGGGCACCTCGGGGTTGAAGAGGATCTCCCAGACGCCGATGCGGATGATGGCGCGATCGACGAGCGGCATGCGCGCGAGCGACCAGCCCTGCGCGTAGGTCTCGATGGCCTCGTCGATCTCGGCCCGGTGGTCGATGACGCCGTCGACGATCTCGCGGGCGTAGAGCCAGGATGCCTCCCGGGATGGCTCGTTCGCGGCGCGCGCGGCCTCAGCGGCCAGCGCGTCGGGGAGGCTCTGCTGGCGCAGGTCGGCGGCGTAGAGGATGTCGAGGGCGCGCTTGCGGGCCTTGGAGCGGGCCGACACTAGTCGTTCACGCGGCCGAGGTAGTCGCCCGTGCGGGTGTCGACCTTGACCTTGGTACCCGTCTCGAGGAAGAGAGGCACTTGCAGTTCGTAGCCGGTCTCGAGAGTCGCAGGCTTGGTGCCGGCGCTCGAGCGGTCGCCTTGCAGGCCCGGCTCGGTGTAGGTGACCTCGAGCACGACCGAGGCGGGCAGCTCGACGTAGAGCGGGTTGCCGTTGTTGAGCGCGATCTGGACGTTCTGGTTCTCGAGCATGAAATTGGCCGCGTCGCCGACCACGGATGCCGGAAGGGTGATCTGGTCGTAGTCGGCGGTGTCCATGAAGACGAACGACTCGCCGTCGCTGTAGAGGTACTGGAAGTCGCGGCGGTCGACGGTCTCGATCTCGAGCTTGGTGCCGGCGTTGTAGGTGCGGTCGACGACCTTGCCGGTCATGATGTTCTTCGCCTTGGTGCGCACGAACGCGCCGCCCTTGCCGGGCTTGACGTGCTGGAACTCGATGATCTGCCAGAGCTGGCCGTCGATGTTGAGGACGACGCCGTTTTTGATGTCAGAAGTGTCAGCCATGGAAGGACCTCGTATGTGGTTGGGGAAGCTGCGACGGCCGAAAGGCCGCCGGACAGTCTACCAAGCGGCGTCAGGGCACCCGGCTCGGCGCAACGTCGGACGTGCACCGCGCCGACGGGGTGGTCCGGTCGGCGCGGCCCTGATCCGACGTCACACGCGCAGCAGCTGGGCGAGGGCGAGCCGGTAGGAGTCGAAGCCGAAGCCCGCGATGACGCCCGTCGCGACGCCCGTGATGACGCTGGTGTGCCGGAACTCGTCGCGTGCGTGGGGGTTCGAGATGTGCACCTCGATGACCGGCACGCCGGCGCCGGTGACGTGCGCGACCGCGTCGTGGATGGCGAAGGAGTAGTGTGTCCACGCCCCGGCGTTGAGGATGACGGGATTCCCTGCGGCGGCGGCCTCGTGCAGCCATCCGATGAGGGCGCCCTCGTCGTCGGTCTGCCTGAGGTCGATTTCGGCGCGGCCCGCGGCATCCGCGGCCAGCAGCGTTCCAAGTTCCGCGAGCGTCTGCGTCCCGTAGATCGACGGCTCGCGGGTGCCGAGGCTGCCGAGATTGGGCCCGTTGAGGACGAGGATGGTCGTGGTCACGGAGCCACCCTAGCCGCGGTCTACGTTGCCGCTGGATACCGACGGGGGTGTCCGGACGGGCGCTTTCGTATCTGGCGGCAACGTACGGCGCGGAACCTACGAGCCGACTTCCTGGTAGGCGGCGAAGAGCAGGCTCTCGTCGGGTGCCTGCATGACGGCGGGTTTGGCGATGTCGTCGAGGACGATGAAGCGCAGCATCGCGCCGCGCGCCTTCTTGTCGCGGTGCATCGTCGCGAGCAGGGTCTGCCAGCGCCCCAGCGGGTAGGTCACCGGCAGTGCGAGGGATTCCAGCACGGCGCGGTGCCGGTCGACGGCGGCGTCCGGCAGGCGGCCTGCAAGCCGCGACAGCTCGGCCGCGAACACCATGCCGACGGAGATCGCCGCGCCGTGCCGCCACTGATAGCGCTCGGCGTGCTCGATGGCGTGGCCGAGGGTGTGGCCGTAGTTGAGGATCTCGCGCAGCCCGTGCTCCTTGAAATCGGTGCCGACGATGCGCGCCTTGATGCCGATCGAGAGTTCGACGAGCCGGCGGAACTCCGCCGAGGCCGGATCGGTGGCGGTGTCCACGGATGCCTCGATGATCCGCAGGATCTCGGGATCGGCGATGAATCCGTACTTCGCGACCTCGCCGAAGCCGGCGAGGATCTCGTTGCGGCCGAGGCTCTGCACGGTGTCGAGATCGACGACGACGGCCGCGGGCGCGTGGAACGCGCCGACGAGGTTCTTGCCCTCGTTCGTGTTGATGCCGGTCTTGCCGCCGACCGCGGCGTCGACCATGCCGAGCACCGTCGTGGGCACGTTGACGAGCCTCACCCCGCGCAGCCAGGTGGCGGCGACGAATCCGGCAAGGTCGGTGACGGCTCCGCCGCCGAAGCCGATGACGGCGTCGGTGCGGGTGAAGTCGGCCTGCCCCATGATCTGCCAGCAGAACGCGGCGACCTCGACCCGCTTGGCGGCCTCGGCGTCGGGGACTTCGGCGAGCAGCACCTCGTAGCCGGTCAGTGAGTCGCGCAGCTCAGCGGCGGCGGCGGCGAGCGTCGGGGGGTGCACGACGAGCACCTTGGCGACACCGGCTCCCAGTGCGGAGGCGAGGTGCAGGCGGAGCCCGTAGCCGATCGTGATCGCGTACGGGTCGACGCCGGCGACGTCGATCGTGGTGATGTCGCTGGTATCGCTCACTCGGAGAACTCCCGGGATTGGTGGAGCCAGTCGAGGATCTGCTCGGCGACGTCGTCCATGGTCTTGGACGAGGTGTCGATGCGGATGTCGGCGAGGCGCTCGTAGATCGGCCGGCGCGCCTCGACGAGCGCCGCCCACTGTTCGACGGAGCCGGCGAGCGGGCGCTTGCCGTTCGCGAGGCGCCGCTCCACGGCTTCCGCGGTCGTGTCGAGCATGACGACGACGTGCGGGCGCAGATCTGCCTGCGTCGCCGGGTCGAGCACGGCGCCGCCGCCAAGGCTCACCACGCCATCCGCCTTCAGCGCGTCGACGACCGCAGCGCGCTCAAGTTGCCGGAAGTACGGCTCGCCGTGCTCGGAGAAGATCTGCGGGATGGCGCCGTGAGCGGTCTGGATGACCTTGTCGGTGTCGATGAGCGGCAGGGCGAGGGCGCGGGCGAGCCGCCTGCCCACCCGCGACTTGCCCGACGCCGGCGGGCCGATGAGGACGATCGCCACGTCAGGCCTTCGCGTGGGAGTCTGCTGTCGCGCCGGCGGTGCGCAGGTTCGCGGGGATGGCCGTGAGGTAGGCGTTCAGGTTGCGCCTGGTCTCGGCGAGCGAGTCGCCGCCGAACTTTTCGAGCACGGCCTCCGCGAGGACGAGGGCGACCATCGCCTCGGCGACGACGCCCGCGGCCGGCACGGCCGAGACGTCGGAGCGCTGATGGTGCGCGGGGGCGGCCTCGCCGGTCGCGACGTCGACGGAGCGCAGCGCGTGAGGAACGGTCGCGATGGGCTTCATGCCCGCGCGCACCCGCAGGAGGGTACCGGTGGACATGCCGCCCTCGGTGCCGCCGGCGCGGTCGCTGGTGCGCGCGATGAGGCCGTCCTCGAGGACGAACTCGTCGTGTGCTGCGGAGCCGCGGCGGCGCGTCGTCTCGAACCCGTCGCCGATCTCG
>JAJYBG010000029.1 GCA_021779075.1 Actinomycetes bacterium | reverse complement strand
ACGACCAGAGGATTCCGATGACTGCGCCCGAGGAGGCGCCGAGCGCGATCGCCGGCTGCAGCACGCCGCCGGACGCGCCGGAGTGCAGCGTGCCGACCGTGAAGAGACCCTTCGAGGCGAAGAGCACGAGAAGCAGCACGACGCTTCCGAGGCCCGGCGAGGCGAAGGCGAGCTGGCCGATGGAGCGGCCGTTGCCCATGATCTGCGGGAACGCGAGACCGAACAGGCCCGTCGCGAAGGCCATGGCGGGCAGCATCCAGAGGATGGTGCGGTCGGTCGTCTTGGTGCGCTCCGCCCACGCCGACGCACGCTCGAACGCGAACCCGATCGCGCCGAAGACCGGGCCCGCGACGAGCGCGCACACCGCGAGCGACCAGCTCGGCGCGCCCGCGTCGACGAGGAAGAACGGCACCCCGCCGACGACGACGCTCGCGACGAGCGCGGCGATCGCCGAGGTGCCGAGCGCGACGGCGGAGGCCTCGAGGCTGAACTCGGCGAGCAGGATCTCGACCGCGAACAGCGCGCCCGCAAGCGGCACGTTGTAGACGCCTGCGAGGCCGGCTCCCGCGGCGGCGGCGGCGAGGACCCGCCGGTGGCGGGCGTCGAAGCCCATCACGTCCGCGAACCAGCCGCCGATGAGCGCGCCGAGCTCGCGCGGCGCGACCTCGCGCCCGATCGAGGCGCCGGCGCCGACGTGGACACCCTGGAGGGCGACGTGCACGAGGGTCTGCCACCACGGCATCCGTTCGCCGTCGACCGCCTTGGCCACGGAGGGCACCGCCGTGGCGCGACCCCGCAGCAGCCACCAGCCGACGCTCACCACCACGCCGGCCGCGACGACGGCGATGAGGCGCCGCCACGGGTCCGCGGCATCGGCGCCGGGCACCGCCGAGCTCTCGGCGTAGCCCCACGCCAGCCACTCGACCGCGCGCAGCAGCAGCGCGATGAGCGCGGACGCCGCGCCGACGAGCAGTCCGACGACGAGGGTCGCGAGCGCGAGCCGGAAGAAGCGCGCGGAGCCGTCGGTCATAGGAAAAACGCTAGTGGCCGCGACCGGCCGGATCGCGCGCGAGCAGCACGAGGGTCTCGAAGTGCGCCGTGTGCGGGAACATGTCGAACACCTGCGCCCGCACCGGCCTCAGCGACGGCATCGCGGCGAGGTCGCGCGCGAGGCTTTCGGCGTTGCAGCTGGAGTAGAGGACGTGGCGGATTCCGGAATCCTCGAGCCACCCCGCGAGTTCGGCCCCGATGCCGCGGCGCGGCGGGTTGACGATGACGGCGCCGGGGGTCTCGACCGCCTCGAGCGCGAACCGGGTCGCGTCGTCGGCGAGGAAGTCCGCGTCGACGCCGAAGGCCCGTGCCGCAGCCTGCGCGCTCGCCACCGCCGCCTCGCTCACCTCGACGCCGACGACCCGGCTGCCCGCCGCGGCGGCGTGCAGTGCGAATCCGCCCGCGCCGCTGTAGAGGTCCCAGACGCGGCCGGGTTCCACCTCGGCGAGCCAGGCGGCGCCGGCGCGATAGAGGCCGGCGGCGATGCCGTTGTTCGTCTGCACGAAGCTGCGCGGCAGCAGCTGCAGCGTCACGCCGTCGAAGGCGAGCTCGAGCACGTCGCCGTGGATGGCGATCTCCTCGTCGCCCTCGAGGATTGCAGCGTGGACGGGCTGGATGTTCGCACTGACGACGGCGAGACCGGGGATGGCGTCGAGCAGCGTGCCGAGGTGCTTGCGGATGCGCGGCACCGGCTCGCTCGAGCGCAGCACGAAGCGCACCATGAGGTCGCCCGCCGGCGAGACGGTCACGATGACATGCTTGAGCTCGCCGCGGCGGCTCGGCACCGCGTACGGGGTGATCGCGGCGAGGGCGATGAACCGCGTGATCGGCGCCAGAGCGGCGAGGACGCGGCCGTCGACGATCGGACAGTCGCTGAGGTCGACGCCGCGGCCTTCGGCGTCGAGGATGCCGAGTGTCGGGGCATCCGCGGTGCCGCCGACGACCATCTTCGCCTTCGTGCGGAAGTGCGCGACCTCGCTCGCGACCGGCTCGAGCCACTCGATGCCGCCGGCCCCGTCGGCCCCGCCGATCAACGCCTCAGCGCGCGCCTGCTTGCCGGCGAGCTGGCGAGAGTAGGGAATCTCGATGAGAGTGCAGCTCCGGCATAGGCCGGCGTGAAAATAACCGCACTCGAGGGTCGTCACGAGCTGCCCCCCGGGGCGCCGCGGAAGGCGACACCCGCCGGCACGCTCTTCGGACCCCTATGCCGCACCATCGAACATGCTCGTGACCGACCCGTCCGCGAAGACCTCGTGGATGGCGCGGGCGATGAGCGGTGCGATGGAGAGCACGGTGAGGCGGTCCCACCGCTTGTACTCGGCCACCGGGAGCGTGTCGGTGACGACGACGGAGTCGATGAAGTCGCTCTGCAGGATCTCGACGGCCGGGTCGCTGAACACGGCGTGGGTCGCCGCGACGACGACGCCGGTCGCGCCCGCCTTCTTCAACGCCTCGGCGGCCTTCACGATGGTGCGGCCGGTGTCGATGATGTCGTCGACGAGCAGGCAGACGCGGCCCTCGACCTCGCCGACGATCTCGTGGACACTGACCTGGTTCGCGATCTTCGGGTCGCGGCGCTTGTGGATGATGGCGAGCGGCGCACCGAGCTTGTCGCTCCAGACGTCGGCGACGCGCACGCGGCCCATATCGGGCGAGACCACGGTGAGGGTCTTCGGGTCGAGCTGCTTCTGGAAATGCTCGAGCAGCACCGGCATGGCGAAGAGGTGGTCGACAGGACCGTCGAAGAAGCCCTGGATCTGCGCCGCGTGCAGGTCGACCGACATGATGCGGTCGGCGCCGGCCGCCTTGAACAGATCGGCGACGAGGCGGGCCGAGATCGGCTCGCGGCCGCGGCCCTTCTTGTCCTGGCGGGCGTAAGGGTAGAACGGGGCGACGACCGAGACGCGCTTCACCGAGGCACGCTTGAGCGCGTCGACCATGATGAGTTGCTCCATGAGCCACTCGTTGATGGGCGAGGTGTGCGACTGGATGACGAAGGCATCCGCGCCGCGCACGCTCTCGCCGAAACGGGCGTAGATCTCGCCGTTGGCGAAGGTGCGGGACTCGGTGGGCACCAACTCGGTCTCGAGCTCGCGGGCGATGTCGGCGGCCAGCTGGGGGTGGGCTCGGCCTGAGATCAGGACCAGCCGCCGCGATGTCGCCATCTCGATGCCCGACACGTGGCCCGCCTTCCTGAGCCGCGCCCGGATCGCGGCTGCACGGTCATCCTACCGAGCGAAACTTTCCCACCTCGCCCCCGGTCAGGCGCAGTCGCACCCGGCCACGGGCTTCGCGTCTCAGGGGGCCAGGTGGCGGAAGTACGCGGCCTCGGCGGCGGCGAGCTGATCGGGGTCGTTGACGCCCTCGATGCGCCACGCGTCCGCGACGACGACCGCGCTCGCGGGCAGTCCTGCGGCGCGCAGCACGGCGATCGCGTCGGTGAGGTACTTCTCGCCCTGCGCGTTGTCGGTGCCGATCCGGGCGAGCGCGGCGGCAAGCGGCCGCGCCCGGAAGACGTAGATGCCGCCGTTGACCTCGCGGACGGCCTTCTCGCCCTCCGTCGCATCCCGCTGCTCGACGATGCGCGCGAGCGCGCCGCCGGCGCCGCGGATGATCCGCCCGTAGCCGTCCGGGTCAGTGGCCATCATCGACAGGAGGGTCACCGCGGCACCCGAGTCGCGATGCGTCTCGAGCAGCCCGTGCAGCGTGCCCGCGTCGAGCAGCGGCACGTCGCCGCTGAGGATGAGCACGTCGCCGTCGAAGCCGGCCGGCAGGACCGCGAGGGCCAGCTCGACGGCGCGGCCGGTGCCCGGAAGGTCGTCCTGATCGACGATGATCGCCCCCGGCAGCGCCTGGAGCGCGGCCGACGCGACGAGGTCGCGCTCGTGCCGCACGACGACGATGACGGCGGATGCCCCGAGCTCGGCCGCCGTGCCGAGCACGTGGTCGAGCAACGGCCGCCCGGCGAGCACGTGGAGCACCTTGGGAACGGGCGACTTCATCCGCGTGCCCTGGCCGGCGGCGAGAACGACGATGGCGAGGTTCGCGTCGGTCATGCGCCTAATCCTGCCGCGACTATTTCAGCGCGAGCAGGCGCCTGAGCCGGCCCCCGGCGCGTGACCGAGATCGCGGCGGCGAGGGTGGCGAGGCGCAGCGCCTCGACCGCCTCGGTGCCGCGGGCGAGCTCGGCGAGCAGCACCCCGGTGTGGGTGTCGCCGGCTCCGCTGGTGTCGACGGCCTCGACCGCGGGCGCCGGCACCGCGAGGGCGGTATCGCCGAGAGCGCCGCCCGCCGCGACGCATCCCGCCGCGCCTTCGCGCACCACGACGAGCGCGGCCGGGTTCAATGCCGGGACGGCGCGCACCGCGTCGAGGAGCACCGTGCCCGAGGCGTCCGGCGCATCGCCGAGCAGCCGCGCCTCGCGCTGGTTGAGGGTGAGGATCTCGACGCGGGCGAGCGCGGCGGCGAGGATCCCGGTCGGGATCTCGGCGACGAGCGGTCCGGGGTCGAGCGCGTAGCGGGCGGGCGGGGCGGTGCCGAGCCAGCGCCCGAGCACCGGGCCGCTCCCCGGGTAGGCGAGGTCGTACCCGGAGAGCGCGACGACGTCGTCGGGGCGGATTCCCGCGGCGTCGAGCTCGGCGGCGGTCACCTGGGCCTCGACTCCGGTCACGGTGACGAAGGTCCGCTCGGCGTCGGGCTCGATGAGGGCGACGCAGTAGCCGGTGTCGGCGTCGGTGCGGGGTGCGGCGACGATGCGGACGCCCTCGGCTGCGAGCGCCGCCCGCACCAGGTCGCCGTATCGGCCGACGCCGTGCGGCCCGGCGTACACGCATTCGATCCCCTGCCGGGCGGCGGCGGCGATGAGGTTGAACCCGCCGCCCACTTCGGTGCGCGAGGCGCGCGCGACGACGTCGCCGCCGCGCTCCGGAAGCGCCGGCACCTCGATCGCGAGGTCGACGAGGATGCTGGCGGGCGAGACGACCCGGGCACTCATCGCGCCGCCTCCGCTGCCGCCTCGCGCAGGGCGAGCAGCTCGCCGGCGAGCGCGTCGACGCCGAGTCCGGGGTTGGCGGCGGCGAGCTCGGCCAGCGCCGCGACCGGGATCGCCTCGACGCCGGCGGCGGCGCCCGCGATCGCCCCCGCGATGGCGGCGATGGTATCGGAGTCCCCGCCGAGGCTCGCCGCATGGCGGGTCGCGTTCCAGGGGTCGGCGGGGAACAGCGCGGCGACGGCGAACGCGGCGGGCACGGATTCCTGCGTCGCGACGCTCGTGCCGACGAGATCGTCGATGCGCTCGAGCGCCTCGGCAGGGTCGCACCCGGCGACGAGGTCGACCGCCCAGGCGATGCGCGCCGCGACCGACGGACCGGCCGCCCATTCGCCGCGGGATTGCCCCAGACGCGCGGCCTCGACCGCGACCGCACGCGCCGCGGCCGGGCCGGCCCCGGACACTCCGGCGCTCACCGCCGCCGCGACCGCGGCGGCGCCGGCGATGGCGAGACCGGTGTGGTGGGTGACGATGGTCGACTCCTCGACGGCGTCGACGAGCGCTCCGACCGGCTCGGCCGGCACGGCGATGCCGAGGGGCGCGATGCGCATGGCGGCCCCGTTCGTCGTGCCGTGGCGGCCGGTCTGATCGGGCGGCACGCCCTCGGCGGCGAGCGCCAGCGCGCGCGAGGTGGACGGGCCGAGCAGGTCGTGCGAGCCCGCCTCGCGCATCCGGCGCTCCCAGTCGAGCAGGGCGTCGGCGAAGGCGCGCGGCGCGACGTGCCCGCCGCCCGCGACGAGCAGTCGGCCAAGGATGAGCGCCTGGTCGGTGTCGTCGGTGACGCGCCCCGCCGGCAGGCCGGCGCTGATCTCGTTCTCGGCCGGGCCGGGCTGGAAGCCGCCGAGCAGCCCGTAGCGCGCCCGCACGAAGGCGCGCGGCAGATTCTGCGTCGGCATCCCGAGCGCGTCGCCGAGGGCGAGGGACCAGAGGGCGCCGCGGGCGCGGGACAGAGCGGTCATGACTACAGCATGACGCGGCGGACCTGAGCGTGAGAGAACCGCTAGGGGTTCCGCCCCGAAGCGCGAGGATTCCGTTAGCGCACTGTTCCCGCTGCCGCCTCTCGCCGACGCGCGGACGCCCCGTCGGGGCGGCCACCTGAGCGCGCCGCGCTGGATCGATCGCGCCGGCGCGAAGTTCCGAGACCTGGATTCGAACCAGGACTTAACGGCTCCAAAGGCCGTCGTGCTGCCGTTACACCATCTCGGACTGCGCGGCCGACTGGAGGCGGCAGCCAGACTACCGCGAAAGGCTCGACGACCTGAGACCGACGGTCAGCCCACTTAGGCTTTCGCCATGGCAGCCCGGGAACAGGACGAAGTGGACCGCATCGTCGACGCGTGGCTGCGCGAACGGCCCGACCTCGACTTCACGCCGATGCAGGTGCTCTCGCGCGTCGACCGGCTCTCGCACCACCTCGACCGGGCCCGCAAGTCGGCGTTCAGCCGCTCCAGCCTCCCCTCGTGGGAGTTCGACGTGCTCGCGGCGCTGCGCCGCGCCGGCGATCCGTACCAGCTCTCCCCCAAGGCGCTGCTCACCCAGACGCTCGTCGCCAGCGGCACGATGACGAACCGCATCGACCGCCTCGTCGAGCGCGGATTCGTCGAGCGCACGCCCGACCCGGCCGATGGCCGCGGCATCCTGGTGCGAATGACCCCGAAGGGGCTCACCCGGGTGGATGCCGCGATCACGCGCCTCGTCGACGCCGAGCACGACATCCTCAGCGCGATCGGCGCCTCGGATCAGGCCAAGCTCGCGGGCCTGCTGCGGAAGCTCACCGTCGGGTTCGATTCGCGCAGCCGACTGGGGGCGGTTGATCCGGTGGATCAATCGCCGTCGGCTGGCGAAACGCGGTAGCCGGATCGCCGCGGAAGGCTCGGCACGGCGAGGTGACGCGGCACTGGTCTCAGCCGAAGCGACCGCCGACGTAGTCGCGCGTCCGCGAATCCTGCGGGTGCTCGAACATCGCCTCGGTGTCGCCGTACTCGACGATGACGCCGGGGGTGTTCTGCGCGGCGAGGAAGAACGCGGTGCGGTCGGAGACGCGGGCGGCCTGCTGCATGTTGTGGGTGACGATGACGATCGTCACCGAGCCGCGCAGCGACGCGATGGTCTCCTCGACACGGCGGGTCGAGGTGGGGTCGAGGGCCGAGCAGGGCTCGTCCATGAGCAGTACCCGCGGCGACAGCGCCAGCGCCCGCGCGATGCACAACCGCTGCTGCTGCCCGCCGGAGAGGCCGCCGCCGGGCTGGTCGAGGCGGTCCTTGACCTCGTCCCAGAGCGCGGCCTTGCGGAGGGAGTCCTCGACGAGGATGTCCTTCTGCTCGCGGCTCGCGCGGATGCCCGAGAGCTTGAGGCCTGCGACGACGTTCTCGTAGATCGACATCGCGGGGAACGGGTTCGGCTTCTGGAAGATCATGCCGACGTGGCGGCGCGCCGTTGTGATCTTGACGCTGGGCGAGTAGATGTCCTGGCCGTCGAGGCGGACCTCGCCCGCCGTCATGTCGAGCGACACCCTGTCGAGCACCTTGCGCTCCCCGAACCAGGCCGTGACGGCGTCGGCGACGAGCTCGCCGGCATGCAGGGAGTGCACAGGGGGGCTGTGCTCCGGGTATCCGAAGCATTCTTCCCAGGCGAACGGAAACGGATGACCCAGCGGCGGTGGACGGCGAGTGAACTTGTGCAGGGCAGTTCCGCAGCGCGCGGACCGGTGGCGCGCAATCGCGCCCGCGCACCCGGAATCTCGCCAAACCGCCGGGGTATACGGGATGATGCTTCTCGTGCCAGCCGAGCAGCCGATTGCTACCGTCGAAATCGTCTCGGAGCTCACCGGCGAGGTCGCCGAGGCCGTCAGGGCGCTGCTGCCGCAGCTCTCGAGCAGCGCGGCCTACTCGCGCGAACTGGTCGAGGCCATGGTCGCGAGCGACTCGGCCGCGCTCTTCATCGCGCGGGTCGACGGCACCATCGTCGGCATGGCGTCGCTCATCCACTACGCGATCCCGACCGGGGTGCGCGCGCATATCGACGACGTCGTGGTGGATTCCGCCGAGCGCGGCCACGGCGTCGGCCGCCTGCTGCTGCGCGCCCTGCTCGACGAGGCGAACCGCCTCGGGGCGCGCACCGTCGACCTCACCTCGCGGCCGTCGCGCGAGGCCGCCATCCGCCTCTACGAGTCCGTCGGATTCGTCCGACGCGAATCGCTGCTCTTCCGCTTCCAGGGCTGACAGCTCCGCCGGGGGCGGCGCGCCGGCTGCGGCAGACTGGAGTCATGACCGACGCCGCCGCGATCCCCGAGTCCCACCGCGACCTGCTCACGACGACGGAGGCCGCCGGATTCACGACGATCGGCCCCGACGGGCGCCCGCAGACGAGCGCGATCTGGTTCCTGCTCGACGGCGACGTGATCCGCACCTCGATCCACGGCAGCAGGCAGCGCTACCGGAACGCGCTCGCCACGCCCGCCGGGAGCCTCTTCGTCATCGACCCCGCCAACGCGTACCGGACGATCGACGTGCGCGGCGACCTCGTCGTCGAGGACGACCCCGACCTCGCCTTCCTGACGCGGATCCTCGCGCGCTACGGCCGGACCCTCGAATCCTTCGGGCCTCCGGATGGCGACCGCCACGTGCTCACGCTCGTCCCTCGGAGGGTGCGCGTCACCGGTTGACGCGAGCGGACCGGCCTCGGATCCCGGAGAGCGCGTCCTCCTCGCCTCGCCCGATGGTCTCGAGCACGCCGGAAGCGACCGCGCCCTAGCCGAGAAGCTCCTGCAGCTCCAGCCAGCGGGTCTCGAGATCGGCGACCCCGGTCTCGAGCGAGCGCAGGCCGGCACTGAGGGCGCCGAGGCCGATATAGTCGGACTGGTCGTGCCCGGCGAGGCGCTCATGGTCGGCCTCGATCTCGGCCTGCAGCTTGACGAGCTTGCGCTCGATCGCGGCGAGCTCCTTCTCGGCGGTGCGGCGCTCGGCGCCGGACACCGGCAGGCCCTCACCGCGGCTGACCGAGGTGGTTTCGCCCGGCGCGGCCGGACCAAGGACTCCCCCGGCGGCGTCGGGCGCGTTCTTCCCGAGTTCGCCGCGGCGGCCGGCGTCCACCTCGCGCTGCCGGAGTCGCAGGTACTCATCCACGCCGCCCGGCAGATGCCGCAGATGCCCGTCGAGGATCCCGTACTGCTGGTCGGTCACGCGCTCCAGGAAGTACCGGTCGTGAGACACGACGAGCAGCGTGCCCGGCCACGAGTCGAGCAGGTCCTCGATGGCCGCGAGCATGTCGGTGTCGAGGTCATTGGTCGGCTCGTCGAGGATGAGCACGTTCGGCTGTTCGAGCAGGATGAGCAGCAGTTGCAGACGCCGCTTCTGACCGCCCGAGAGGTCCTTCACCGGCGTCGAGAGCTGCGCGCTCGAGAACCCCAGTTGCTCGAGCAGCTGGCCCGGGGTGAGGTCCTGCGCCTTCGAACCGGCGCCGACGGTATAGCTGGTGCGCAGCGCGCTGATGACGGTGCGCACCGGTTCGTCGAGGTGCTCGTCGAGTTCGTCGAGGCGCTGGGTGAGGGTCACGACCTTGACCGTCGTACCGCGCTTCACCCGCCCCGAGGTCGGTGCGACCGTGCCGGCGACCAGGCCGAGCAGCGTCGACTTGCCGGCGCCGTTGACGCCGAGGATTCCGGTGCGCTCGCCTGGCGCGATGCGCCACTCCACATCCCGCAGCACGGGCCTGCCGTCGAAGGCGACCGAGACGCCGAGGAGGTCGACGACGTCCTTGCCGAGTCGCGCCACCGCGAGGTGCTGGAGCGAGGTGGAATCCCGGATCGGCGGCACGTCCTCGATGAGCATGTTCGCCGCCTCGATGCGGAACTTCGGCTTCGACGTGCGCGCGGGCGCGCCGCGGCGCAGCCAGGCGAGCTCTTTGCGGGCGAGGTTCTGTCGGCGCTGCTCGCTCGCTGCCGCCATCCGGTCGCGTTCGACGCGCTGCAGGATGTAGGCCGCGTACCCGCCTTCGAACGGCTCGACGATGCGGTCGTGCACCTCCCACGTCGCCGTCGACACCTCGTCGAGGAACCACCGGTCGTGGGTGACGACGACGAGCCCGCCCGCCGACGCCGCCCAACGGCGCTGGAGATGCGCGGCGAGCCAGGCGATGCCCTCGACGTCGAGGTGGTTCGTCGGCTCGTCGAGGAAGAGCACGTCCCACTCCCCGACGAGCAGCGCGGCCAGCGCGACGCGGCGGCGCTGACCGCCCGAGAGCGAGCCGACCACGGCGTCCCACGGGATGTCGCCGACGAGCCCGCCGATGACATCGCGGATGCGTGCGCTCGACGCCCACTCGTGCTCGGCGGCCTCGCCGACGATCGCACGGCCGACGGCGAGCGTCTCATCGAGGGTGTCGGACTGGTCGAGGACGCCGACCGCGACATCCCGCCGCCGGGTCACCCGCCCGGAGTCGGGCTCGACGAGACCGGCGAGCAGTCTGAGCAGGGTCGACTTGCCGTCGCCGTTGCGGCCGACGACGCCGATGCGGTCGCCCTCGTTCACCCCGAGGGTCACCGAGTCGAACACGACCTTGGTCGGGTATTCGAGGTGCAGCGCCTCGCCGCCCAGTAGATGCGCCATGTCCTCTCCAGGGTAGGCGTGTCGACGCGCGTGAGGTCCAGCGCCATTGCCTCGTCACCCGACGAGGCGAAGGCACGTGTTACGCCCCGAGCGGGTCGAGAGTCGAAATCGCCCGGCATTCCGGGTCTTCGCGCGGCGTGCTGCGGCCGACGGGGGTCCGCCGGCGATCACGGAGCCGCCCGAGGCGGGATCCCTGCCCTTCCCGCGCGAGCGCTGGTGCGATCGGGTCGTCGACCCGACCGCCGACCATTCCCGCCATGGCTGTCAGGCGAGTTCGCGGCGGTACCGGCTCACGCCTTCACGGCGGCCGACGCCGTCTCGCGGCGGATGACGGGGGCGACCTCGGTCATGTAGAGCTCGAGGGATTCCGCCGTCATGGCCCAGGGCGGGTTGCCGGCGTCGATCTGGCCCACGAAGCGGTCGATGCCGAGCAGCTCGACCCGCAGCATGATCGCGTCCACGACCTGCTGGGGGCTGCCGACCGGCAGGCTGGCGGCGATCCACGAGTCGAAGGCCTCGCGCGGGAAAGGTCTGCCCATGCCCTGCCGCAGGTAGCTGGAGTAGTAGGGGAAGTACTCGTCGCGGGCGCCCTGCGAGGTCTTCCCGACGAACATGTGGCCGCTGACCGCGAGCCGCAGCGTCGCGGGGTCGTGGCCGGCCTGCTCTGCGGCGCGGCGGTAGAGCTGGACGCGGGGAACGAACTGCTCAGGGCCGGCGAAGAAGCCCATCACCATGGGCAGGCCGAGCAGACCTGCGCGCACCGCCGAGGCGGGTGTGCCGCCGATGGCGACCCAGATCGGCAGCGGCTCCTGCAGCGGCCGCGGCGAAACCTCGGCGTGGTCGAGAGCCGAGCGGAACCGGCCGCTCCACGTGAGCGTGGATTCCTCGCGCAGCCGCACGAGCAGCTTCAGCTTCTCGTCGAACAGGTCGTCGTAGTCCGCCAGGTCGTAGCCGAACAGCGGGAACGACTCGATGAACGCGCCGCGGCCGGCGAAGATCTCGGCACGCCCGTTCGAGACGTGGTCGAGCGTCGCGAACTGCTCGAAGACCCGCACCGGGTCCTGGCTGGAGAGCACGGTGACCGCGGTCGCCAGTCGCAGCCGGGACGTCTGGCCCGCGATCGCCGCGAGCACCACCTCGGGAGCGGAAATGGTGAAGTCGGGCCGATGGTGCTCGCCGAGCCCGATGAGGTCGAGGCCGCCGGCATCCGCCAGCCGCGCCAGCTCGAGAACCTGCTCGAACCGCTGGTGGACGCTGCGCGCCTGATCCTCGCCGGGATTCTCGATCAGCTCGCCGAATGAGTAGATGCCGAGTTCCATAGTCTGCCTTTCCCTTCTTCGCCGGACCAACCCAGGCTCCACTCCGCCACGGCATCGAGCACGACCGAGAGCTGCCGCCCGACGGCGGTGAGTGAATAGGTCACCTCTACCGGGCGCTCGGCCGAGACCTCGCGCCGCACCAGCTGCTGCCTTTCGAGCTCCTTGAGCCGCTGCGAGAGCATGGCCGGCGTGATCTCCGGGATCGCGCCGCGCAGTTCGGAGAACCGCAGCGCCCGGGTCAGAAGCGCCTCGATGATCACCCCGTTCCAGCGCTTGCCGATCAACTCGACGGCCGCGTGGAACGAACTGCAGGCGATCCGATCGGTCGCCTTCACCTCGTTGGTATGAAATCCATAGTCGATATGGAAACCGTACCTCACCACGCGCGCACGGCCGCGTCGACCGCCTCCGTCAGGCCGCGTTCTCGCGCACCTGCTGGGCCGCGATCGAACGCACGAGGGCGTCTCCCTCGATGTCGAAGTTGGGGAGGATGCGGTCGAGCCAGCGGGGCAGCCACCAGGCCTTGTCGCCGAAGAGGGCCATGATCGCGGGGACGAAGGTCATGCGCACGACGAAGGCGTCGATGAGGATGCCGAAGGCGAGCGCGAAGCCGAACTGCTTGATCATGGGGTCCTCGTTGAACGCGAATCCGGCGAACACCGACGTCATGATGATCGCCGCGGCGACCACGACCCGGCTGGCGAGCGAGAAGCCGAAGACGACGGATTCGCGCCCGCGGTGCCCGTGGACGTGCGCTTCTTTCATGGACGAGACGAGGAAGACCTCGTAGTCCATGGCGAGGCCGTAGAGCACGCCCGTGACGACGATCGGCAGGAGGCTGAGCACGGGCGAGGTGGCGTTGAGCCCGAGGATGCCCTGCACCCAGCCCCACTGGAACACAGCGGTGGTCGCTCCGAAGGTGGCGAAGACGGTGAGCAGGAATCCTACGGTGGCCTTCAGCGGCACGACGATCGACCGGAACACGAGGAGCAGCACGATCAGCGAGAGCCCGATGACCACGGCGAGATAGAGCGGCAGCACCTGGGCGAGCCGGGCGGAGATGTCGACGGCGAGGGCGGTGAAGCCGGTGACGCCGACGGTGACGCCCTGCACGCCCTCGAAGCCGGCCGCGCGGTCGCGGACCACGTGGATCAGATCCGTGGTCTTCGGATCGGTGGGCCCGGTGGCGGGCGTGACGGAGAAGATCGCGGTCGCGGCGTCGGGACTGAGCCCGGCCAGCTGCACGGCTGCCACACCGGGCAGGCCGCTCAGGTCGCGATCCAGATTGACCAGGTTCTGGGTGCTGATCCCCTTCCCGTCCGGGCTGTCGGCGGCGACGACGAGCGGACCGTTGTAGCCTTCGCCGAAAGCACTGTCGATCACGTCGTAGCTGGCGCGCTGGGGGGTTCCCTTGTTGTAGCTGGACCCGGCGGGCAGGCCGAGATCCATCGTCGCCATCGGAATCGCGACGGCACCGGCGATGATCACCGCGGCGACGACAGAGAGGACGCGGTGCCGGGTGAGGAACGTGGACCAGGCGTGCGCCACCCGGTGCGCGCCGCCGACCACGGAGTTCTGCTCCGCCTTGAGCCTGGTCTTGGCGGAGCAGATCCGCTCGCCGATCAGGCCCAGCAGAGCCGGCAGCAGCGTGTTGGCGGCGATCACCGCGATGGCCACCGTCACGGCCGCGACGACGGCCATCGTGGTGAGCATCTGGACGCGCACCACCATCAGCGCCAGCAAGGCGATGATGACCGTGGTTCCGGCGAACACGACGGCGCTGCCCGACGTGCCGAGCGCCCTCCCGGTGGCTTCGTGCGCCAGGAGCTTCTGGTCGAGGATGAGTCGGCGTTGCCGGTTGACGATGAAGAGCGAGTAGTCGATGCCGACGGCGAGACCGACCATGAGGGCGAGCATGGCGGTCAGCGATTGCATGGTGACCAGATGCGAGAACGTGAAGGCGCCGCCGACCCCGACGGCGATGCCCATCAGCGCGGTGCCGAGCGGGAGCCCTGCTGCGACGACGGAGCCGAGCGTGATGAGGAGCACGAGTGCGGCGACGATGAGCCCGATGATCTCGCCCGGGCCGACCAGTGCCGGCGCCGCGATCATGGCCGATGAGGGCAGCACGCGAATGCCCTGCGCGCTCACGGCCTGCTCGGAGACGTTGACCGTGTGGCTGATGGCGGATGCCGGCAGCTCGTAGGTCTGCTTGTCGAACTCGAACTGGAAGAGGGCGACCTGGCCGTTCGGAGAGATCGCCACGCCCGGCACCTGCTGGCCGCCGACGAGCAGCGGAGTCGGCTGCGCCCGTGCGGGGGGAGGCAAGGCGGCATCCGCCTTGGCGATCGCGGCAGCCGCCTGCAGGAGTGCGGTCGCCTGGCCGCTGGCCACCTGGGCGGCGAACTCCTCAGGCGCGTTCACCACGTGCGGCGCGCCATAGACCGCATCGATCGCCTTCGTCAGGGCGGTCAGATTCGCGCCCGTGTCGATTCGCTCGCCCGTCGGCGCCTCGAAGGCGATGATGCCCTGCCCGCCCGCGGCCGCAGGCAGGCGCTGGGCAAGGTTGTCGATCACGCTCTGCGACGGCGTGCCGTCGATGCGGATCTCGGTGCTCAGCTTGGGCGGACTCGCGACCAGGATGCCCACGATCACCCCGAGCACGACCAGCCAGGCGCCGATGAAGTACCAGGGCCGCCCATAGGCGGCCCTGCCGATTCGGTACAGAAGCGTCGACATCCGTTTGCTCTCTTTCCGGGGACCGTCGGCAGCACTGCGCCGGGGCGGCCCGCGCGTCATGCCGATCTCGTAGCGAACTCTCAAAACGATAGTCAGCCATCCCACCGACGAGAGCGCGGAGGGATTGCGCTCGCTCGGCGACCTGGCCGAGGTCGCTCGCGACTTCCGCGCGGGGGAACCGCGTCAGGCCGGAGGAAGCGACTTGTAGACGACCAGGCCGTTGCCCTGGCTGTCGTACACCACGGCACGGCGCTCGTGGGCATCGTTGTACGGCCCCCTCGCGACGCCGCCGCCGTTGTCCTCGATCGCCGCGGCGACGCCGTCGACGTCGTCGGTCTTGATGCCGACGACGACCTGGCCGTAGATCGGATGATCCAGCTTCGTCGCCAGCGCGAGCGTCACCGTCCCCCCGTCGAGCGCCGCGAAGTGGTTGCCATCGCGGAACTTCAGCGGGAACCCGAGGGTCTCCGTGTAGAACTTGATCGATTCGTCGAGATCCTCGGTCGACAGGACGATCATCTTCACCTGCGCGTCACTCATGATGCCGAGGCTACCGTTCACAAGGTCACCCGCGGGCCGTGCACCGGGCCGGTGACGTGCACCGCCTCGACCCGCGATGCCGACAGCGCCACTTGCAGCTCGAGCGCCGTGTCGGGGTCGGCGGCGAGGAAGGCGATCGTCGGCCCCGATCCGGTGACCATGCCGCCGAGGGCGCCGTTCTTCTCTCCGAGTTCGAGCACGGCGGCGAGCTGCGGTGCGAGGTGGAGGGCGGCGACCTGCAGGTCGTTGCCCATGGCCTCGGCGAGCATCTCGGCGTCGCCTGCGCGCAGCGCCTGAAGCACCTCGGTGCTGACCTGCGGGTGGACGGGAGGCATCCCGATGTCGACCTTGTGGCGGGCGCGGTGGGCGTCGAGCTCGGCATAGACCTGGGGCGTCGAGAGGGGGAAGTCGGCAAGGGCGAGCACCCAATGGAACGTGCCTGTGGCCAGCGCCGGGGAGAGCTTGTCACCGCGGCCGGTGCCGATCGCCGTGCCACCCGTGAGAGCGAACGGCACGTCGGCGCCGAGGCGCACCGCAACCTCATGCAGTTCGTCGCGGGTGGCGCCGAGACCCCAGAGCGCGTCGCACGCGACGAGCGTCGCTGCGGCATCCGCCGAACCGCCGCCCATGCCGCCCGCGATCGGCACATGCTTCTCGATGTCGAGGTGCACGCCGCCCTCGTAGTCGAACTTGCGGGCGAGGGCGCGCGCGGCGCGAATGGCGAGGTTCTCGGAATCCAGCGGCAGCGCCGAGCCGTTGACCGGGCCGGTGAACGCGACGCTGAACCCGGTCGCGGGCTCGGCGCGCACCTCTTCGTAGAGCGACACCGCCTGGTAGGCGCTCGCCACGTCGTGGTAGCCGTCGTCCATCACCTCGCCGACGGCGAAGAACACGTTGAGCTTGCCGGGCGCGCGCACCTGGACGGCCCCGTCGCGGTTCAACGCGGACATGGTCACAACCTATCCGCCTGCAGACGGCGCCCGAGCTCGACGAACTGGGCGAGGAGGAGCTGCTCGCCGCGGAGGGTGGGGTCGATTCCGGATTCCTCGAGGGCGGCCGTGGCGCGACCTGCGTCGCCGAACACCGGCGCCAGCGCCTGCCGCAGCATCTTGCGGCGCTGCCGGAAGGCCGCGTCGACGACCTGGAAGGTCGTGCGGCGCAGCGCCTCATCGCCCGGCTCCGACGTATGCCGCTCGAAGGATATGAGAATCGAGTCCACATTGGGCACTGGCCAGAACACCTGCCGGCTCACGCTGCCGGCCGTCGCCCACTCGCCGTACCAGGCGGCCTTGACGCTCGGTGCGCCGTACTCCTTGCCGCCGGGGCCGGCAGCAAGGCGCTGGCCGACCTCGGCCTGAACCATGACGACGCCCGATCTCAGGGACGGTACGTGCTCGAGCAGGTGCAGCAGCACGGGCACCGAAACGTTGTAGGGCAGGTTCGCGACGAGACGGGCTGGATCGCCGGGCAGGTCGGTGACGCGCAGGGCGTCCTCGTGGATCACCGTGAGGCGACCGGCCGCCTCGGGTGCGAACTCGGCGACGATCTCGGGCAGGCGGTGGGCGAGC
>JAJYBG010000028.1 GCA_021779075.1 Actinomycetes bacterium | reverse complement strand
CGCCGGTCCCCGCCCGGCGCGACCGCAGTCGGCTTTTCGAGTCCAGGCGTACGGCGGCGGCGAAGCCGCCGCCTCGCAGAGCGTCTTACGACCTGACCCCGGCGCGCCGCGCGCGGTGCCCGATCTACAACGCCGGTTCGGCGAGAGGTTCCGCGGCGTCGTCGGATCCCACCACGGCGAGCACCGCCTCGCCGTACTGCGCGAGCTTCGCCTGGCCGACGCCCGTGATGCCGCTCAGCGCCTCAATGCTGTGCGGGCGGGCGGCGGCCACCGCCTTGAGCGTCGCGTCGCCGAAGACGATGTAGGCCGGCACCCCCTGCTCGCGCGCCTGCTGCGCGCGCCATTCCCGCAGCGCCTGGAAGAGCGGCTGCGCCTCGGCGGGGAGGTCGGCGGGTGCATTCGCGCGGACGGTCTTGGCACGGCGCTCGGCGTGCACCACGTCGCGGCGCAGCAGCACCTCGCGTCCGCCGCGCAGCACGTCCGTCGAGGATTCGGTGATCGTCAGTGCGCCGTGTTCGTCGACGACCCGCAGCAGTCCCTGGGCGAGCAGCTGCCGCACTACCGAACGCCACTGCGCCTCGGAGAGATCGGCGCCGATGCCCCAGGTGGCGAGCTCGTCGTGGTGCCGCGCCGTCGTGCGCTCGTTGGGCGTACCGCGCAGGATGGCGATGAGATGGCCGGCCCCGTAGCGCTGGCCGCGCTCGCGCTCGAGCCGCACCACCGTCGAGAGCAGCTTCTGGGCGGCGACCGTGCCATCCCACTTCTCGGGTGCCTCGAGGCAGGTGTCGCAGTTCCCGCAGGGTTCCGAGTGCTGACCGAAGTACTGCAGCAGATTGACGCGACGGCACTCCACGGTCTCGCAGAGCGCGAGCATGGCGTCGAGGTGCTGGGACTGCAGCCGCCGGTGGTACTCGTCGGCGCCCCCCTGCTCGATGAAACGCCGCTGCTGCACGACGTCGTTGAGCCCGTAGGCGAGCCAGGCCACCGCAGGCTCGCCGTCGCGGCCGGCGCGGCCGGTCTCCTGGTAGTAGCCCTCGACCGACTTGGGCAGGTCGATGTGGGCGACGAAGCGCACGTCCGGCTTGTCGATGCCCATGCCGAACGCGATCGTCGCGACGATGACGACGCCGTCCTCGCGGAGGAAGCGGGCCTGGGTCGCTGCGCGCGTCGCTGCGTCGAGACCCGCGTGGTACGGCATCGCGTCGATGCCCCGGCCGACGAGGAACTCGGCCGTCTTCTCGACGGTGGCACGGCTCAGCGCGTAGACGATGCCCGCCGAGCCGGGGGCCTGCGCGCGGATGAAGTCGATCAGCTGGGCGCGGGCATCGTCTTTGGGGACGATCCGGTACTGGATGTTCGGCCGGTCGAAGCTCGCCACGAACTGTCGCGCCTCGCCGAGGTGCAGTCGCGACACGATCTCGACGCGCGTCGCGTCGGTCGCGGTCGCCGTCAGCGCGATGCGCGGCACGCCCGGCCAGAGCTCGGCGAGGTGCGACAGCCACAGATAGTCGGGCCGGAAGTCGTGCCCCCACTGCGAGACGCAGTGCGCCTCGTCGATGGCGAACAACGCGATCCGGCCCCGCCGCAGCAGCGCCTGCGCGCTCTCGGTCGAGAGGCGCTCCGGCGCGATGTAGAGCAGGTCGAGCTCGCCGGCCAGATAGGCGGATTCCACTGCGGAGCGCTCGGCCGGGGTCTGAGTCGAGTTGAGGAAGGCGGCTCTGACGTCGAGCGCCGCAAGGGCGTCGACCTGGTCCTGCATGAGCGCGATGAGAGGCGACACCACGACGCCGGTGCCATCGCGGACGAGCGCAGGGACCTGGTAGGTGAGGCTCTTGCCGGCGCCGGTGGGCATGAGCACGACGGCGTCCCCGCCGGCGATGACGTGGTCGATGATCGCGGCCTGGTCGCCGCGGAAGTCGGGGTAGCCCCAGACGCGCTGGAGGATCTCGCGCGCCTGAGTCCCGACCATGCCGCGAGCCTAACGGCCGCCGCCGACGCGTAGTCTCGGAGCGTGGACGTGAGGATGACCGCACGCCGGCTGCGTCTCGCGCGCGGCCTGATCGCCGCCGTCTTCGGCGTCATCGCCTCCGCTGCGGCGCACGCGGCGGCGGGCGGCGGCCTGCCGGGCCCGCTCGCGATCGTCGCGAGCCTCGTGTTCGCGCTCCCGGTCACGATGCTCGTCTCACGGCCGCGGCTCTCGGCCTGGCGCCTCGCGGTCTCGGTCGCGTTCAGCCAGGCGGTGTTCCACGTGCTGTTCTCGCTCGGGGCATCCGGCGGCGTCGCGTTCTCGGGCCCTGCCCACCTGCATGCGGGCGAACACATCGCCGTGACGGCGGTGCCCGGCGCCGGGATGCTCATGCCGGACGGACCTGCGATGTGGATCGCGCATGCGATCGCAGGTCTGGTCGTGGTGCTCGCCCTGCTCCACGGCGAGCGGGTGCTGATCGGGATCGCCGGGATCGCCGCGCGATTCGTGCTCGCGGTGGTCACGCTCTGGTCCCCAGCACGCGGCTGCCCGGCGCAGCCGACCGGCGGAAAGACTGTCGGTCGGACGAGCTTCTTCTCGCCCGTGCCGCTGCGCGATCGCGTCGCGCGGCTCGGCGGGCTGCGCCACCGCGGGCCTCCGCTCCTTCTCGCGCACTGACACAACCCATCGCGCGGCTCTTCGCCGCCGCATCCGCCTGCCCTCCGTGGGCTGCGGCCGCTCCGCGCGTCCAGACCCGAGAAGGAAAAATCCACCATGCACAAGAAACCTCTCCTGCGCGCCGGCGCAGGAATCGCCGCGGGCCTCGCGCTCGCCCTCGCCGTGCCGCTTTCCGCGAGCGCGCACGACGTCTTCATCGGAAGCGACCCCGCACCGGGATCGACGGTGAGCACGCCGCTCACACAGGTGACCATCACCTTCGCCGAGCCCCCGCAGAACCTCGGCGGCGACTCCACGCTCGTCGAGGTGACGGATCGCGCGGGCCGGCACTATGAAACCGGCACAGCCGCCGTCGACGGGCTCGATGTCCGCCAGGCCGTCGACATCACGACCGATGGCACCTTCACGATCAACTACCGGATCGTCGCGGACGACGGCCACCCGGTCTCGACCGCAATCGACACGGAGTGGCCGCCGATCGTGTTCACCGTGAAGCTGGCCTCCGTCGCCCCGGGTGTGCCCGGGCGCTCGTCAGCAGCGCCGAGCAGCCTGTCTGGGACGTCGACGCCGAGCACGACCTCGACGCCGAGCGCGAGCACCGGTGACGCGGTCGGTGTCGCTTCGCATGCTCCGGGCACGTTCGTCGGCATCGGCCTCGGCGGCGCAGCGGTCATCGTCGCGGCGATCATCACCATCGTCGTCATCCGGCGGAACCGGCGACACTGAAAGGGGGTGCACACGAGGCTTCGGTAGTAAAGTGGTTAGCGATTGTTAAGTACCTAACCGCAGCCGCACCGGAGCCTCGTGTCCACCACTCTGTTCGACAAGGATCACCCGCGTTACAAGTGGGTCGCCCTCAGCAACACCACCCTCGGCATGCTCATGGCGACGATCAACTCGTCGATCGTGCTCATCTCACTGCCCGCGATCTTCAAGGGCATCAAGATCAATCCGCTCGACCCGAGCAACATCAACTACCTGTTGTGGATCCTGATGGGCTTCATGCTCGTCACGGCCGTGCTCGTCGTGACCTTCGGGCGGCTCGGCGACCTCTTCGGTCGGGTGCGCATCTACAACCTCGGGTTCGTCGTCTTCACGATCGGATCGGTCGCGCTGTCGTTCAACCCACTCGAGGGCTCATCCGGCGCGATGTGGCTCGTCATCTGGCGCTTCGTGCAGGGCGTCGGTGCGGCGATGCTCTTCGCCAACTCGACGGCGATCATCACCGACGCATTCCCCGCCAATCGCCGCGGCTTCGCCATGGGCATCAACCAGGTCGTCGCCATCGCGGGCTCGTTCATCGGCCTTCTCATCGGCGGCCTGCTCGCCAACATCTCGTACCACATCGGCCCGTTCGACGTGGAATGGGTGTTTCTGGTCTCAGCGCCGATCGGCATCATCGGCACGATCTGGTCGTACCTCTCGCTTCGCGAAATCGGCGTCAAGGCCGAGGGCTCGATGGACTGGTGGGGCAACGTCCTCTTCGCCGCCGGGCTCGCCTCCCTGCTCACGGCCATCACCTACGGCATCCAGCCCTACGGTTCGGATTCGACGGGCTGGACGAACCCGTGGGTGCTCGGCGGCCTCGGCGGGGGCCTCGCCGTCCTCATCGTCTGGGTATTCGTCGAACTCAATCAGAAATACCCCATGTTCGAGATGCGGCTCTTCAAGATCCGCGCGTTCGCGATGGGCATCCTCGCCGGCCTCCTCGCGTCGATCGGGCGCGGCGGCATGCAGTTCATGCTCATCATCTGGCTGCAGGGCATCTGGCTGCCGCTGCACGGCTTCAAGTTCGAGGACACTCCGTTCTGGGCAGGCATCTACCTGCTGCCGCTCACCGTCGGATTCCTCATCGCGGGTCCGATCTCCGGCGCACTGTCCGATCGCCTCGGCCCCCGTGTGCTCGGTTCGGTGGGCCTCTTCCTCAATGCGGCGACGTTCCTCGGCCTGCTCGTCCTGCCGATGAACTTCAACTACTGGGCGTTCGCGATCATCATCTTCCTCAACGGCGTCGGCAGCGGAATGTTCGGGGCCCCGAACCGTTCGGCGATCATGGGGGCCGTTCCCGCCAGTCAGCGCGGCGCCGCGTCGGGCATGGCCGGCACGATGCAGAACGCGGGCTCCTCGCTGTCGATGGGCCTCTTCTTCTCGCTGCTCATCGTCGGTCTCAGCGCCACGCTGCCGCAGACGCTCTTCGCCGGCCTCACGGCGAACGGCGTCCCGTCTCCGGCGGCGACCGTCGTCTCGGGCCTGCCACCGGTGAGCACGGTATTCGCGACCTTCCTCGGCTTCAACCCGATCCAGACGCTGCTCGGGTCGAACGGTCTCAACGTGCTTCAGTCCCTGTCGGCCGGCGATCAGGCCACACTCACCGGCACCAATTTCTTCCCGACGCTCATCAGCGATCCGTTCCACCAGGGTCTCATCGTGGTGTTCGCGGTCGCGGCGGGGCTGACGGTCGTCGCGGCCGTCGCGTCGCTGATCCGCGGCCGCAACTACGCCCACCAGGAGACCGTGGCACTGGCCGAGCCCGTCGTCGTCGACGAGTCCGAGTCCGAGCGGATCTAGCCATGCGCGCCGACGACGAGCGCACAGCCCCGCGGACCGCGTCGGCCGACGACGACGTCGCCGCCCGGCTCGCGGTCGCGATCGGCCGGATCAACCGCCGCATCCGAGCCAGCAGCGACGGCCCCAGCCATGGCGCCAGCCACGGCGTGATCTCGGCGCTGTCGTCGATCGTGCGGCACGGCAGGCTGCGCCCGAGCGAGCTCGCCCGCATCGAGGCCGTCGCGGCGCCGACGGTGACCCGGGTCATCGCCGACCTTGAGGCGCGCGGCTTCGTCGAGCGCGTGCCCGATTCGGAGGATGGCCGCTCGTTCTGGGTGCAGGCAACCACTGCCGGCGTCGAGGCGGTCAGCCAGGCGCGCTTCGAGCGCGCCGAGTACCTCGCCGCGCTGCTCGTCGAGCTGAGCCCCGCGCAGCGCGAGGCGCTCGAGGCCGCACTCGGCTCGCTCGAGGCCGCGGCATCCGCGGGCCTGCCGACCAGCTGACGGCGCCGAGCGTCAGCGTGCGGGGTAGTCGCTCCACTCGGCCACGATCTCGGCGCGATCGAGCATGTCCTCCATCTTGCGGCGGCGGTTGCGCGAGACGAGCGTGACGACGACGCCCTTCTTGCCGGCGCGGCCGGTGCGACCGCTGCGGTGCAGGTAGGTCTTGTACTCGTCGGGCGGATCCGCCTGGATGACGAGATCGATGTCATCGACGTGGATACCGCGGGCCGCGACGTCCGTCGCGACGAGCACGCGGACCTTGCCCTGGGTGAGGCGCTCGAGGTTGCGGGTGCGCTTGGCCTGGTTGAGGTCGCCGTGGAGGCTCGTGGCGGGGACGCCCTCCTCGACGAGCATGTCGGCGAGGTCCTCGGCGTAGGCGCGGGTGCGGGCGAAGACGAGGGTCTTGGCCTCGTTCTCGCGCACGAGGCGCTCGATGATCTGCACCTTCTCGCGGTGGTCGATGAGGTAGACGCGGTGTTCGATGTCGCTGGACGCCTGGTCCTCGCCGGCGACCTCGTGCACGGCCGGGTTGTCGAAGAACTCGTCGATGAGACCGGCGACCGCGGCGTCGAGCGTCGCGGAGAAGAGCAGCTTCTGGCCGCCGGTGGAGGTGAGGCGCAGGATGCGCTGCACCGGCTCGAGGAATCCGAGGTCGCACATGTGGTCAGCCTCGTCGAGCACCGTGATCTGGACGTGCGAGAGGTCGAGTCGACCCTGCTCGATGAGGTCTTCGATGCGACCGGGCGTGCCGATGACGATGTCGACGCCGCGCTCGAGCGCCATGACCTGCGCGCGCTGCGGCACGCCGCCGTAGATCTGGGTCGTGAAGAGGCCGACTGAGCGGGCGATGGGCTGCACGGTGCGGTCGATCTGCAGGGCGAGCTCCCGGGTCGGGGCGAGGATCAGCGCGCGCGGAGCACGGCCGAACTGGCGCTTGCTGCGGGAGCCGGACGCGATCTCGGCGCTGCCCGAGTGTGCGAGGCGCTCGACGAGCGGCGCCGCGAAGGCGATGGTCTTGCCGCTGCCGGTGCGGCCCCGGCCGAGGACGTCGCGGCCCGCGAGCACGTCGGGGATCGTTGCCGCCTGAATGGGGAACGGGCGAGCGGCGCCGAGCTCGGCGACCGCCGCGACGATGTTGCGGCCCAGGCCGAGCTCGTCGAAGGTTACGCCGTCGACGTCGGACGCCTCGGTGGCCTCCGCCTGGAGCTTCTCGAGCACGCGGTCATCGGCGTCGGTGAAGACACGCTTCTGCTGGCTGTCGCCGTAGAACTTGGATTCCCTGCGCTGGGGACGATCGTCCTCGACACGGCGGGGACGGTCGTCACGCTCGAAACGACGCGGGGCACGGTCGTCGCGACCATAGGCCGGGCGAGCGGGGCGGTCGCCCTCGAAACGACGCGGGGCACGGTCGTCGCGACCATAGGCCGGGCGAGCGGGGCGGTCGCCCTCGAACCGGCGCGGGGCACGGTCGTCACGGTCGAAGCGACGCGGCTGGCGCTCGGAGGAGTCGGCCCGGGGAGCCGACTCGCGTCGGCCGCCGCCGAAAGCGGGGCGGTCGTCCTGACGCGGACGCGCAGGACCGTCGACCTCGAAGCGGCGCGGGGCACGGTCGTCCCGCTCGAAGCGACGCGGTGCTGCGCCGTCGCGGTCGTCGCGACCCGATGCCGGACGCGCAGCGCGCTCGGTCGAACCGGCACCGCGACGATCTTCGCTGCGGCCCCGGGCGACGCGCTCGTCGGAACTCCAGCGCGGCTTCTTGGCGCCGGCCTGGCCGGCGCCCTGCTCGTCGGGGCGGTAGCCGCGGTGACCCGGGCTGCGCGAGCCGGAAGCCGCGCCGTGACGCGCGTTCGGGTCGAAGTTCTTTGGGGTGCCGCCGCTGGATCGCTTGGCATTCTTGGGCATGGAAACAGCTCCTGACAAAAGGGGATTGCATGGCAGGCGCTCGCAAGCAGCCTGAGAACCCCAGAAGTGCTGGGGGCCGTTCACACATCGAATGGAAGCGCGGAGCCCACTGCTCCGCTGACGGCCCGCCTGACACACACTTCACGTCCCAGATGGACGCACACGTCAGAAGCCGACGACATTCAGTCTACCTGCTACTCCGGCGGGAGGACGACGTGCAGGGATTCACCCCCCGCCACGCCGAGCGGCCCCGCACTCCGCGTGAACCCCTACCCGCCAGAAACCACGGCCCGGGCAGCGCGCTTCGCTGCTCGACGATCCTGTGCGCCCTCGACGAGGTTGTAGAGGGTCGGCAGCACGATGAGCGTGAGCACCGTCGACGACACCAGACCGCCGATGACGACAAGCGCGAGCGGCTGCGAGATGAAGCTGCCGTGACCGGTCAGCCCCAACGCCATCGGCAGGAGCGCGAAGATCGTCGCGAGCGCGGTCATGAGGATCGGGCGCAGGCGCCGCGCGGCGCCGTGCACGAGGGCGTCCGGCACCGCGAGCCCGCGCGCGCGGTACTGGTTGACGAGGTCGACGAGCACGATGGCGTTCGTCACGACGATGCCGATGAGCATGAGCACGCCGACGAGGGAGGCGACGCCGAGCGGGATTCCGGTGGCGAGCTGCAGCAGGATCGCACCGGTCGCCGCGAACGGCACCGAGACGAGCAGCAGCAGCGGCTGCCGGAGCGACCGGAACGTCGCCACCATGACGATGTAGACGATGAGGATCGCCGCGAGCAGCGCCAGACCGAGCTGCTGGAATGCGCTCGCCTGATCGGAGCCGACGCCACCCACCTTCGCGGTCGCACCGGCGGGCAGGACGGCATCCTTGATCGTCGCGCTCACGGCGGCATTCGCACCCGTGAGGTCGGCGCCGACCGGCACGGCGGTGATCTTCGCGCTGCGCAGGGCATGGGTCGTGCTCACCGTCGCCGGACCCTGCGCCTCGTGCACGTCAGCGAGCCGGCTGAGCGGGAGATAGCCGACGGGGGTCGGGATCTGGAGCGCCTTGAGCTGCGCGACCGTCGTGGGCGCGGACGAGTTGTCCAGGTAGATCTTCAACGTCGACGAGTTGATTGCGATCGTGCCGATCTGCGTCGGCTGCATGGCCTGCGAGACGATCTGGCCGAGTGCGACCTCGGTGAGACCGTACTGCGCCGCCGTGGCGCGGTCGACGTCGACGGCGATATACGGCAGCGTCGAGCTGAGATTGCTCGCGACCTGCTTCACCGCTGAGAACGTCGTGAGCTTTGCGACGACCGCGTCGGATGCCTGCTGCAGCGTCTTCTCGTCGGGCGCGGTGACATCGATCTCGACGCTGTTGCTCGACCCGAAGCCGCTCTGCGCGGAGACCGCGATATCGCCCGCGCCGGTCACCGTCTTGAGCCGCGACTCGATATCGGCCTCGAGGGCGGTCTGATCGTAGGAGGGATCCGTCGTGATGGAGAACGTCGTGCTGCCGCCCCCGCCGAGGAACGCGTCGGCGAGCGCCGACCCGCTCGCGCCGATCGAGGACTGGACGATCGTGACGCCCGGTGTGCCGAGCACTGCCTCCTCGACCTTCTTGGCGGCGGCGTCCTTCGCCGACAGGCTCGTCCCGGCAGGCAGGGTCTGCGAGACCGAGAGGGTGTTCTGGCCGCTCGAACCGAGGAAGTTCGTGGTGAGGAAGCGCGCCGAGAAGACCGTTCCGCCGAGCACGAGCACGGCGATGAGAAGAGTCGGCATCGAGTGCCGGAGTGTCCAGCGCAGGATCGGAAGATAACCGCGCTGCAGCCACGTCGGTCGGGCCAGGTCGTCCTCGGACTCCGGCGCGGGGCCGGCGGCGGCGCTCGAACGCGCCCTGAGGAACCAGTAGGCCAGCACCGGCACGATCGTGAGCGCGACGAACAGCGAGGCGACCAGCGCGATCGCCACGGTCACCGCGAAGGGGCGGAACAGCTCGCCCGTCTGGTTGCCGACGAACGCGAGGGGGAGGAACACCGCGACGGTCGTGATCGTCGACGCGGTGATGGCGCCGGCGACCTCGCGCACCGCGGCGACCACGATTGCGGCGCGGTCCCCCGCCCCTGAGCGCCCTGCACGATCGAGATGTCGTTTGATGTTCTCGATGACGACGATGGAGTCATCCACCACACGCCCGATCGCGATGGTGAGGCCGGCCAGCGTGATGATGTTGAGCGTGTAGCCCGAGAGCCACATCGCGATGAAGGTGATGAGCACGCTCGTCGGGATCGAGATGGCCGTCACGATCGTCGCCCGGATGGACAGCAGGAACAGCAGGATGACGATGATGGCGAACCCGAGGCCGAGCGCGCCCTCCTCGGCGAGCGATGAGATCGACTGCGTGATGAACGGCGCCTGGTCGAAGACCACGGTGAGCTGGGTGCCCGCGGGCAGCTCGGCCTGAAGCTTCGGCAGCAGCGCCTTGACGCCGTTCGAGACGTCGACGGTGTTGGCGCTCGGCAGCTTGGTGATGCCGATCGTGAGCGCCGGCTTGCCGTTGACGCGCGAGAGCGAGGTCGTCGGGTCGGTGTCGAGCTTGACGGTCGCGACGTCGCCGACCGTCGGGGCCTTCGCCGAGCCCGGGATGGCGGTGCCGCCGGTCGCGGTCGCGGTCTGCGCCGCGATGAGGGGCAGCGCCTTGAGCTGGTCGACCGAGGTGAGCTTCGCGCCGGACTGCACGCTGAGGGTCTGATCTCCCGAGGTGATCGAACCGCCGGGCAACAGGATGCCGTTGGCTGAGAGCGCCTGGGAGATCGCCTGCGCGGTAAGACCGTGGGCGGCGAGCCTGGCCTTGTCGGGGGTGATGGAGACGCGCTGCCCGGAGAGGCCGACGATCTGAGCATCGTTGACGCCGGCGACCTTGTTGATCTCGGGAACAGTGAGGCGGGCGAGATCACCGCCGAGCACGGCCTCCGAGACGGGGCCGGTCGCGGCGATCCGCAGCACGGGGAGGTCGTCGAGGCTCGCGGTGACCACCTGCGGCGAGACCGCGGCCGGCAGCCTGCTCGAGATCTGGCTGATAGCCCGCTCGACCTTCTGCGCCGCCGTCGTCATGTCGCTGCCGTAGGTGAAGGTCGCGGTGATGAGCGAGAGGTTCGTGCTTGAGACGGCGGTCGTGGAATCCAGGTTCGGAATCGACTGGAGCGCCTGCTCGATGGGGCTGCTGACGTCGTTGCTGACGACCTCGGGGCTCGCACCGGGGTACTGCGTCATCACCACGAGCTCGGGCAGCGAGATGGACGGGATGAGCTCCTGCTTGAGGTTCGAGAGCGACACGAACCCGAACGCTCCGACGCAGATGGTGATGAGCGCGATGAGCGCTCGGTTCTTCATGCTCAGGACGGCAAGGCGGTGCAACGGTTCTCCTCGGTCTCGGAGACGGCCGCCGCGACACCGCGGCACTCGCGATTATGGACGCCGCGCTTCGTGCGAACCTGAGTGCGTGTTGCAAATCGCGGTGTACCGCGTTGCAGTCGCGACGACCGCCGACGGGCGCAGGACCGTCTGCGAGATCACCGCCGCGGGCCGCGTCGAGCACGTCGCACGGATTCGTGCCGAACTCCGGGCGCTCGAACTTTGAGCCGCGCGCGCGGCGGTGATAGTGTCGCGCGTCGTGTCCACCGAGGGTAAGGGCAAGCCGGGCGAGCCCCGATCTGCCAAACGCATCCTTCTCGGGGAACCCCTCGCGAGCGAAAAGCTCGAGGGGCAGCTCCTCCCGAAGCACCTCGCGCTACCCATTTTCGCGTCCGACGCGCTCTCCTCCGTGGCCTACGCCCCGCAGGAGCTGATGATGATCCTGCTCATCGGCGGGCTCGCCTTCCTCTCGTTCGCGCCGTGGGTCGCGGCCGCCGTCGTCCTCCTCCTCGTCACCGTCGTCGCCTCCTACCGCCAGCTCGTCAAGGCGTACCCGTCGGGCGGCGGCGACTTCGAGGTCGCGCACAAGAACCTCGGCGAGAAGGCCGGGCTCATCGTCGCTTCGGCGCTGCTCGTCGACTACGTCCTCACCGTGGCCGTGTCGGTGGCATCCGGCGTCGACAACATCATCTCGGCGCTGCCGGCCCTCGCCCCCGGGCGGGTGTGGATGGCGATCGGATTCGTCGTCCTCATCGCCGCCGTCAACCTGCGCGGCGTGCGCGAGGCGAGCAAGGCGTTCGCGCTCCCGACGTACATCTTCGCCGGGTCGATCGCGATCATGGTCGGCACGGCCCTCATCCGCACCTGGCTGGGCGACCCCCCGATCGCCGAGTCGGCGGGGTTCAGCGTGCACTCCACGGACGCGACTCAGGCGGCGGTCGTGCTGCTCCTGCTGCGCGCGTTCTCCTCGGGCTGCTCGGCGCTCACCGGCGTCGAGGCGATCGCGAACGGCGTTCAGGCGTTCCGGCGGCCGAAGATCCGCAACGCGCGCACCACGCTCCTCCTCCTCGGCGGCATCGCCGCGGTGCTCTTCGCCGGCCTGGTCGCGATGGCGCTCATCACCCGGGTGCACTATGCCGAGAACCCCTGCGACCTCCAGGGATGGGCGCAGTGCGCGACCTCGCCGCAGCGCTCCCTCATCGCCCAGCTCGCCTCGGCGACGTTCGGCAACAACTCGCTGCCGTTCTTCGTCATCCAGGCGGTGACGGCGGCGATCCTGCTGCTCGCGGCGAACACGGCGTTCAACGGATTCCCCCTGCTCGCCTTCGTCCTCGCGAAGAACTCCTACGCGCCCAAGGCCCTCTCGACCCGCGGCGACCGCCTCGTCTTCTCGAACGGCGTCATCGCGCTGGCGCTCGCGGCGATCATCCTGCTCGCGATCTACGGCGCGAACCTCACGAACCTCATCCAGCTCTACATCATCGGCGTGTTCGTCTCGTTCACGCTGGGGCAGAGCGGCATGGTCCGGCACTGGATCCGGCTGCTGCGCTCGGGCGGCACCGACGAGGGCTTCCGCACCGAGGACGGCGAGCTCATGCGCCGCAGCACGATCATCCGATCGCTGTGCATCAACGCCTTCGGCGCCTTCCTCACCTTGGCCGTGCTCGTCGTCGTCACGATCACGAAGTTCACCCACGGCGCCTGGATCGTGTTCATCATGATGCCGATCCTCTGGTTCCTCATGCTCGGCGTGAACCGCTACTACCGCGATGTCGAGAAGGAGGTCGCGCTCGATGCCGACGTCAAGTTCGGCTCGCGCGGCGACCACGCCATCGTCCTCGTGGGCAATCTGCAGAAGCCCGCCCTCAAGGCACTCGACTACGCCATCGCCGGCGACCACGACTCGCTCGAGGCCGTCCACATCAGCATCGACGAGGAGACCACGGCGCTGCTCAAGCAGCAGTGGATCGACAATCGCATCGACGTGCCGCTCACCGTCATCGAGTCGCCGTACCGCGAATACGGGCATCCGCTCGCGCTCTACATCGAGAAGCGTCGCGAGTATGCCGGCGCCGAGGTCATCACCGTCTACCTGCCGCAGTACATCGTCGGCCATTGGTGGGAGACGCTGCTGCACAACCACCGGGCCCGACGGCTCAGCCACGATCTCATGCTCATGCACGGCGTCATGATCGCTCTCGTGCCGTGGCGCCTCGACTCGACCGAGCTCGTCTACGGTCGTCGATCGCGCCCGCTGCCGGGTCAGGACCGGCGCGGCGACGCGCTCAGCCTCGAGGCGCGCACGCTCCACCGTCACACCGCGGCGTCCCATAAGAAGGGCAAGGCCGCCGTCGGCGCGGCAGCCGCCGCGGCCGTCAACGCCCAGATCGAGGCGGAAGTCCGCGAGGACGGAACCCCCCAGGGAGAAGACGACGGCCACGAGGAGCCCGAAAAACCCCAAGTGCTAAGCTGATCGCTAGTTTTTCGTTCCCCGTATTGCCGGAAGCGTGCCCTCACCGAACACGGATGCACCCCGGCCCGAGGCTGTAAAGGGGGCCTGCGCATGGGTCGCGGCCGTCAGAAGGCGAAGCACACGAAAATCGCTCGTGAGCTGAAGTCGTTCAGCCCCGATGTCGATTACGCCGCCCTCGAGCGCGAACTCACCGCGCACGAGCACTCGGTCGACGACCAGTACGCGGCGTGGGCCGACTACGACCCCGACAGCGAGTCGCAGGACGAAGAGGACGAAGAGAAAGCGCCGAAGGGCGCCTGAGGCTCCGTCGTCGTCCGGCTAGGCCGTGCGGCCGGGACGAGGATCCCGTACCTGGACAGGCGCACAGCGCCTAGTTCTGATAGGCGCCGACGAGACGCACGGCGCCGCCGTCGACCCCCTTCGCGCCCTGCTCGAACCCGCTGATGTCGCGCGCGCCGATGGTCACCGTGCCGACCTGCCATGCCGGGATGCCGTCACGGGCGAGCCTGTTCACGACATCCGCCGCAACCGGCCCGGCCACGACGGCGAAGAACCCGATGCCGAGGTTCCAGGTGCCCTCCGCGCTCTCGAGGCTCGTTCCCGCGATGTCGGAGAGCACCCGGAAGACGCGGCTCGGCGACCAGGTCGCACGGTCGACCTCGACCCACGAGGTGCGCGGCAGCACGCGGGCCAGGTTCGCGGCGATGCCGCCGCCGGTGACATGCGAGAGCGCGTGGATGCCGGCTCCGAGCTGCGGGTCGGCGAGCAGCCGCAGCAGCGGCGCGGCGTAGAGCCGCGTGGGCTCGAGCAGGACCTCGCCGACGACCCCGCCGAAGGCATCCGATCGCTCGGTATAGCCGATGCCCGCGCCCGCGAGGATGTGCCGCACGAGTGAATAGCCGTTGGAGTGCAGGCCCGACGAGCCGAGCGCGAGAACGGCATCGCCGTCTTCGACGAGGTGCGCGCCGAGCACGGCGCCGGATTCCACCGCGCCGACAGCGGCACCCGCGACGTCGTAGTCGTCGGGGCCGAGCAGCCCCGGGTGCTCCGCGGTCTCGCCGCCGATGAGCGCGGTGCCCGTCGCCGAGCAGGCGCGGGCGATGCCGGCGACGATGTCGGCGACGCGCGCGGGCACGACCTTGCCGCAGGCGATGTAGTCGGTCATGAAGAGCGGCGTCGCGCCGACCACGACGATGTCGTCGACGACCATGCCGACGAGGTCCTGGCCGATGCTGTCGTGCTTGTCGAGAGCCTGCGCGATCGCAACCTTCGTGCCGACCCCGTCGGTCGAGGTGGCGAGCAGCGGCTTGGCGTAGGAACGCAGGAACGAGACGTCGAAGAGCCCCGCGAAGCCGCCCACTCCTCCGATGACCTCGGGACCGTGCGTGCGGCCGACCGCCGCCTTCATGAGCTCGACGGCGAGGTCGCCCGCTGCGGTGTCGACGCCCGCCGCGCGGTAGGTCGAGGTGCCGTCAGCCATGGGGCAATCCTATTTGGCGTAGGCTGCCGAACCGGGCGGACATCCGTTCAGCACGGGTGTGAAAGACTGGGCGCGATGTGCGGAATCGTCGGGATCGTCTCAGCCGAACCGGCTAACCAGCAGGTGTACGACAGCCTGCTTCTTCTTCAGCATCGCGGCCAGGATTCGACGGGCATCGCCACCGCCGACGACGCCACGTTCCACATGCACAAGGCCCGCGGCATGGTGCGCGAGGCGTTTCGCACTCGCGACATGCGGTCGCTGCTGGGCAACGTCGGAATCGGCCACGTCCGCTACACGACGAAGGGCGACGCCGCCAACGAGCGCGAGTCGCAGCCGTTCTACGTCAACGCCCCGTACGGCATCACGCTCGTCCACAACGGCAACCTCACCAACGTGCGCGAGCTTTCCGACGACCTCTTCCACATCGACCGCCGCCACATGAACTCCTCCAGCGACACCGAGATGCTCGTCAACGTGCTCGCCACCGAGCTCGAAGGCCAGATCCGCGGCCTCGAGCTCACCCCTGACCAGGTCTTCGACGCCGTCGGCCAGGTGCACGAGCGCGTCGAGGGCTCGTATGCGGCGATCGCCATGATCGCCGGCCACGGACTGCTCGCGTTCCGCGACCCGTTCGGCATCCGCCCGCTCATCATCGGCCGCCGCGAGGGCAAGCGCGGCCGCGTCGACTGGGTCGTCACGAGCGAATCGCTCGTGCTCGAGGCCGCCGGCTACGAGGTCGTGCGCGACGTCGACCCGGGCGAAGCGATCTTCATCACGCAGGGCGGCGAGTTCTACTCCAAGCAGTGCGCGCGCAATCCGCGCCTCATCCCCTGCTCGTTCGAGTACGTCTACCTCGCGCGCCCCGACTCGGTCATGAACGGCATCTCGGTCTACGAGGCGCGGCTGCGCCTCGGCGACCGCCTTGCGTCGACCGTCGAGAAGTACGCGCCGATCGGCGACATCGACGTCGTCATGCCGATCCCGGATTCCTCCCGCCCTGCCGCGATGCAGGTCGCCCGGAAGCTCGGCATCGAATACCGCGAAGGGTTCTACAAGAACCGCTACATCGGGCGCACCTTCATCATGCCGGGGCAGGCGCAGCGCAAGAAGAGCGTCCGCCAGAAGCTCAACACGATGTCGAGCGAGTTCAAGGGCAAGAACATCCTCATCGTCGACGACTCGATCGTGCGCGGCACCACCGCGCGCGAGATCGTCGAGATGGCTCGCGCCGCCGGCGCCCACCAGGTCACCTTCACCTCGGCCGCGCCGCCGGTGCGCTACCCGCACGTCTACGGCATCAACATGCCGTCGCGGAAGGAGCTCGTCGCCTCGGGCCGCTCCATCCCCGAGGTCGCCCGCGAGATCGGCGCGGACAACATGATCTACCAAGAGGTCGAGGACATGAAGGCGGCGATCCTCGAAGGCCAGTCGCAGGTCACCGACCTCGAGATGAGCTGCTTCACCGGCGAATACATCACCGGCACGGTGACCCCCGAGTACCTCGAGTGGGTAGAGGCCACTCAGCTCAGTTGATCTCCGCCGCTGCTGCGCCGCCCGCCTCCGGCGGCGGGGGCGGCGAGCACGTCGCCGCTTCGCGGCTGGCTGAGCGGGTGCACACCTTACGAAGGGACAATGTCACCGTGGCAGAGGAGAGCGACGAGATCATCGACGCGGAAGCGGAGGACGTCGAGGCCGAGTACGTCGAGACGGTGACCGAGGAGCAGGTGCGGGTGCGCCGGATGCCCAAGGTCGGCCGCTGGATGGCGCTCGGCGGCGCTGTCTTCGGCATCGCCGCCGCCGTCGCCACCTACTCGGTGCCCTACGACCCCGACACCGCCGGCTACGACCGGAACGTCGTGTTCGGGTTCGTGCTGCTCTTCGCGCTCGCATTCGGCGTCGGCATCGGCGGGCTCGCCGCCGCCGTGGCGGAGCGCTCGACGCGCGGTGCGCGGGTCGTCGCCGCCGAGCACATCGTCGCGCGCGCTCGAGACGACGATTCCGCATAGTGGCGCCGCCCTGCACCGTGCCGACCCGACGGTTCGGCAACAGGGTCAGTCGCGCAGCCTGAAGACGGGCACGAGCCCCGTGAGGTCGGCGCGAGCGCCGGACGCCTGCACCGCTCCCGCCGCGAGCGCGGCACCCCACGATCGCGCGCCGG